>NZ_JBHSGK010000008.1:0-78711 GCF_042654445.1 Bacillus daqingensis
CCGGAGGGTGTCTCCCGGAACCAGACCCTGGTTCCCGGGCGGCACCCTCTTTTTTTGCGTTCTTCGATTTTTCTTCGTACCATGATGCCAGATAATCAGCGCATTGTGCTCCAGATCCTGTTCTTTTTCTTTTGTTAAAGCCGGTCACATCTTGCGTGGACCTCGTCAATTCCCTTATTACGATTTTTTATAAAAAACGCTTGGCTCGCGCCATTCGATGCCTTACGGCGCAGCTTCCTATCAATCCAATCCAAACGTTAAAAACGACGATTAATAAGCGACTGAATGTGGAATAGAAAGAAACGGCTTCATCCATCCGACGGTGGCTGCATGTTTGTCTGAACGTCTTAGTTGTGTTTTAGACGGTTCTTTTATATAATTATAGTCAAATATAGTCAAAGTCAGATAGTGTGCATATATCACCGGGTGTCTGCCTGGCACGAAAGAGAGGGATGATGCCATGAGGAATATTTCAGATGTAATTGAGAAGTATTTAAAGCAGATAATAGAAGGAAATGAGCAGGCTTTAATTGAAGTTAAACGTAGTGAGCTGGCCGACCAGTTCGACTGTGTCCCCTCCCAAATTAATTACGTGATCCGTACGCGCTTTACCGAGGAAAAAGGGTACGTCGTGGAAAGCAAACGCGGAGGAGGAGGCTACATCCGAATCATTAAGGTGGAACTGACCGATCACGTTGACTTATATGACAGGCTGATTGAATTAATCGGCACTCAGCTCAGCCAGCAGGCAGCCGAGGGGATTATTGGCCGGCTGGAAGAAGAGGAAGCCGTCACAGGACGGGAGGCAAAGCTGATGAAGGCCGTCATGGACCGGGAAGTGCTCACAGTTCCGCTTCCTGCACGCGACCAGCTTCGTGCGAAGCTGATGGTGGCATTAATCAGAACGTTAAAGTATAAATTATCGAACCTGTGAAGGAGGGATCTGCATGCTTTGTCAAGAGTGCGGGGAACGCGAAGCATCCCTTCATTTTACGAAAATTATAAACGGGGAAAAAACCGAATTTCATATTTGTGAGGTATGTGCCAAGGATAAGGGTGAGTATCTGCCTGGCGGCAAAAGCTTTTCGATTCATCAGCTTCTGTCGGGACTGCTTGATGCGAACCAGCCTTTTTCCCAGACTGCCAAGCAGCGCTCCACGCAGAAACCGCGGCCGCAGCTGCGATGTGAGTCATGCGGCATGACGTATAAGCAGTTCGCTGACATTGGCCGATTTGGCTGTGCGGACTGTTACCAGTACTTCGACAAGAAACTCGATCCAGTACTTAAGCGCATCCATGGAGGCAATTCTGCACACGGCGGAAAAATTCCAAAGCGCAGAGGGAAGGACATGCACGTTTACCGGGAGATTGAGACACTGAAACAGCAGATGCAGGAACAAATTGAGGCAGAGGAATTCGAACAGGCGGCAGAGACACGGGATAAAATCCGCAGCCTGGAGGAAACCGTTCAGAAAAAGGGAGGTGATGCATCATGACGCTTCAGTCTTTTATGAATGATGCGATCAGTCCCTGGATGAAAAACGAGGGACCGGAGGCGGACATCGCGATCAGCAGCAGAGTCCGTCTGGCGCGAAATCTCGCGGACGTTCCATTTCCGATTGTGGCAAAGGAAGAGCAGCTGCGGTCGATTTTGGAACAGACGAGTGCTGTCTGCCACGAAACAAACCGCGATCCGTTCGGGCCGTTTTCTCTGCTGCGAATGGAAGATCTGAGTGATAATCAGAAGCGCGTGCTCGTGGAAAAGCATTTAATGAGTCCGAATCTGACAGGCGAAGCCGCCGGGCGCGGTCTGCTGCTGAGTGAGGATGAATCGATCAGTGTGATGGTCAATGAAGAGGATCATTTCCGCATCCAATGTCTGCTCTCCGGATTTCAGCTGGAAGAAGGGTTAAAGCATGCGGAACTGATAGACGACTGGCTTGAAGAAGAGCTTGATTTCGCCTTTGATGAACGAAGAGGGTATTTGACTTCCTGTCCAACCAATGTTGGCACCGGGCTTCGTTCATCGGTTATGATGCATCTTCCGGCGCTCGTGCTGACGAACCAGCTGAACCGGATTTTGCCTGCGATTAATCAGCTGGGACTCGTCGTACGAGGAATTTACGGCGAGGGCAGTGAAGCGCTCGGTAATTTGTATCAAATTTCCAATCAGACGACGCTCGGACAGGGAGAAGAAGAAATCATTAAGGACCTCAGCAGCGTCGTTTCCCAGATGATTCAGCATGAGCGTGCAGCACGTGAACAGCTGGCGCAGAACTCGCTGCTGAAGCTGGAGGACAGGATATACCGTTCCTACGGAGCCCTGCTCTACAGCCGCACGATGGAAACGAAAGAAGCGATGGAACGATTGTCGGACGTACGGCTCGGCATCGATATGGGTATTATTGAGCAAGTAAAGGGAAGCATTTTAAACGAGCTGATGGTGATGACGCAGCCCGGCTTTCTGCAGCAGTATGCAGGGGCAGCGCTCTCCGCTTCCGAGCGTGACCAGCGCCGAGCCTCTCTCATTCGGGAACGGCTGCAGATGGAAGAAGAGACAGATAATAATGATGGAGGTGCAAGTAGATGATGTTTGGACGATTTACGGAAAGAGCCCAGAAGGTATTGGCCTTAGCGCAGGAAGAAGCAGCGCGTCTCGGCCACAGCAATATAGGAACAGAGCATATTTTACTCGGTCTGGTTCGGGAAGGGGAAGGAATCGCAGCAAAAGCGCTGACCGGCCTCGGCCTCGGTGCTGAAAAAATTCAGACTGAAGTGGAAAACCTGATCGGCCGCGGAGAAGAAGTAACAAAGCAGATTCATTACACTCCGCGAGCGAAGAAAGTCATTGAGCTGTCTATGGATGAGGCACGAAAGCTTGGTCATTCCTATGTCGGTACAGAGCACATCCTGCTCGGCCTTATTCGTGAAGGAGAAGGTGTGGCAGCGAGAGTGCTTAATAACCTCGGGGTCAGCCTGAACAAAGCCCGACAGCAGGTACTGCAGCTGCTTGGAAGCAGCGAGGCAAACAATCAGCAGCAGCAGGCAACCTCCGGAGCAGCAAATGCAAGCACGCCGACGCTTGACGGTCTCGCCCGTGACTTAACGGCCATTGCTAAAGAGGAGCAGATCGACCCGGTTATTGGGCGGTCAAAAGAAATAGAGCGCGTCATTCAGATCCTCAGCCGCCGCACCAAGAACAATCCGGTGCTCATTGGGGAGCCGGGTGTTGGTAAAACAGCAATCGCTGAAGGACTGGCGCAGCAGATCGTCAATAATGAAGTGCCGGAGATTCTCCGTAACAAGCGGGTTATGACGCTCGATATGGGAACGGTTGTAGCCGGAACGAAATACCGAGGTGAATTTGAGGACCGCCTGAAAAAAGTGATGGAGGAAATCCGTCAGGCCGGAAACGTCATCCTGTTTATCGATGAGCTTCATACGCTGATCGGGGCAGGCGGCGCAGAAGGCGCGATTGATGCCTCCAATATTCTGAAACCGTCGCTGGCACGCGGTGAGCTGCAGTGTATCGGTGCGACGACACTGGATGAGTACCGTAAATATATTGAAAAGGACTCTGCGCTTGAGCGCCGTTTCCAGCCGATTCAAGTAAACGAGCCGACGGTGGAAGAATCGAAGCAGATTCTATCCGGTCTTCGTGACCGCTATGAAGCCCACCATCGTGTCAAAATCACCGATGAGGCCATTGATTCTGCAGTCACGCTGTCGGACCGCTACATTTCCGACCGCTTCCTTCCGGACAAAGCAATTGACCTGATCGATGAAGCGGGATCCAAAGTGCGCCTGCGTTCGTACACCGCTCCGCCGAACCTGAAGGAGAAAGAGCAGGAGATGGAGGAGCTTCGCAAGGAAAAGGATGCAGCCGTGCAAAGCCAGGAGTTCGAAAAAGCAGCCTCGCTGCGCGACAATGAGCAGAAGCTGCGCGAAGAGCTGGAGTCTTTGAAGGATAAATGGAAAGAAAAGCAAGGGCAGGAAAATTCGGAAGTAACAACCGAGGATATTGCTTCCGTCGTAGCTACCTGGACCGGGATTCCGGTGAGCAAGCTGGCAGAGGAAGAGACGGACCGTCTGCTGCGCATGGAAGAAATTCTTCACGGACGTGTTATTGGTCAGGATGAAGCAGTTACGGCCGTATCCAAAGCGGTACGCCGCGCCCGTGCCGGCCTGAAAGATCCGAAGCGACCGATCGGCTCCTTTATTTTCCTTGGACCGACCGGTGTCGGTAAAACGGAGCTCGCCCGTGCTGTCGCCGAATCCCTCTTCGGTGACGAGGATGCGATCGTGCGAATCGATATGTCCGAATACATGGAGAAGCATACGACGAGCCGTCTTGTCGGTTCACCTCCAGGGTATGTCGGCCATGAAGAAGGCGGCCAGCTGACAGAGAAGATCCGCCGCAAGCCGTACTCCGTTATTCTGTTGGACGAGATCGAGAAGGCACACCCGGAAGTCTTTAACATTCTGCTTCAGGTGCTTGAAGACGGGTTCCTTACAGACTCCAAAGGGCGGCGCGTGGACTTCCGTAATACGGCGATCATCATGACGTCCAACGTCGGAGCAAGCGTGCTGCGCCAGGAGAAGAGCCTTGGCTTTACGGCTCAAAAGGAAAGCGAAAAGTACCAGGACATGAAGGGCAAAGTGATGGGCGAGCTTAAAAAGTCGTTCCGTCCAGAGTTCCTGAACCGGATCGACGAAATCATCGTCTTCCATTCGCTTGAGAAGCAGCACATTAAGCAGATCGTGACGCTCATGGCTGATGCACTGAAAAAGCGTCTTAAAGAGCAGGGCATTGAGTTTGAGCTGACGGACGCAGCGAAGGCGAAAATCGCTGACGAAGGCTTCGATCCGGAATATGGAGCGAGACCGCTCCGCCGGGCCCTTCAAAAAGAAGTGGAAGACCGCCTCTCCGAGGAGCTGCTGAAAGGCAACATCTCGAAAGGGAAAAAAGTAAAGCTCGGTATTCGCGACGGTGAGTTTTACGTAACGACTGCCGAAGCAGAAGAAACGGTGTAAAATCTCTATACGAGAACGATGTCCCGGACCGGAATCCGGGGCATCTTTTTTACCGTTTTTTAGCAGCGGCAGGAAGCGCCGGGCGGTGTGTCGAAGGAGAAACTATAGAGAAGCCACAGCCTGGGAAAGGGGATTTTCGTGATTCAGCGACTCCAGCTTTCACTTTTAGCACTGGCCGCAGCTTTCGTTGCAGGACTTTTCATTTACAGACTGTTCGTATCTGCCGCCGGATTTGGGATTAATTTTTATATCATTGTCCTCGTTTTGTATGTGCTGATTGAACTGACGGCCTTCCCGCGTAAAAAGAGGCCGAAGCGGAAAAAAGAAACGACCTTTAACCCGTAGCGGCTGCTGCGGGTTAAAAACAGGGATATACCGGCTTTTTAGGCGTGAGAGGCGCGCTCACGCCTGATTTCATGCTAAAATAAAGGGCAGGAGATAAAACGGCAAAGGAGGACACATATGGCCAAGCAGAAGACGAAATTTGTTTGTCAGGAATGCGGGTATGAATCTACAAAATGGATGGGAAAATGTCCGGGCTGTCAGCAGTGGAATACGCTCGTGGAAGAAATGGAAGCAGCGCCGAAAACGAAGCGGCGCGGATTTGTGACGTCTGACGGGCCGAGAAAAGTAAAGCCTGAGCCAATCACGAAGATCGAACGCCGGGAAGAAGCGCGCAGCAGCACTCACATTGACGAGTTGAACCGGGTGCTGGGCGGCGGAATTGTACCGGGGTCTCTGGTGCTTGTCGGCGGGGATCCGGGAATCGGGAAATCGACGCTGCTGCTGCAGGTGTCGGCTATGCTTGCCTCTCATAAGAAACGCGTTTTGTACATATCGGGAGAAGAATCTGTCAGGCAGACGAAGCTGCGGGCAGATCGTCTTGGAATCGAGGAGGATGAACTGCTCGTTCTCGCTGAAACGGACGTGCAGGTCATTGAACGTGTCATCGAGGAAATGGAGCCGGCTCTTGTGATCATTGACTCCATTCAAACGGTTCATTTAGAGGATGTGACGAGTGCACCGGGGAGCGTCTCGCAGGTGCGGGAATGTACGTCATCCTTTATGCGTATTGCCAAAACGAAGGGGATTGCCATCTTTCTCGTCGGCCACGTGACGAAGCAGGGAGCCATTGCCGGACCTCGTATACTCGAGCACATGGTCGATACGGTGCTGTATTTTGAAGGAGAGCAGCATCATACGTACCGTATTTTAAGGGCCGTAAAAAACCGGTTCGGTTCAACGAATGAAATCGGTATTTTTGAGATGAAAGAAAGCGGACTGGAAGAGGTGCTGAATCCTTCTGAAATCTTTCTCGAAGAGCGGTCGGCCGGAGCTGCAGGCTCTGCTGTTGTCGCCTCGATGGAGGGCACGCGAACGGTTCTCGTAGAAATTCAGTCGCTCATTTCTCCAACAAGCTTTGGAAATCCTCGGCGGATGGCGACAGGCGTGGACCATAACCGGATTTCGCTGATTATGGCCGTACTGGAAAAGCGGGTCGGCATGATGCTGCAGAACCAGGATGCGTATATTAAAGTGGCAGGCGGCGTCAAGCTGGATGAGCCGTCGATCGACCTCGCGATCACCGTCGCGATTGCATCAAGCTTCCGGGATGTACCGACCGAGCCGGGAGATGTCATCATCGGGGAAGTGGGACTAACCGGCGAAGTCCGCCGTGTCTCCCGGATTGAACAGCGTGTTCAGGAAGCGGCCAAGCTTGGATTTACGAGGGTGATCGTCCCGGCGAAATGCCTGGAAGGATGGGAGCCCCCGAGCAGCATACAGGTAACCGGTGTCCGCACGGTAAGCGAGGCGCTGGAAGTGACGTTAGGAGGGAAGACGCGTGGAACACCATCGTTCGAGCTATGACGAAAACTTTATAAACGATGTACTCAGGCTCGTCGCGCCGGGTACGAAGCTCCGGGAAGGCATTGATAACGTGCTCCGGGCAGGCACCGGCGGACTCATCGTCCTCGGATACAATAATGAGATGATGAACATTGTCGACGGCGGCTTTTTCATCAACACCGATTTTTCACCGGCCTACTTGTATGAGCTGGCCAAGATGGACGGAGCGATTATTTTGAGCGAGGACGGGAGCCGCATTCTCTATGCCAACACCCAGCTTGTGCCGGATAATACGATTGATTCTACCGAAACGGGGATTCGTCACCGGACAGCACAGCGGGTAGCCCGGCAGACCGGGAACCTCGTCATCTCGATTTCCCAACGCCGGAACGTCATCACGCTCTACCAGGGTGCCTACCGCTATGCGCTCAAGGATATCGGCGTGATCCTCACTAAAGCGAATCAGGCCATTCAAACGCTGGAGAAATATCAGTCCGTCCTGGATCAGAGCATCACGAATTTAGGGGCGTTGGAGTTTGAGGAGCTTGTAACGTTTTCGGAGGTTTCGCAGGTGATGCACCGGATCGAGATGGTGCTTCGCATCAAGGGAGAAATTTTAAACTACGTCAACGAGCTCGGTGATGAAGGAAGACTGATCTCGATGCAGCTCGAGGAGCTTGTCATGAACACCGAGCAGGAGGCACTGCTTCTAATCAAGGACTACATGAAGGAAGCCGACTACAGCCCGAAGGAAACGCTGCGCAAGCTGAAGCGGCTGAGCAACGAAGAGCTGCTCGATGATAACGTCATCGTGAAGCTGCTCGGCTACAGCAAAATCGTCAATCTGTCTGAATATCCAATTGCTCCGAGAGGATACCGGGTTTTAAGCAAAATTCCGCGGCTGCCGGTGATGGTTATTGAAAACCTGATCAGCCGGTTTGAACAGCTTCCGCACATTACGCGGGCCTCACAGGAGGAGCTGGATGACGTGGATGGCATCGGGGAAGCGCGGGCGAAAAAGATTAAGGACGGATTAACTAGGCTGCAGGAGCAGCTGTTCATCGACAGGCACATTTAACGGGTAAAATATGTAAATAGTTGTGAAACGGTCCGCTTTTGGTTCAGCGGAGATGTTTTTGTCTATATTGATGATAAGGAGGTGATAACATGCTGCATAAAATAGTACAGCTGGTGATCGTGTTTATCGGCGGGGTGCTCGGTTATTTGTTTATGCCGGACTTAATTGCAAGCCTGCCGTTTGAACAGCTGCCGGAATGGTCAACAGGCGCGTTATTCGGGTCTCTGCTAGGTGCAATCATTCTCTTTTCTTCTCTTTATTGGTTCACCGATAACATCGTCCACTCCATTCGGTATGTTGAAGAATCCCTGATGAAATATCCCGTGACAGATCTGTTGTTTGGATCGATGGGCCTGTTTGTAGGACTGGGTCTTGCCTACTTGATCACCGTGGCGCTGATCAGCCTGGAAATTCCGATCGTAAGCTCTGTTGTGCCAATTCTCCTGACGCTCTTTATGGGGTATCTCGGTGCGCGGATCGGGTTCCAGAAGCGCGAGGAGCTCATGGGCCTGTTTACACTCGGGCGCACGGCGCAGAATAAGAGTGAGAAGAAGCTGGAAGATAATGCGGAGGAACAAGCAAACCGCTACCGGTTGAAAATCCTCGATACGAGCGTCATTATTGATGGAAGAATTGCAGATATCTGCAGCACCGGCTTTCTCGAAGGAACGCTGCTTGTACCTGAGTTTGTACTGGAAGAGCTGCAGCACATCGCTGATTCTTCGGACGTGCTGAAGCGGAACCGCGGCCGGCGCGGGCTGGATATTTTAAACAAAATGCAAAAAGAGCTCGACGTGGAAGTAGAGATTTACGAGGGCGACTTTGACGATATTCAGGAAGTGGACAGCAAGCTCGTTAAACTGGCGAAGCTGCTGGACGGCTTTGTCGTTACCAATGACTTCAACCTGAACAAAGTATGCGACCTGCAGGGTGTCGCGGTGCTGAACATTAACGATCTTGCCAACGCCGTCAAGCCGGTCGTCCTGCCTGGTGAAGAAATGCCGGTGCAGGTGATCAAGGATGGCAAAGAGCAGAATCAGGGCATTGCCTATCTTGATGACGGCACGATGATCGTCGTGGAAGGCGGCCGGAACCACATCGGCGAAACAATAGAGGTCATCGTTACCAGCGTGCTGCAGACGTCAGCCGGACGCATGATTTTTGCCAAGCCGAAGCCGGTGGAAAAGGCCCTCTGAACCTAGACTGAGTTTGAAGAAGGAAGATGCAGATGCAAACGTACCAGACCGTACTGCTTGCTGCCGGCCAGGGCCGGCGCATGCAGGCAGGACGAAACAAACAGTTTCTGAGTATAGCCGGCGACCCCCTTCTCCTGCACACGCTTCGTGTGTTTGAGGAGGATTCGCTGTGCACGGAAATCCTGCTCGTCATTAACAAGCAGGAGGAAGCGGACATCCGCCGCATGCTGAGCTCGTGGCACGGCTTGACGCCGATTCGCTACGTGGAGGGCGGCAAGGAGCGGCAGGACAGCGTTCGTGCCGGCATCCGCGCAGGCGCAGAGTCCGGTGACGGATCTGGTCTGGTGTTTATTCACGATGCCGCCCGTCCGTTCGTCAGGCAGGAGCAGCTGCACCGGCTTGCTGTTCGCACAGCTGAGCACGGCGCGGCAATTCTGGCCGTAAAGGTAAAAGACACCGTAAAGGAAGTGCGAGACGGCATCATTGAAAAGACGACCGACCGCTCTCTGCTCTGGGGCGCTCAGACGCCGCAGGCATTTCGCTACGAGGTGATACTGGATGCTCACCAGGCTGCAGAAGATGGAGAATGGATCGGCACGGATGATGCAAGCCTTGTTGAGCGCAACGGCGGCAGCGTGGCGATTGTGGAAGGTGATTACGAAAACTTTAAAGTGACGACTCCGGAAGACCTCGTCTTTGCTGAGGCGGTCATCCGTTATCGAAAGGAAGCGTTGGAATGAGGATTGGACAAGGATTTGACGTACACCAGCTTACAGAGGGGCGCCCGCTTATCTTAGGCGGCATTGACATTCCCTATGAAAAAGGACTGGCCGGACACTCGGACGCCGACGTGCTGCTCCACACCGTAGCAGATGCGGCTCTTGGAGCAGTTGCGGAAGGAGATATTGGCCGCCATTTTCCGGATACGGACCCGGCCTTTGAAGGAGCGGATTCAGCGGAGCTGCTCCGGCACGTATGGGGGATCATTAAGCGGCACGGCTACCGGCTCGGCAACCTCGACTGTACCATCATGGCCGAGAAGCCGAAGATGGCTCCGTACGTGCCGCAGATGCAGGCACGAATTGCGGAACTGCTTGAAGCAGATCCAGGCCAAGTAAACGTGAAAGCGACGACGACAGAAAAGCTCGGATTTACCGGACGCGGAGAGGGCATTGCCTCCCAGGCGGTAATCCTGCTTGTACCCGAAAAGGGTTAAAGCCTGATGCCAGGCATGATAAAATAGGAAAAGATGCTATTGAGAGAGGAAGGGATCACGGATATGAGCAACGACATCCGCGTGCGGTTTGCACCGAGTCCGACCGGTCACCTCCATATTGGAGGGGCACGCTCGGCATTGTTCAACTACTTATTTGCACGCCATCACGGAGGCACATTCGTTCTCCGGATTGAAGATACCGATCAGGCACGAAACGTGGATACGGCCACTGAAAAACTGATGGAAAGCCTGAAGTGGCTCGGCATCGACTGGGACGAAAGCGTCGATAAAGGCGGAGAATACGGTCCTTATAAAAGCATGGACCGTCTGGAGCTGTATCAAACCTACGTGGACCAGCTGCTGGAATCAGGGAAAGCCTACCACTGCTATATGACGCAGGAGGAGCTTGAAAAAGAGCGGGAAGAGCAGCGCGCCCGTGGAGAGACACCAATGTACAGCGGCCGCGACCGCAACCTTACTGACGAACAGAAGCGGGCATACGAAGCTGAAGGACGGAAGCCTGTCGTCCGTTTTCTTGTACCGTCCGACCAGGAAATCGTCGTACAGGATGAAGTCCGCGGCGACGTGACGTTTGACTCGAACGGAATCGGAGACTTTGTTATCGTGCGCCAGGATGGCATTCCAACGTACAATTTTGCGGTAACGATCGACGACCACCTGATGAAAATCTCACACGTTATCCGCGGTGAAGAACATTTGTCGAATACACCGAACCAGGTGCTGCTGTATGAAGCGCTCGGATTTGAAACGCCGGTGTTTGGCCATGCGTCGCTCATTTTGAACCAGGATCGTCAAAAGATGAGCAAGCGTGACGAGTCGATCATTCAGTTTGTGGAACAGTATCGGGAGCTTGGCTACATGCCGGAGGCGATCGTGAACTTTATCGCCCTGCTCGGCTGGTCTCCAGGCGGCGAAGAGGAAATGCTGTCGCTGAAGGAACTTGCAGAACAGTTCCGTCTCGACCGGGTGATCAAGGCCCCGGCAGTGTTTGATACACAAAAGCTGGAGTGGATGAACAACCAGTATATGAAGCAGGCAGATCCTGACCGCGTCGTCTGGATGTCGCTCCCGCATCTCGTCAAAGCAGGACGGCTGCCGGAAAACATGAGCGAGCAGCAGCGCCACTGGGCATATGATCTGATTACGCTTCATCAGGAAAAAATGAGCTACGGTGCGCAAATTGTAGAGCTTACAGAGTTGTTCTTTAAGGAACAGATCGATTATAATGAAGACGCAAAGGCTGTGCTCGATGAAGAGCAGGTGCCGGAGGTTCTTGATGCATTCCGGACGAAGGTGAAAGAACTTACGTGGGAGCCGGATGCTGTCAAAGCCGCATTGAAGGAAGTGCAGAAGGAAACCGGGCATAAAGGCAAGAAGCTGTTTATGCCGGTGCGCGTGGCTGTTACAGGCCAGATGCACGGACCCGATTTACCAAAAACGATCGTTCTGCTCGGCCGTGACAAGGTGCTGAAGCGCCTCGACACGCTGCTGGCAGATGCATAATTAAACAAGACCGTCCCCGGACGAAGTACAAACAGACGCTTTCCCAGAGAGATCCGCCGCGGCTGGAAGCGGATCAGGCCGTCAGTTTGGAAATGCACCCGGATCACCGTCAACGGTCGAAGCGGAAAAAAGCGGGAGGCATCCGTGCCTTCAAGCAGAGTGGAACCGCGCTTTTACAAAGCGTCTCTGTGCCAATGCGGCACAAAGACGCTTTTTTTCATCGGAGGATCAGATGATCGTCTGGACAGAGAAAGACGGCCGCACGCCGTACCGATTAACAGGCGCATGCAGCCTGAAGTGCAAGTAGCGAGAGGAGGGAATGCCGGTGTTTACCACGCTGAAAAATGATGTCGATGTCGTCCTGGAGCGCGACCCGGCCGCGCGCAACAGGCTGGAAGTAATCATGACGTACTCCGGTGTGCATGCCGTCTGGGCGCACCGTGCCGCGCACTGGCTCTGGAAGAAGAAGCTGTATTTTTTCGCCCGCTTTTTATCGCAGGTCAGTCGTTTTTTTACCGGAATTGAAATTCATCCCGGCGCGACGATCGGCCAGCGCCTGTTCATTGACCACGGGATGGGCGTTGTCATTGGGGAAACGTGTGAAATTGGAGACAGCGTTACCATTTTTCAAGGGGTAACGCTCGGCGGGACCGGAAAGGAAAAAGGCAAGCGCCACCCCACGCTGGAGGATCACGTGCTCGTCGCCTCCGGTGCGAAAGTGCTCGGATCAATGCGCATCGGAAAGCACTCGCGGATCGGAGCCGGCTCCGTTGTACTGAAGGAAGTGCCGCCGAATTCAACGGTCGTCGGTATTCCGGGACGGATTGTCGTCCAGGACGGCATCAAGGTGGATGATGATCTTGACCATATCAACCTGCCCGACCCTGTCGCAGATAAGTTCAGGCAGCTGGAAAAAGAAATGATCCGGCTTAAGCGGGAAGTGCGCGAGCTGAAGCACGAAAAAGAGGAAGCAGAAAAAAGGAAGGTGTGAGCCAGCATATGGCGATTCAGCTTTACAATACCCTGTCACGAAAGAAAGAAACGTTTGAACCGATCGAGTCCGGCAAGATTAAAATGTACGTCTGCGGTCCGACCGTTTACAACTATATTCATATCGGCAATGCACGCCCGGCTGTCGTGTTCGACATGGTCCGCCGCTATTTTGAGTACCGGGGCTACGAGGTGCAGTACGTATCCAACTTTACCGATGTCGACGATAAAATCATTAAAGCAGCGGAAGAAATCGGCGGCGACGTGATGGAGATCGCCGAACGTTTCATTGATGCGTACCATGAAGATACAGCTGCACTCGGCGTCAAAAAAGCCGATCTGCACCCGCGGGTAACAGATACGATGGATGATATCATCACGTTTATCCATAAGCTCGTTGAAAAAGGCTATGCCTACGAATCTCAGGGAGACGTCTATTTCCGCACTCGCCGCTTTGACGGCTACGGGAAGCTTTCGCATCAGTCCATTGACGACCTGCAGGCAGGAGCCCGCGTCGACGTTGGCGATAAAAAAGAGGATCCGCTCGATTTCGTCCTCTGGAAAACAGCAAAGCCGGGAGAAATTTCATGGTCGAGTCCATGGGGCGAAGGACGCCCGGGCTGGCACATTGAGTGCTCGGCGATGGTGAAGAAGTATCTCGGTGATACGATCGACATCCACGCCGGCGGCCAGGATTTATCGTTCCCGCACCATGAGAATGAAATTGCCCAGTCTGAAGCACTGAACGAAAAGCCGATGGCCAACTACTGGATTCACAACGGCTATATTAATATTGATAACGAAAAGATGTCCAAATCACTCGGGAACTTTATCCTCGTTCACGACATCATCCGGACATTTGACCCGGAAGTCGTGCGCTTCTTTATCGTAAACGCGCACTACCGGAGCCCGATTAATTTCAGCGACGAGCAGCTGCATACGGCGGCCGCCTCGCTTGAGCGGATCAAAACGACGTATCAGAACGTGCAGCACCGCCTTGAGACAGCAGCCGATCTCGGCCTGCAGACAGAAAAGTGGGAGCGGGTGATCGCGGAGCACGAATCACGTTTTACCGAGGCGATGGATGATGATTTAAACAGCGCCAATGCAGTTGCCGTTCTGTTTGACCTTGTCCGCCAGGCGAACCTGTACCTGCAGGAAAAGCAGACAGACACCTCCGTGCTGAAGGCGTTTCTCCAGCAGTTCGACGACATGGGATACGTGCTCGGCATGCAGCTGGGCACAGCGGAAGAGCTGCTTGATGAAGAAGTCGAGGCGCTGATAGCCGAGCGTGAACAGGCGAGAGACGATCGCGATTTCGCCCGGGCAGATGAGATCCGGGACGAATTAAAAGAAAAGCATATTTTGTTAGAGGATACACCGCAGGGCACTCGCTGGAAGCGGGGAGACGCATGAAGCTGAATGAAACGATCCGCGAGCCTGAGCAGCTGAATGCTCTGGCGCTCGCCTACATGGGAGACGGCGTATTCGAAACCTACGTCCGCTATCGGCTGCTCGTTAAAGGCGGCGTAAAGCCAAATCGTCTTCATAAAGCAGCGACAGCCTATGTATCAGCGAAGTCCCAGTCGCGCATTCTGGAAAAACTGTATGAACAAAATGTGCTGACGGAGCAGGAAGAAGCGGTCGTCCGCCGCGGGCGCAATGCCAAATCGGGTACGATTCCAAAACATACCGAACGGTCCGTTTATCAAAGCAGTACGGCGTTTGAGGCGCTCATCGGCTATTTGTACGTGACCGGACAGGACGAGCGGCTGGATGAAATTGCGGCTGCTGCCCTGACAATTGCAGAAGGAAAGGAGGGAGCATCATGAAGGATACCGATTACGTCATTGGAAGAAACCCCGTACTGGAAGCCCTGCGGGGAGACCGTACGGTTCATAAAGTACTCGTGGCAGATACCGCAAAAGGACAGATCAGCCAGATTCAGAAGCTCTGCCGGGAGAAAAAGGTGCAGCTGCAGAACGTGCCGAAGCAGAAGATCGAGCAGATTGCCGGAAATGGAAAGGCTCATCAGGGGGTGCTGGCGTTTCTCGCCGCATTTGAATATGCCGACATGGAGACTCTGTTTGAGCGTGCGGAGAAAAAGAACGAAGCACCGTTCTTTCTTCTGTTGGATGAACTGGAGGACCCGCACAACCTCGGATCGATTCTCCGCACAGCGGATGCATCCGGTGCGCACGGAGTCATTATCCCAAAGCGCCGGGCAGCCGCCCTGACAGCGACGGTTGCCAAAGCATCGGCCGGTGCGATTGAATACGTACCGGTCGTGCGCGTGACGAACATGGCAAAAACGATGGATGAGCTGAAGGACCGCGGCCTCTGGTTTGTCGGAACGGACGCGTCCGGACGCGAGGACTACCGGAGCGTCGACCTCGACATGCCGGTCGGGCTTGTGATCGGCAGTGAAGGACGCGGCATGAGCAGGCTCGTCAAAGAAAAGTGTGATTTTCTCGTGCAGATTCCTCTGCTCGGCAAGGTTACTTCGCTGAATGCATCGGTCGCGGCATCGCTGCTGATGTATGAAGTATTCCGCCGGCGCACGGTAGCCGGGGAGGCATAACCGATGCGAAAAGCGTACTTGTTCGTGGATGGCTACAACATCATCGGAGACTGGCCGGAGCTGAAGGCTCTATCCGACTCCGATCTGGAAAGTGCGCGCGACCTGCTCATTGAAAAGATGGCCGAGTATCAGGCCTATACGGGAACGAGCGTCACGATTGTATTTGACGCTCATATGGTTCCCGGCACCGGTAAGAAGTACCGGCACTACGATCTCGATATTGTCTTTACAAAAGAAAAAGAAACAGCGGATGAGCGGATCGAAAAGCTCGTCATTGAACGCAAGCGGGTCGACCGCCAGATTTACGTCGCAACTTCCGACTTTGTCGAGCAGCGGGTGATTTTCGCAAGCGGCGCCTACCGCAAGTCGGCCCGCGAGCTTCGTACCGAGGTGGAGCAAATTGAAAAAGGGATTCAGCAGAGCGTAGCGGAAACGAAGCAGAAGAAGGTCAAAACGAAGCTGCCGATTGACGAGGAAATGGCAGAAATTTTTGAAAAATGGCGCAGAGGAAAGCGATAACACCTTGACGATTTCCTTTTTTATCTAGTATACTTAACGTTACTATCAGGAGTCCTGCACCACGAAAACCGGAATTTGCGTACGACTTTCACTAAAGACAGGTCGGAGGGATCGCCGTGGCTGTACATCTTATGGAAACTGGCATGCACCAGCACTATCGTGACATTGAGGATGAGAAACTCGTCCGTCTTGTCCGGGAGGGAGATAGCGGCGCGCTCGAATACCTGATTACGAAATACCGGAATTTTGTACGCGCTAAATCAAGGTCCTACTTTCTGATCGGCGCCGATCACGAGGATATTGTGCAGGAAGGCATGATTGGTCTCTATAAGGCGATCCGTGATTTTCAGGCAGATAAGCTTTCCTCTTTCCGCGCCTTTGCGGAGCTCTGTATCACGAGACAGATCATCACCGCGATCAAAACGGCGACACGTCAAAAGCATATTCCGCTGAATTCCTACGTATCTCTCGATAAGCCGATATACGATGAAGAATCAGAACGAACGCTGCTCGACGTCCTTTGCGGACACGGGGTAACCGATCCGGAGCAGCTGCTGATCAACCGGGAAGAATTTTCCGATATTGAATCCAAAATGGGCGAGATGCTCAGTGAGCTGGAGCGCGAGGTGCTCATGCAGTATCTGGACGGCAGAACATATCAGGAGATGTCCGAGGATCTGGAGCGCCACGTCAAGTCGATCGACAATGCCCTGCAGCGGGTCAAGCGGAAGCTCGAACGGTATGTGGAACTGAAGGAAGTTAAATTTACGTAAACCTGCGGGCACCTCCGGACGAGCGACGATCCGGCAGGTGCCGTTTCGTTTGTCCGGAATCCCGGAGAAGCATTGACACGCCGCTGTTTCCTGTGATAAGTTCGTTTAGTATGTAAGCAGTTCAGCTAAAAGGAGGGAGAGCCGATGAAGGTCGCTCTCGCCTGCCAGACATGCAACAGCCGTAATTACTGGACGACGAAATCAACCGACAGCCGCCAGACGCGGCTCCAGATAAAGAAATATTGCAAGACTTGCGGATCACATACGATGCACGCCGAAACAAAGTGACGGCGGTGCAGTGGGAAATACGGCATCCGGCTGACACAGCGGGGAGCTAAAAGGAAATGGAGGTGTCCGGCATGGCGGAAAACACCAAGACGACGAAAAACCCGGCAGTCTTTCTGAAGCAGGTCGTAGCGGAAATGAAGCGCGTTACGTGGCCGAACGGAAAAGAGCTGAAGCGCTACACGGGGATTGTTGTTGCAACAGTCACATTCATAGCCATCTTCTTCGCAATTTCCGACTTTATTATTTCATCACTGCTCCAGCTGATCACGAACTAACAGATTCCCGGATCGCACCGGTAGGAGGAGGGAATACGGGGGCACCCCCTGATTCTTATGGAGAAAAACTGGTATGTAGTACACACGTATTCCGGCTACGAAAACAAGGTGAAGACAAACCTTGAAAAGCGGGTCGAGTCCATGGACATGGTCGATAAGATCTTCCGCGTACTCGTTCCTGTAGAGGAAGAGACAGAAGTAAAGAACGGCAAGAAAAAGCAGGTTTCCAAAAAAGTATTTCCAGGCTACGTCATTGTAGAAATGGTGATGACAGATGATTCCTGGTACGTTGTGCGCAACACGCCTGGTGTTACCGGATTCGTCGGTTCCTCCGGTGCCGGATCAAAGCCGACGCCGCTCCTGCCCGAAGAAGCAGAAGCCATCCTGCGTCAAATGGGTGTGGCAGCACCGAAGCAGGAAGTTGATTTCGAGCTGAGGGAAGCTGTCAAAGTGAAGGAAGGACCGTTTGCAGAATTCGTCGGCACGATCGAAGACATTTCAGCCGAAAAGCAAAAGCTGAAGGTAACGGTCAACATGTTCGGCCGCGAAACGCCGGTAGAGCTGGACTTCACGCAGGTTGAAAAATTATCATAGGATCACAAAAACTCCTTGTCAATTTTGTAGTGAAGTGATAGAATTTGAATGTTGCTAATGAACGTGGACATGCTGTTCACGTTTTTCCTGCGAATACGCAGGTTTTTTTGAGTGGGAGAGCGGAAGCAATCGCTCGGTTTACCACATCACGGACTTAAGGAGGTGTGTCGCGTGGCAAAGAAGGTTATTAAGGTTGTAAAACTGCAAATTCCAGCTGGTAAAGCAAACCCAGCACCGCCGGTCGGGCCAGCACTCGGTCAGGCAGGTATAAATATCATGGGCTTCTGTAAGGAATTCAACGCTCAGACTCAAGAGCAGGCAGGTCTTATCATTCCAGTTGAAATCACTGTATTTGAGGACCGTTCCTTTACATTCATCACGAAAACTCCGCCAGCAGCTGTTCTTCTTAAGAAAGCCGCAGGAATCGAATCCGGTTCCGGTGAGCCGAACAAGACGAAAGTTGCAACAGTGGGACGTGATCAAGTACGCGAAATCGCGGAAACAAAGATGCCTGACCTTAACGCAGCTGATGTAGAAGCAGCTATGCGTATGGTTGAAGGTACTGCCCGAAGCATGGGTATCACGATCGAAGACTAATGTAGAGACCATAACCGGTCAATGAGGTTGCGAGTAAAGGACGCTGTCCTGCCTGACACGTTCAGGTTCGCAACCTTTATTAGTGGGAGGTTTAACCGCTAAAACCACAACGAGGAGGAAAAAACATTGGCTAAGTTCAGCAAAAAGTACGAAGATGCACTGAAAGTTATTGACCGTGAGAAGAACTACGGTGTAACAGAAGCAGTGGAAGCTGTAAAGCAGACTGCAACAGCCAACTTCGATGAAACAATCGAAATGGCTGCGCGCCTTGGAATCGACACAAAGAAAGCCGACCAGCAGATCCGCGGAGCTGTTGTTCTTCCACACGGAACGGGTAAAACCCAGACCGTTGCTGTATTCGCTAAAGGCGAAAAGGCAAAGGAAGCAGAAGCAGCCGGCGCTGATTTTGTCGGAGAAGAAGACCTGATTAACAAAGTAAGCCAGGGCTGGATGGAGTTCGACGTTGTCGTAGCTACTCCGGACATGATGGCTCAGGTTGGTAAGCTCGGACGTGTTCTCGGACCACGCGGCCTCATGCCGAACCCGAAAACAGGCACTGTTACATTCGACGTAACAAAGGCCATTGAAGAAATCAAAGCTGGTAAGGTAGAATACCGTGCCGACAAGACTGGTAACATGCACGTACCGATCGGGAAAGCTTCCTTCAGCGAACAGCAGCTGGAAGAAAACCTGCGTGCGATGATGGATGTTATCATGAAGGCAAAGCCTGCTGCTGCAAAAGGTACCTACCTGCGCAACCTTTCCGTTGCTGCAACAATGGGACCTGGCGTACGCGTATCAACAAACGAATTCAAACTGTAGTTGACGAAGCCTGTTGAGCGCGTTATACTGTCAGTTGTGAATAAATAAATCATACCGTAGACAGCAGGAGCCTTCGGGCTTAAACGTCCTGCCGAGGTTTGCACCAGATACAGTCCGGGCAGTAGTTTGCCCAGGACGACCTGCGGCTTCCTTGCGTCTATGTGAGGAAGCCCTTTTTATTGGGCTGGAACACGGACGGTATGAACAGCTTCAGGCATAGGAGGTGTCATCTAGATGAGCAGTGTAATTGAGCAGAAACAAAGCATCGTGGAAGAAATCGCCGGGAAACTGAAAGAAAGCCAGTCTACAATCGTTGTAGACTACCGCGGACTGGACGTGGCAGAAGTAACGGAACTGCGTCAGCAGCTGCGTGAAGCCGGAATCGACTTCAAGGTGTACAAGAACACAATGGTACGCCGCGCGACAGAACAGACAGAACTGACTGGAATCGATGAGCAGCTTGCAGGCCCTACTGCAATTGCGTTCGGCTATGACGATGTTGTAGCACCAGCCAAGATCCTCAACGAGTTTGCGAAGAAGCATGAAGCTCTTGAACTCAAGGCGGGAATCATCGAAGGCAAAGTTGTGTCTCTCGACGAAGTAAAAGCACTGGCGGAACTTCCTTCGCAGGAAGCACTCCTTTCCATGCTTGCCAACGTACTTCAGGCTCCAATCCGCGGACTCGCGATCGGCCTCAAGGCAGTGGCAGACAAGAACGAAGAAGAAAGCGCGTCATAAAAAGCTGCCCGGCAGCATAAAAACTTATTTACAGGAGGAATTTAATCATGACGAATCAAGAGATTCTCGATGCGGTTAAGGAAATGTCCGTACTCGAACTGAACGACCTGGTAAAAGCAATTGAAGAAGAATTTGGTGTATCTGCAGCAGCTCAGGTAGCTGTAGCAGGCGGCGGCGGAGGAGAAGCTGCTGAAGAACAGACTGAATTCGACGTAGTACTCGAAGACGCTGGATCTTCCAAGATCGGTGTTATCAAGGCTGTTCGTGAAATCACAGGTCTCGGCCTGAAAGAAGCGAAGGCACTTGTTGACGGCGCTCCTTCACCAGTTAAAGAAGGCGTTGAAAAGGCTGAAGCTGAAGAAATGCAAGCGAAGCTTGAAGAAGCTGGAGCGAAGATCACGGTTAAGTAATCGCGTTCAACGCACGCTTGGAACCCGCGGGAATTCATTTCCTGCGGGTTCTTTTTTGACATTCAGGCTGACCGCGCGATATACACCCGATACTCATAAGGTCAGCCGGTGCAGGGACACGGCACTGTGCGCATAAAAACAAATAAGAACGTTTGTTCTCATAACTGTAAAAGTGCATGATGTGCAGCTGATAAACAGAAGGGCTTCGGCCCTGAATGACTGGGAGGGACTGCTATGGCAGATCACTATTACTCAAAAAAACCGTCGACAGCGAGCAGCCCGCGGGAGCTCAAGGAGTCCGTCCGCGGCACGGAGCTGTCCTTTACCGTCGACAGCGGCGTTTTCTCCAAAGGCGGGCTCGACTTTGGATCACGACTTCTGCTCGAATCGCTTGAAGAGCCGACAGCGGAAGGGCGTCTGATCGATGCCGGCTGCGGCTGGGGGCCGCTGGGAATTTTCGCAGCCGTCTGGTATCCGGAACGACCGGTGCTCATGGTCGACGTGAACGAACGTTCCGTGGAACTGTCCCGGCGCAATGCGGATCGAAACGGAGCAGCCCGGGCCGAGGTGCGGGAGCAGGATCTGCTGGAAGGGCTCGATGCCGGCAGTGCTGCGATGATCGTCAGCAATCCGCCGATCCGGGCTGGCAAGGAGGTTGTCTTCCGGTTGTACGAACAGGCGTGGCACGTCCTGAAGCAGGGCGGTACGCTTACAATTGTGATTCAGAAAAAGCAGGGAGCGCCGTCGACGAAGGCAAAGCTTGAAGAACTGGGCTTCACCGTTGAAACGACTGCTAAAAAGAAGGGCTATTTCATCTTTCGTGCAGAAAAACATTGACGCGATACGGGCGCTGTGTTAATGTTATTTAATGCGTATGAATATGAAAATAGGGCTCTTATGCACTTCTTTATCATAGCGCCAGCTGCTTTTATAGAATTTGAATAGAAAACTGCGGAGAAAAAGGGTGGGAACATTAACTACAGTCGTCATCAACATGGATGCATGCCAACGACCTTAGTGCCCTTTTTTTCTTTGTTTCCAGAATCTGCACAAATCTTCCTGCACAGCAGCCTCGAAAAGCACGGCCTGTGATTCCTACAGCATATTCCACCGTAACACACATTATCAGTATACGATCAGTCAGGGGCATTTATGGTCTCTTGATGATAAAAACGTTAGGTTTGAGGGGTGAATGAGTTGACAGGTCAACTAGTTCAGTATGGACGCCACCGCCAGAGAAGAAGTTATGCACGAATCAATGAAGTTTTGGATCTGCCGAACTTAATTGAAATTCAGACGGCTTCTTATCAATGGTTTCTTGATGAAGGTATTCAGGACATGTTTCAGGACATTTCACCGATCGAGGATTTTACTGGAAACCTCGTTCTGGAATTTGTCGATTACAGCTTAGGGGAGCCTAAGTATCCGGTCGACGAATCGAAAGAGCGCGACGTGACGTATTCCGCACCGCTCCGCGTGAAAGTACGCCTGATTAATAAAGATACCGGTGAAGTAAAGGAACAAGAAGTATTCATGGGAGATTTCCCTCTCATGACAGATACCGGTACATTCATTATTAACGGGGCAGAACGCGTCATCGTTTCCCAGCTCGTGCGATCGCCAAGTGTCTACTTCAGTCAGAAGATGGACAAAAACGGCAAGCGCGGCTACACGGCTACGGTTATTCCAAACCGTGGTGCATGGCTGGAGCTGGAGACAGATGCCAAGGACGTCGTATACGTACGTATTGACCGTACGCGGAAAATTCCGGTGACGGTGCTCCTGCGTGCGCTCGGTTTCGGCTCTGATCAGGAAATCATTGATCTGCTTGGAGAAGATGAGTATCTCCGCAATACGCTCGAAAAAGACAATACAGACGGATCCGAAAAGGCGCTGCTTGAAATTTACGAGCGTCTCCGCCCTGGTGAGCCGCCGACAGTCGAAAGCGCGAAAAGCCTGCTCGAGTCCCGCTTCTTTGATCCGAAGCGATACGACCTGGCAAACGTCGGCCGCTATAAGATGAACAAAAAACTTCATATAAAGAACCGTCTTTTCAATCAGCGTCTTGCAGAAACACTCGTTGATTCGGAAACAGGCGAAATTCTTGCAGAAGAAGGAACGGTGATCGACCGCCGCGTCCTCGATAAACTCATTCCTTACTTTGAAGACGGGCTCTCATTTGAGCGCCACAACCTGAACGGAGGCGTCATTGAGGATGAAGATGTGGATCTTCAGACGGTGATGATCTACTCCCAGAAGGATGGCGACGAAGAGCAGCCGGTGAAGATCATTGCCAACGGCGGCATTGATTCCAAAATCAAAAACATCACGCCGGCCGACATCATTTCGTCTGTCAGCTACTTCTTCAACCTGCTGCACGGAACAGGCCAGACCGATGATATTGACCATCTCGGCAACCGCCGTCTCCGTTCTGTAGGGGAACTGCTTCAAAACCAGTTCCGCATCGGACTTTCCCGAATGGAGCGTGTCGTGCGCGAACGTATGTCCATTCAGGACGCCAACATGATTACGCCGCAGGCGCTGATCAACATCCGCCCGGTTATCGCATCTATTAAAGAGTTTTTCGGAAGCTCCCAGCTGTCCCAGTTCATGGACCAGACGAACCCGCTTGCGGAATTAACGCATAAGCGCCGCCTTTCTGCGCTTGGACCCGGTGGTCTGACGCGTGAACGCGCCGGCTTTGAAGTGCGTGACGTTCACTACTCCCACTACGGGCGTATGTGTCCGATCGAGACGCCGGAAGGTCCGAACATCGGGCTGATCAACTCGCTTTCCTCTTTTGCGAAAGTGAATCCGTTCGGCTTTATCGAATCGCCTTACCGCCGTGTGGACCATGAAAAAGGACTCGTAACACGGGAAGTGGATTACCTGACAGCGGATGAAGAGGACAACTACGTCGTCGCCCAGGCGAACGCCAAGCTCGATGATGAAGGTCACTTCGTGGATGAGAACATCATCTGCCGCTTCCGCGGGGAAAACATTATCGTTGCCCGCGACCGCGTTGACTACATGGACGTATCGCCAAAGCAGGTTGTATCTGCTGCAACGGCGTGTATTCCGTTCCTTGAAAACGATGACTCCAACCGTGCCCTCATGGGTGCGAACATGCAGCGTCAGGCAGTGCCGCTTCTTGAGCCGCACTCCCCGCTCGTCGGTACAGGCATGGAATACGTGTCTGCCAAAGACTCCGGTGCTGCAGTCGTAGCCAGAAAGCCCGGCCGCGTGGAAAAAGTAACTGCCGACTTCGTGGACATTCGCGAGCTGAAGACGATCGACGGCCGTGAAGTAGAAGGGGACGTTACCCGCTACAACATGATGAAATTTGAACGTTCCAACCAGGGAACGTGCTATAATCAGCGCCCAATCGTCTCTGAAGGAATGGTCGTGGAAAAGGGAGAAATCCTTGCAGACGGCTCTTCCATGGAAAAAGGTGAAATGGCACTCGGTCAGAACGTACTCGTCGGCTTTATGACGTGGGACGGCTACAACTATGAGGATGCCATCATTCTCAGCGAGCGTCTCGTCAAGGACGACGTGTACACGTCGATCCACATTGAAGAGTACGAATCCGAAGCACGTGATACGAAGCTCGGACCGGAAGAAATCACGCGTGACATTCCAAACGTCGGGGACGATGCACTCCGCAACCTGGATGAGCGCGGCATTATCCGCGTCGGTGCTGAAGTAAAAGACGGCGACATTCTCGTCGGTAAAGTAACGCCTAAAGGGGTTACCGAGCTGACCGCAGAAGAGCGTCTTCTGCACGCCATCTTCGGAGAAAAAGCACGTGAAGTCCGTGACACGTCCCTGCGCGCTCCGCACGGCGGCGACGGCATCGTGCTTGATGTGAAGATTTTCAACCGTGAAGACGGCGATGAGCTGCCTCCTGGCGTGAACCAGCTCGTACGAGTTTACATCGTACAGAAGCGTAAGATTCACGAAGGGGATAAGATGGCCGGCCGTCACGGAAACAAAGGTGTTATTTCCAAAATCCTTCCGGAAGAGGACATGCCGTTCCTGCCGGATGGCACACCAATCGACATCATGCTGAACCCGCTCGGGGTACCTTCCCGTATGAACATCGGACAGGTGCTGGAGCTGCACATGGGTATGGCTGCACGTCAGCTGAACATGCACATTGCAACGCCGGTATTTGACGGTGCCAACGAGGAAGATGTCTGGTCCACGATCGAAGAAGCCGGTATGGCCCGCGACGGAAAAACCGTCCTGTATGACGGCCGTTCAGGTGAACCGTTCGACAGCCGAGTCTCTGTCGGTGTCATGTATATGATTAAGCTTGCACACATGGTAGATGACAAGCTGCACGCCCGTTCCACAGGTCCTTACTCGCTCGTAACGCAGCAGCCGCTCGGTGGTAAAGCCCAGTTCGGCGGACAGCGTTTCGGTGAGATGGAGGTATGGGCACTCGAAGCTTACGGTGCTGCCTACACGCTTCAGGAAATCCTCACCGTGAAGTCCGATGACACGATCGGCCGCGTGAAGACGTACGAAGCAATTGTAAAAGGTGAAAACGTACCGGAGCCGGGTGTACCAGAGTCGTTCAAAGTTCTCATCAAAGAGCTGCAGAGTCTCGGTATGGACGTGAAGATGCTGTCCAGCAACGATGAAGAGATCGACATGCTCGAAATCGATGAAGAAGAAGATCAGGCGAACGATAAGCTGAACCTGAATCTGGAGTCAGGCGGAGAATCGAACGCGTAATCGGTGAATTCGAATGCTGAAAGGGAGGTTGGCCCCTTGATAGATGTAAATAACTTTGAATATATGAAAATCGGCCTCGCTTCCTCCGACAAGATTCGCTCTTGGTCACGGGGAGAAGTCAAGAAGCCGGAAACGATCAACTATCGTACGCTGAAGCCGGAAAAGGACGGTCTTTTCTGTGAGCGTATCTTCGGTCCGACAAAGGACTGGGAATGCCACTGCGGTAAATACAAGCGCGTCCGCTATAAGGGCGTTGTCTGTGACCGCTGCGGCGTAGAAGTAACACGTGCGAAAGTCCGCCGTGAGCGTATGGGGCACATCGAGCTTGCTGCCCCTGTCTCCCACATCTGGTACTTCAAAGGAATTCCGAGCCGTATGGGCCTCGTGCTCGATATGTCTCCGCGTTCCCTCGAGGAAGTGATCTACTTCGCTTCCTACGTCGTAACAGATACCGGCGACACGCCGCTCGAATTGAAGCAGCTGCTGTCTGAGAAAGAATACCGCAGCTACCGCGAGAAATACGGTCGTTCGTTCACCGCTAACATGGGAGCGGAGGCGATCCGCCAGCTGCTCGAGGACATTGACCTCGACAAAGAGGCGGCTTCCTTGAAAGAAGAGCTGGAAACAGCTCAGGGACAGCGCCGTACGCGTGCAATCAAGCGTCTGGAAGTGATCGAAGCATTCCGTCACTCCGACAACGATCCGGACTGGATGGTCCTCGACGTGCTTCCGGTTATTCCACCGGAGCTTCGTCCGATGGTCCAGCTGGACGGCGGACGTTTTGCAACGTCTGACCTGAACGACCTGTACCGCCGCGTGATCAACCGGAACAACCGTCTGAAGCGCCTGCTCGACCTCGGTGCACCGAGCATCATTGTGCAGAACGAGAAGCGTATGCTGCAGGAAGCAGTAGACGCCTTGATCGACAACGGCCGCCGCGGCCGACCGGTCACAGGACCAGGTAACCGTCCGCTTAAATCCCTTTCCCACATGCTGAAAGGGAAGCAGGGACGCTTCCGTCAAAACCTTCTCGGTAAGCGTGTTGACTACTCCGGCCGTTCCGTTATCGTCGTTGGTCCGCACCTGCAGATGTATCAGTGCGGTCTGCCGAAGGAAATGGCGCTGGAGCTGTTCAAACCGTTCGTCATGAAAGAACTCGTCAGCCGCGGGCTTGCACATAACATCAAGAGTGCAAAGCGCAAGGTAGAGCGCGTGAATCCGGAAGTATGGGACGTACTGGAAGAAGTGATCCGTGAGCATCCGGTGCTGTTAAACCGTGCACCGACGCTTCACCGTCTCGGTATCCAGGCGTTTGAACCAACGCTTGTGGAAGGTCGTGCGATTAAGCTTCACCCGCTCGTATGTACAGCCTACAACGCTGACTTTGACGGGGACCAGATGGCGGTGCACGTACCGCTTTCCGCTGAAGCACAGGCTGAATCCCGCCTGCTTATGCTCGCTGCACAGAATATCCTGAACCCGAAGGACGGCAAGCCAGTCGTCACACCTTCCCAGGATATGGTTCTTGGTAACTACTACCTGACGCTCGAGCGTGAGGGCGCAATCGGCGAAGGCGGCGTCTTTAACAATCCGAACGAAGTGCTCACGGCTTATCAGAACGGCTATGCGCATCTGCACACGCGTATCGCGCTGCCGGTAAGCTCGATTGATAAAGATAACTTCCGTGAAGAATTCCAAAACCACCTGCTGCTGACGACAGTCGGCAAGGTGATCTTTAACGAAATTCTTCCGAAGTCCTTCCCGTATGTGAACGAGCCGACGGCAGAAAACCTGGAGATCGAAACACCGGAGCGGTTCTTCGTCCCGGGTACAACCGATGTAAAAGAGCATTTCAAAAACAGCGAGCTCGTAGCGCCGTTTAAGAAAGGCTTCCTCGGGGACATCATTGCGGAAGTATTTAAGAAGTTTAAGATTTCCGAAACGTCCGTCATGCTCGATAAGATGAAGTCACTCGGTTTCTACTATTCCACAAAAGCTGGTATTACAGTAGGGGTCTCCGACATCGTCGTACTCGAAGACAAGCAGGAAATTCTCGATGAGGCTGAGGAAAAAGTATCCAAGATTTCGAAGCAGTTCCGCCGTGGTCTGATCACGGAGGAAGAGCGCTACGATAAAGTCATCGAAGTATGGAGCAAAGCGAAAGATGTGATCCAGGAGAAGCTTCTCGGAACACTCGAGAAGACGAACCCGATCTTTATGATGAGTGATTCCGGTGCACGAGGTAACGCCTCGAACTTTACGCAGCTTGCGGGTATGCGTGGTCTGATGGCGAACCCGTCCGGACGAATCATCGAGCTTCCGATCAAGTCCAGCTTCCGTGAAGGGCTGACGGTACTTGAGTACTTTATCTCGACACACGGTGCCCGTAAAGGTCTTGCCGATACCGCACTGAAAACAGCGGATTCCGGTTACCTGACGCGTCGTCTCGTTGACGTTGCCCAAGACGTGATTATCCGTGAAACAGACTGCGGCACGGATCGCGGACTGGAAGTGAAGGCTATTACTGAAGGCGCTGAGGTTATTGAAAGCCTCTACGACCGTCTTGTCGGCCGTGTCTCCTTCCAGAACATCTACCATCCGGAAACAAACGAGCTGCTCGTCAGCCGTAACGAAGATATTTCCGAAGATGTGGCGAAGGTTATTGAGGAATCAGGCATCAAGACCGTTCTGATCCGCTCTGTCTTCACGTGTGATACGAAGCACGGTTCCTGTAAGCGATGCTACGGACGCAACCTGGCGACAGGCGCAGAAGTGGAAGTCGGCGAAGCAGTCGGCATCATCGCGGCCCAGTCCATCGGTGAGCCGGGTACCCAGCTTACGATGCGTACGTTCCACACAGGCGGCGTAGCCGGGGATGACATCACACAGGGTCTTCCTCGAATTCAGGAAGTATTCGAAGCGCGTAATCCGAAAGGTCAGGCTGTCATTTCCGAGATTGAAGGTCAAGTCACGGATATCCGCGAAGCGAGCGAAAAGAAAGAGATCGTCGTTTCCAACAAGCTTGAAACGCGCACGTATACGGCGCTGTTCGCAGCCCGCTTTAAAGTGGAGATCGGCGATGAAGTGAAGCCGGGTCAGGAACTGACAGAAGGTTCGATCGATCCGAAAGAGCTTCTCACTGTCTCCGGTGTACACGGCGTGCAGGAATACCTGCTGCGCGAAGTACAGAAGGTTTACCGTATGCAGGGTGTTGAAATCGGTGATAAGCACGTCGAGGTCATGGTTCGCCAGATGATGCGCAAAGTACGCGTGATCGACGCCGGCGACACGACGGTGCTGCCTGGATCCCTCGTGGAAATCCATCAGTTCAACGACGTGAACCGCGAGATTCTGCTGCGCGGCGGCCGTCCGGCAACCGGACTGCCGGTGCTGCTCGGTATCACAAAAGCATCGCTTGAAACGGATTCGTTCCTGTCCGCTGCATCCTTCCAGGAGACGACACGTGTTCTTACTGACGCAGCCATCAAAGGCAAGCGCGATGAACTGGTCGGCCTGAAGGAGAACGTCATCATCGGGAAGCTCGTACCTGCCGGAACCGGCATGCAGCGCTACCGTCAGATGAAGCACGTCGACACGAGCGAGCCGGAAGAACAATCATTTGAAGAAGTAACCGTACCCGAAGAAGAAATGTAGGATCGCCGGGCCGGACACAGCACAAAATTCCCTTCAGGAAAGTGTTGACACTGTCCGGCCCTGGTGATACTATATTTAAGTGTGCCAAATACCTGATGCTTTGGAGGATGACAATGTCTTATGAAAAAGTAGCACAGGCAGCTGAAAAAGTGGTCGGCACGAAACAAACTTTAAAAGCACTGGAAAGTGAACAGGTAAGGGAGCTCGTCGTTGCTGAAGACGCTGATCAGGAAGTGCTGGCAAAAGCGCTCGAGACAGCACGTGAACTTAACGTTCCCATCACCTATGCCGATTCGATGAAGAAGCTCGGCAGGGCATGCGGAATCGATGTCAACGCAGCGATCGTAGCAATTAAAAAATGAAAAAAGTTTTGGCTGTATTCTTACAGATGCAGCGAAAACTTTCCTTTTACCCATTTGTGAACCACCTGGACCAGTGGGCTTGCATTTTGAGATCAGAAGGGAGGAAACATCATGCCTACAATTAACCAGCTAGTACGTCAGGGACGCCAGTCTAAAGGGAAGAAGTCTGACTCTCCTGCACTGAACAAAGGTTACAACAGCTACAAGAAGCGCCAGACGGATGAAGCTTCTCCACAGAAGCGCGGTGTCTGCACGCGTGTTGGTACTATGACTCCGAAGAAGCCGAACTCGGCCCTTCGTAAGTACGCACGTGTACGTCTGACAAACCAGATTGAGGTGAACGCCTACATCCCTGGTATCGGACATAACCTGCAGGAGCACAGCGTTGTGCTTATCCGCGGTGGACGAGTAAAGGACCTTCCTGGTGTACGTTACCACATCGTGCGCGGTGCACTTGACACTGCAGCAGTTGACGGCCGTATGCAGGGCCGTTCCAAGTACGGAACAAAGCGTCCTAAGAAATAAGCAGCTGCGCGCAAGCAGCCGAATCATATTGAAAGGAGGGACCTTTAATGCCTCGTAAAGGACCAGTACCTCGCCGAGATGTATTAGCAGATCCTATCTATAAATCTAAGCTTGTGACACGCCTGATCAACCGCATCATGATCGATGGTAAGAAGGGTGTTGCACAGAAATCTCTTTACGCAGCTTTCGACCTCGTCCGTGAGCGATCCGGCAAGGATCCACAGGAAGTATTCGAAGAAGCGCTGAAGAATATCATGCCAGTACTTGAAGTAAAAGCACGCCGTGTCGGCGGTGCCAACTATCAGGTACCGATTGAAGTAAAGCCGGACCGCCGAACCACGCTTGGTCTCCGCTGGCTCGTGAACTACGCGCGCCTTCGCGGTGAGAAGACGATGGAAGAGCGTCTCGCTAACGAAATCCTCGACGCAGCTAACAACACTGGCGCAGCCGTGAAGAAGCGTGAGGAAACACACAAAATGGCAGAAGCGAACAAAGCATTCGCACACTACCGCTGGTAGGATCCACTGTCATGATCATCCTGCAGCAGGGGCGGAGTTTTCTCCGCCTTTGCCGCAGACAATCAAATTCCGATTCACAGGAAGGAGAAAAGACACATGGCACGAGAGTTCTCCTTGGAAAAGACTCGTAATATCGGGATCATGGCTCACATCGATGCCGGTAAGACGACCGCGACCGAGCGTATTCTTTTCTACACAGGACGTATCCATAAAATCGGTGAAACGCATGACGGCGGTTCTCAGATGGACTGGATGGAGCAGGAGCAGGAGCGTGGAATCACGATTACCTCTGCTGCAACAACAGCCCAGTGGGATGGCCACCGCATTAACATCATCGATACTCCAGGTCACGTAGACTTCACAGTAGAAGTTGAACGTTCCCTGCGTGTACTCGACGGTGCAGTAGCCGTACTTGATGCCCAGTCCGGGGTTGAACCACAGACTGAAACGGTTTGGCGTCAAGCTACAACGTATGGCGTACCTCGTATTGTTTTCGTCAACAAGATGGACAAGCTTGGTGCAGACTTCATCTACTCTCTCGGGACGCTTTCTGACCGTCTCGGTGCAAACGCTGCAGCAGTGCAGCTGCCAATCGGTGCGGAAGATGACTTCGAAGGAATCATCGACCTCGTCGAAATGGAGGCGTTCTACTACCTGGATGACCAGGGCACGCGTACAGAAGCACGCGAAATTCCGGAAGAGTACAAAGCACAGGCTGCCGAATATCGTGAGAAGCTGGTTGAGGCCGTTTCCGACCTTGACGAAGATCTCATGATGCTCTATCTCGAAGGAGAAGAGATCGACACGCCAACGCTTAAAAAAGCAATCCGTACTGCAACATGTAACGTTGAATTCTATCCGGTACTCTGCGGTTCCGCATTTAAGAACAAAGGTGTCCAGCTTCTTCTTGATGCTGTTATTGACTACCTTCCGGCTCCGACAGACGTTAAAGATATTGAAGGTCACGTACCTGAGACGGAAGAACAAGTTGTTCGGAAGTCCGGCGACGATCAGCCGTTCGCGGCGCTTGCCTTCAAGGTTGCCACCGATCCGTTCGTTGGTAAGCTGACATTCTTCCGCGTTTACTCCGGTACGGTTAACGCAGGTTCCTACGTAGTGAACTCTACGAAGGGCAAGCGTGAGCGTATGGGCCGTATTCTTCAGATGCACGCCAACCACCGTGAAGAAATCCCGACTTGCTACTCCGGGGATATCGCAGCTGGTGTCGGCCTGAAGGACACGTCTACAGGGGACACGCTCTGTGACGAAAAGAATCTCGTTATTCTTGAGTCCATGGAATTCCCTGAGCCGGTTATCCACCTGTCCGTAGAGCCTGCTTCTAAAGCAGACCAGGATAAGATGGGTATGGCGCTTGCCAAGCTGGCAGAGGAAGATCCTACTTTCCGCACGCACACAGATGACGAAACGGGACAGACGATCATCGGTGGTATGGGTGAGCTTCACCTCGACATCATCGTAGACCGTATGAAGCGTGAGTTTAAAGTGGAAGCAAACGTCGGTGCACCTCAGGTATCTTACCGTGAGACAATCCGTCAGGCTGCTAAGTGTGAAGGTAAGTTCGTTCGACAGTCCGGTGGACGCGGTCAGTTCGGTCACGTTTGGATCGAGTTCTCTCCAAACGACGAAGGCGGCGGATTCGAATTCATCGACAACGTAGTCGGTGGTGTCGTTCCACGTGAATATATCGGTTCTGTTGAACAGGGTGTAAGAGAATCCCTGGAGAACGGTATGCTCGCAGGCTACCCGGTTGTTGACGTAAAAGCACGTCTTTACGACGGTTCCTACCACGATGTCGACTCCAACGAGATGGCATTTAAGGTAGCAGCTTCCCTCGCACTGAAGGAAGCAAAAGGCAAGTGCAGCCCGGTTCTTCTTGAGCCAGTTATGCGCGTCGAAGTTGTTATCCCTGAAGAGTACATGGGTGACATCATGGGTGACATCACGTCACGCCGCGGACGTGTAGAAGGTATGGAAGCACGCGGAAACGCACAGATCGTGAAAGCGATGGTGCCGCTTGCTGAAATGTTCGGTTATGCAACTTCCCTGCGTTCCAACACACAGGGCCGTGGACAGTACACGATGCACTTCGACCACTATGAAGAAGTTCCAAAGAGCATCTCTGAGGAAATCGTAAAAAAGTCCTCCGGTAAGTAAGCCTGTCATTGTCACTGTTTTGATTTTGTTGTAAGCTAGAAAAGGTGACAGATGCGCTCTTCACCTTTTCAAATAGAAATACAAATAATTTAACTATATGTAAGGAGGATTTCGATCATGGCAAAAGAAAAATTTGATCGTTCCAAAACGCATGCGAACATTGGTACAATCGGTCACGTTGACCACGGTAAAACAACTCTGACTGCTGCTATCACTGCTGTACTTCACAAGAAGTCCGGTAAGGGTACTGCAATGGCGTACGACCAGATCGATGGTGCACCAGAAGAGCGTGAGCGTGGAATCACTATCTCCACTGCACACGTAGAGTACGAGACTGATTCTCGTCACTATGCACACGTTGACTGCCCAGGTCACGCTGACTACGTTAAGAACATGATCACTGGTGCTGCACAGATGGACGGAGCAATCCTCGTTGTATCTGCTGCTGACGGCCCAATGCCACAGACGCGTGAGCACATCCTGCTTTCCCGTCAGGTTGGTGTACCTTCCATCGTTGTATTCCTGAACAAGACGGACCAGGTTGACGACGAAGAGCTTCTCGAGCTCGTAGAAATGGAAGTACGTGAGCTTCTTTCTGAGTATGACTTCCCTGGTGACGACATCCCAGTCGTTAAAGGTTCTGCTCTGAAGGCTCTCGAAGGTGACGAAGAGCACGAAAACGCAATCCTTGAACTGATGCAGCAGGTGGATGACTACATCCCAACACCTGACCGCGACAAGGATAAGCCATTCATGATGCCTGTAGAGGACGTATTCTCTATCACAGGCCGTGGTACAGTAGCAACTGGCCGTGTTGAGCGTGGACAGCTTAACGTTGGTGACGAAGTTGAGATCATTGGTCTTGCTGAAGCTCCATCCAAGACTACTGTAACTGGTGTTGAAATGTTCCGTAAGCTTCTCGACTACGCTGAAGCTGGTGACAACATTGGTGCACTGCTCCGTGGTGTATCCCGTGACGACATCAACCGTGGACAAGTACTTGCTAAGCCAGGTTCTATCACTCCACACACAAAGTTCAAAGCAGAAGTTTACGTTCTGTCTAAAGAAGAAGGTGGACGTCACACTCCATTCTTCACAAACTATCGTCCACAGTTCTACTTCCGTACTACGGACGTAACTGGTGTTACTCACCTTCCAGAAGGTGTAGAGATGGTTATGCCTGGTGACAACGTAGAGATGACTGTTGAACTGATCTCCCCAATCGCGATTGAAGAAGGTACTAAATTCTCAATCCGTGAAGGCGGACGTACAGTAGGCGCAGGCGTCGTTGCTGAAATCACTGAGTAATTGAATGAATACATGCGGATCTTCATCCGCATCTCCAGCCGGGCAGGCTTACCTGCCCGGTTTTTTTTGTGGATTCCTTTGCCAATGTCAGACAATGTTTGCCATTTATATTTGTAAATAATTTCTACGAGAATGGTCTTTACCTATTTCTTGTGGTGGATTACTGTTTATGCTGGAAGGCAGCGTTCCGCTTATATGATCATGCCGCTAAGTATTCAAGAAGTTAAAGAATGGCGGAGTTCGCATCTTTTCTCGGGGTCCGCTAACCTGCATCAAATAAAGCAGATCTATTTCATACAAGTTTACAAATCAAACGGTTATTTGTTAGCATTGGAAACGAATTACAAATAAAAAGGGGCGTCCAAATTTGCAGAAATACATACAATCATCCGCTCTCCTTTCACTGGCTTTCTTAACTGCATGCGGTGAAGGAGAAAACGCAGAATTAAACGAAGGACAATTAGAAGACGATCAGAATAATATCGAAGCTATGGCTGATGAAGAGAATGCAGGTGAAGAGGGGCAGTTATCCTATTTTGATGAACTGAGAAATAGAACATATGACACGCCGGAGTCGTATTTAGATGAAGAAAAGTATCGATCTATCGAAGAAACGTTGCGAAATTTGAATCTTCCTGAAAAGGGGAAATCGATTGAGGGTGACCTGATCGTTTATGAGAACGGTTTTGAATTTGAGCGGGAAACGAAAGTAGCCACACACGGACATTTGCCGTCACCGGAATTTCATCAAAGGGATCCTGAAATTCCTGAAGCAAGTCAGGCGGTAGGCTTAATGATGAAACGCGCAAGTATTAGTTATGACTCATTTAACACACCATCCGGTGAATTTGGCCTGCCCCTAAGCGGCGGCACAGATTATTACGGTGAATATATAACGGAACCAATGGGGACATTCGGAACAGAGCGAATCGAAGAAGAAGGACGGCCAACTGAAATCATACATTACGGTTGGGACGCTATCCAAAATACTTCTATAAATATTAATCGTGAGCTCTACGAATTGGAACAACATTATAAGAGTGAAGAATATCAATTGATTCATGAATGGTCATACGAGACGCGCCATCTTTTATATAGAGCAGTAACAAATAATGCTGAACAATATGAAACGGGTTTTGAATACTATGAACTTGCGGTTGAAAACATTGAACGTATGAATGAAATTATTGAATCCTTATAAGATTCTTGTCCGCTGTCAATTTTGGCAGCGGATTTATATGTAAGAAGCTTAGCAGCGTATAAAAACAGGCAGGCATGTTGAAAACTAGAATGAAAAAGTAAAACTCCGGGCTTCAAAAAGAACTTAACGGTAACGGAAAGTAACACAGCTCGTCCTATCATTAACTGTCGCGGACCCAATTGTCACTTGCGCAACACAAGCGGACCGATATAACGAAAAAAGTGATACAAGAAGCTGCAAATCTAACTTTACGCTTCTCAAAACCAACAGAAGCTTGTCTGCTCACGATCGACAGGCGGGCGGAGCATGAGCCTTCGATGGTTACAGCTACTTGCGTTTGTTCAAACAATTCAGCTCAAAAAGGAGAGAACCGATGCCTGACTTACAAGCACATTACTTGCGCACGGCGCGCACATTTCAAAAGATCGGCACCGCCTGTACGATTGCAGCGCTTCTCCTTGCAGGCTACTGGATACTGACCGGCTGGCCGGACTCACCCGATTCGCTTGTTCCGCTCTTGACTCTTATTGCGGCCGGACCGGGCCACTTTATTGCCGCCGCTGCTAAAAGGCACCGTGCCGAAAAACTCCGTCTGACGGTACCTGATGTACCACCTGCACTCGAAGGGGAAAGGCGCATCATGCTCGTCCCTGCTGTGCACTGGCTCAGAAACATGCATTACATCACCATGCGCGGTGAGGGGTCGGCAATTGTCAGGGAAGAAGCAGAGGGATTCACAAAAATTATCACCGCACTGCTGCACTTGCTCGGACTGCGGCCGTACTTAAAGAAACAGCTTATCGTCGAAAACCAAGAGGGCGTCTTGTACCGGCTTAAAAAGAAGCGCGGGCTGCATCAGTATACGTATCTCTATGACAAGCATGGCAGAAAGCTTGGTTCATATAAGCTGAACGTCTGGAACGTGACGCGCAGCTACACGACGTTCTACGATGAAGCAGGCAAGCAGATCGGCGAGAGCGACGGCGGATTCAGCGGCACGCAGTTCAATGTGAAAAACGAAGAAGGGGAGGTGCTGATAAACGTACGTCATGACGGCATCCCGGCTGAAGCGATGCACCTGTTTGCCGGTGCGCGAGGTGACATTCTTCAGTTTCATGAGGATCCCGGCAACCTGCACCCTGTGCACCTGCTGGCTCCGGCTGTGATCCAGCTTCACTTCCGGTCGTGACGAGTTTCTTCTATACTATGGATGTTCTCCGGGGAGGAGTTCTCCATAGGCTTGGACCCACCAGATAACTATCAGAAAATTCCGCCCTTCGTAATCTGTGAATTTACATCAAATACCCCTTGAAATCAGCGTTTCGAGCCTGTATACTACACAAAGTGTGACTGTAGAAATAAGCGGAAAAAGCATTGCGTATACAGCGCGTTTCCTGTATACTATACAATGTTGGTCACAGAAAGGCTTTGATTCGGGAGGTTACCGACACACCCGATCCCGTTGCCATGGATCGGGTGACGGAAAATTTCCGAGGAGCAAGTCTATTTCCAAAAATGGGCGAAAAAAGGAGGTAAAAAAATGGCAAAGCAAAAGATTCGTATTCGTTTAAAGGCGTATGATCACCGCGTACTCGACGCTTCTGCTGAGAAGATTGTTGAGACTGCCAAGCGTTCAGGTGCCGGAGTAGGCGGTCCTATCCCGCTTCCGACAGAACGTTCTGTATACACAGTCCTTCGTGCGGTGCACAAGTACAAGGATTCCCGTGAGCAGTTCGAAATGCGCACGCACAAGCGTCTTATCGACATTCTTGAGCCGACACCACAGACAGTTGATGCGCTGATGCGTCTTGACCTGCCGTCTGGTGTGGACATTGAAATCAAGCTTTAATTTCTTTATATAAAAAATATTTAATTATTAACAGGAGGTGTGACGGATGACCAAAGGAATCTTAGGAAAAAAGCTCGGCATGACGCAAGTTTTTACAGAAGCCGGTGAAGCAGTGCCTGTCACTGTAATCCAGGCGGAGCCAAACGTTGTGCTTCAGAAGAAGTCAGCAGAAGGCGACGGCTACGAAGCGATTCAGCTTGGTGCTTTTGACCAGAAAGAAAACAACCAGAACAAGCCGAGAAAAGGACACGCTGCTAAAGCAGACACAACGCCTAAGCGCTTCGTGAAGGAAATCCGCGACGCTGACGCAGCTGAACTTGAGGTTGGTCAGGAAGTCAAGGTAGATGTATTTGCTGAGGGAGATATCGTAGACGTAACTGGTAAGTCCAAAGGTAAAGGATTCCAGGGTGCGATCAAGCGACACAATCAGTCCCGAGGGCCAATGTCCCACGGTTCTCACTACCACCGCTCGCCAGGTTCCATGGGGCCTGTTGACCCGAACCACGTACGTCCGGGTAAACTGCTTCCAGGGCGCATGGGCGGAGACACTGTAACCGTTCAGAACCTTGAAGTTGTAAAAGTTGACGCAGAGCGCAACGTACTGCTCGTTAAGGGTAACGTACCTGGTGCAAAGCGCAGCTTTGTAACTGTTCAGTCTGCTGTAAAAGCTAACTAATTTCGGATAAGAAAGGAGGAGCCCCGATGCCTAAAGTAACTCTGTACAAACAGGATGGCTCACAGGCCGGCGATATCGAGCTGGCAGAAGGCGTATTCGGTATTGAACCGAACGAAAACGTAGTTTATGAAGCTGTCATCATGCAGCAAGCATCACTTCGTCAAGGAACTCATTCCACTAAGAACCGCTCGGAAGTACGCGGCGGTGGACGCAAGCCTTGGCGTCAGAAGGGAACAGGCCGTGCACGTCATGGTTCAACTCGTTCCCCAATCTGGGTAGGAGGCGGCGTAGCGTTTGGTCCAACACCACGCAGCTACGGATACAAGCTTCCTAAGAAGCAGCGTCGTCTTGCACTGAAATCCGCTCTTTCTTCAAAGGTAAACGAGAATAACATTCTTGTTCTTGAAGAGCTGAGCTTCGAAGCTCCAAAAACGAAGGAAATGAAAGCTGTACTTGCAGGTCTTTCTGCTAACACGAAGACACTGATCGTAACAGCGGACGAAAACGAAGCAGTTGCACTTTCTGCCCGTAACCTTCCAGGAGTAACGGCTATTAAAGCTTCCGGTGTAAACGTACTGGATCTTCTCAAGCACGAGAAGCTCGTTATTACACAGGATGCTGTTAAACAGGTAGAGGAGGTGCTTGCATAATGGCTAACGCACGCGATATTATTAAGCGCCCGATTATCACTGAAAACTCTGCTGAGCTGATGGAGAACAAGAAGTACACGTTCGAAGTTTCCCCATCTGCCACTAAGCCTCAGATCCGCGCAGCTATCGAAGAAATCTTCGGCGTGGAAGTAGCTTCTGTCAACACGATGAACTACAAAGGCAAGTTCAAGCGTTTCGGTCGCCACAGCGGCTATACCCGCAAGCGCAAGAAAGCAATTGTACAACTTTCCGCAGACAGCAAAGAACTTGAGTTCTTTGAAGGTGCGTAAATAAAACGTCTTAACGAAGGAGGGAAAAGCTCATGGCTATCAAAAAGTATAAACCGATTACGAACGGCCGTCGTTTCATGACAACTCTTCAGAACGAAGAACTCACGACCGACAAGCCGGAAAAATCACTGCTTGCGCCGCTTTCGAAAAAAGCTGGACGCAACAACCAGGGACGCCTGACAGTACGCCACCAGGGCGGCGGTCATAAGCGTCAATACCGCATCATCGACTTTAAGCGTGACAAAGATGGAATTCCAGGCCGCGTTGCTACGATCGAATACGATCCGAACCGTTCTGCGAACATCGCACTGATCAACTATGTTGACGGTGAGAAGCGCTACATCCTTGCGCCAAAAGGCATCAAGGTTGGAACAGAGATCATGTCCGGTAAGGATGCCGATATCAAAGTCGGAAATGCACTTCAGCTGAAGGACATTCCGGTAGGTACGATCATCCACAACATCGAGCTCCGCCCAGGAAAAGGTGGACAGCTTGTACGTTCTGCAGGAGCTGAAGCACAGGTTCTCGGACGCGAAGAAAAGTACGTTCTCGTACGTCTGCGCTCCGGTGAAACACGCCTCATCCTTGGAACTTGCCGTGCGACTGTCGGCCAGGTCGGCAACATTGAGCACGAGCTTGTCACAATCGGTAAAGCAGGCCGTTCCCGCTGGATGAACAAGCGCCCGACTGTACGTGGTTCTGTTATGAACCCGAACGATCACCCACACGGTGGTGGTGAAGGCCGCGCTCCAATCGGACGTCCTTCTCCAATGTCTCCATGGGGCAAGCCGACTCTTGGTTACAAGACACGAAACAAGAACAAAGAGTCCAACAAATATATCGTGCGTCGTCGCCGTAAAAAATAACGGGGTTGTCCTACGGTTCTCACGGAGGGCCGTAGCGCAATCGCGAAGGGAGGTACCATTATGGGTCGCAGTTTGAAAAAGGGACCATTTGTAGATGATCATCTGATGAAGAAGGTAGAAGCACAGGCTGATTCCAGCAACAAGAAGGTAATCAAGACCTGGTCCCGCCGTTCTACAATTTTCCCACAGTTCATCGGTCACACGATCGCTGTATACGATGGCCGTAAACACGTGCCGGTTTACGTTCAGGAAGACATGGTAGGCCACAAGCTTGGCGAATTCGCGCCAACGCGTACGTACAAGGGCCATGCTTCTGACGATAAGAAAACACGACGTTAATAAAGAGGGGAGGTACTGACTCATGGAAGCCAAAGCAGTAGCAAAACAAGTACGTGTTGCTCCTCGCAAAGCTCGTCTGGTCGTTGACCTGATCCGTGGAAAGGAAGTTGGAGAAGCAATCTCCATCCTGAACCACACGCCGAAAAAAGCATCCCCGATTGTAGAGAAGCTTTTGAATTCAGCGATCGCGAACGCGGAGCACAACTACGAAATGGAGCCGGACAACCTCGTCGTTGCTCAGGCATTCGTAGACGAAGGAGTTACACTTAAGCGGTTCCGTCCAAGAGCACAGGGACGCGCAAGCCGTATCAATAAGCGTACGAGCCACATCACATTAGTGCTAACAGAAAAGAAGGAGGGATAAGTGTGGGTCAAAAAGTAAATCCTCATGGACTGCGTGTCGGCGTCATCAAAGACTGGGAGTCCAAATGGTATGCTGATAAAGACTATGCTGATCTGCTTCACGAAGATATCCGCATCCGCGACTATCTCGAGCAGCGTCTCAGCGAAGCGTCCGTTTCCACGATTGAAATCGAACGAGCGGCAAATCGTGTGAACGTTACGATCTATACTGCTAAGCCAGGTATGGTTATTGGTAAAGGCGGTTCTGAAGTAGAAGTACTTCGCAGAACACTGAACCAGATGACTGGCAAGCGTGTTCACATCAACATCAACGAAATCAAGAAGCCTGATATGGATGCAACACTCGTTTCTCAGAACATTGCACGCCAGCTGGAAAGCCGTATTTCTTTCCGCCGCGCAATGAAGCAGTCCATGCAGCGCACAATGCGTTCCGGCGCAAAAGGTATCAAAACAGAAGTATCCGGACGTCTCGGCGGAGCCGATATCGCCCGATCAGAATCATACAACGAAGGTACTGTTCCACTTCACACACTCCGTGCTGACATCGACTATGGTACTGCAGAAGCAGATACTACGTACGGCAAGCTCGGTATTAAAACTTGGATCTACAAGGGTGAAGTCCTTCCAACTAAAGGAACGAACGCAGAGGAAGGAGGAAATTAATCATGCTAATGCCTAAACGTGTTAAATTCCGTCGTGAGCACCGTGGTAAGATGCGCGGACGAGCGAAAGGCGGAACGGAAGTATCTTTCGGTGAGTATGGTCTTCAGGCAGTTGAAGCTTCCTGGATCACAAACCGTCAGATCGAAGCTGCGCGTATCGCAATGACGCGTTACATGAAGCGTGGCGGTAAGGTATGGATTAAGATCTTCCCAGACAAGCCTTACACTGCAAAGCCGCTTGAAGTCCGAATGGGTTCCGGTAAAGGTTCTCCTGAAGGCTGGGTAGCAGTCGTAAAGCCAGGGAAGGTAATGTTCGAGATCGCCGGTGTATCGGAAGAGGTTGCACGCGAAGCACTTCGTCTTGCATCCCACAAGCTGCCGATCCGTACGAAAGTAATTAAACGTGAAGAAGTGGGTGGTGACGCAAATGAAAGCTAATGAAATCCGCAACCTAACCACTGCAGAAATTGAACAGAAAGCCACTTCTCTTAAGGAAGAGCTTTTCAACCTTCGCTTTCAGCTTGCGACTGGTCAGCTGGATAACCCGGCTCGCATCAGCGAAGTGAAGAAGTCAATCGCACGAGCTAAGACCGTACTACGCGAGCGCGAACTCGGTATTGCGGAATAGTCCCGAGAGGAGGAATAACCGTGGAACGTAACAACCGTAAAGTTTACGTAGGCCGCGTGACATCTGACAAGATGGACAAGACAATCACTGTTTCCATCGAGTCCTACAAGATGCACCCGCTGTATAAAAAGCGTGTTAAGCACACGAAGAAATATAAAGCGCACGATGAGAACAACACTGCAAAGGTGAACGACATCGTCCGCATCATGGAAACCCGCCCGCTTTCCAAAGACAAGCGCTTCCGCCTTGTTGAGGTAGTGGAAGAGGCCGTAATCATCTAAGCACGCAATAGCGTCTTCGCATCCGAAGGGAGGTAAAGGAATCTATGATTCAACAGGAAAGCCGTTTAAAAGTAGCTGATAACTCCGGTGCCCGTGAAGTACAGTGCATTAAAGTACTTGGTGGTACAGGCCGTAAGACTGCGAACATCGGTGACGTAATCGTCTGCTCTGTAAAGCAGGCAACACCTGGTGGCGTTGTCAAGAAAGGTGAAGTAGTACGTGCTGTAATCGTACGCTCTCGCACAGGTGCACGCCGTCCGGACGGATCTTATATCAAGTTCGACGAGAACGCAGCTGTAATCGTACGTGACGACAAGAGCCCACGAGGAACTCGTATCTTTGGACCGGTTGCACGTGAACTGCGTGAAAACAAGTTCATGAAGATCGTTTCTCTGGCGCCGGAAGTACTGTAAGAATAGAGATCGGAAACAACCGAGTAAAGAGGAGGTGCCCTCATGTCCCAGGCGAAACTGCACGTGAAAAAGGGAGATAACGTTAAAGTCATCTCCGGTAAGGATAAAGGTAAAGAAGGTAAAATTCTTGAAGCTTATCCAAAGAAAGACCGCGTACTCGTGGAAGGCGTAAACATGGTAAAGAAACACGCTAAGCCATCCCAGACGAACCCACAAGGCGGAATTCTTAACCAGGAAGCGCCTATTCACGTATCAAACGTTATGGTGATCGACCCGAAAACAAACGAGCCTACGCGCGTTGGTTTCAAAGTCGAAGACGGCAAGAAAGTACGTATTGCTAAAAAATCCGGCGAAGCGCTTGATAACTAAGCAGCCGGCTGCTGAAAGGAGGTTCATTCAATGAGTCGTTTGAAGGAAAGATTCAATCAGGAAATTACACCTTCTCTGAAAGAGAAGTTCGAATACTCTTCCGTTATGGAAGTACCGAAGCTCGAAAAGATCGTTGTAAACATGGGTGTCGGTGACGCTGTACAGAACTCGAAGGTGCTTGACAAAGCAGTAGAAGAGCTCGCAACGATCACTGGTCAGAAGCCGCTTGTAACAAAGGCGAAGAAATCCATCGCAGGCTTTAAAGTCCGTGAAGGAATGCCAATCGGTGCGAAGGTAACACTGCGCGGTGAGCGTATGTATGACTTCCTCGACAAGCTTGTCTCTGTATCCCTGCCACGTGTACGTGACTTCCGCGGTGTTTCCAAGAAAGCATTTGACGGACGAGGCAACTACACGCTCGGCGTGAAAGAGCAGCTGATCTTCCCAGAGATCAACTACGATGATGTAGACAAGGTCCGAGGAATGGATATTGTCATTGTTACAACTGCTAACACAGACGAAGAAGCTCGTGAGCTTCTCACACAGTTCGGTATGCCGTTCCAAAAATAAACTCTTATAAACGAGAGGAGTGAAGACCTTGGCGAAAAAATCGATGGTCGCTAAACAGAAGCGTACGAAAAAGTTTGGTGTACAAGAGTACTCCCGCTGCGAACGCTGTGGACGCCCTCACAGTGTACTGCGCAAATTCAAGCTCTGCCGTATCTGCTTCCGTGAACTTGCACACAAAGGTCAAATTCCGGGCGTCAAAAAAGCTAGCTGGTAATTCCGCTTAAAGGAAGGAGGTAACTACGATGGTCATGACAGATCCTATTTCTGATATGTTAACCCGCATCCGCAACGCGAACATGGTGCGACACACAAGCCTGGAGCTCCCGGCTTCCAACATGAAAAAAGAAATCGCAGATATCCTCAAGCGTGAGGGTTTCATCCGCGACTACGAATCCGTTGAGGACAACAAGCAGGGTATGCTGCGTATTTTCCTTAAGTATGGTGCTAACAACGAGAAGGTTATCACTGGTCTTAAGAAAATCAGCAAGCCTGGCCTGCGCGTTTATGCAAAGTCTGACGAAGTACCGCGCGTACTTGGAGGACTCGGTATTGCAATCATTTCGTCATCTTCTGGCGTTATCACGGATAAAGAAGCACGACAGCAAAAAGTCGGCGGCGAAGTAATCGCCTACGTCTGGTAATTCATTACGTAATAGAACGGAGGTGTCACGTATGTCCCGAGTTGGTTTAAAACCGATTGAAGTTCCATCTGGAGTTGAATTTAAGCTTGATGGCAAGACTGTAACCGTGAAAGGCCCTAAAGGGGAACTGACACGTGAAATGCACGAAGCCATGACAATCAAGCACGAAGATAACACGATCACAGTCGAGCGTCCTTCCGACCACAAGGAGCACCGTTCCCTGCACGGCACAACGCGCAGCCTGATCAACAACATGATCGAAGGTGTTTCCAAAGGATACGAGAAGAAGCTTGAGCTCGTCGGTGTTGGTTACCGTGCTCAGAAGACCGGCAACAAGCTGGTTCTGAACGTAGGCCTGTCCCACCCGGTTGAGTTTGTTCCGGAAGACGGTCTCGAAATTGAAGTTCCTGCCAACACGCAGGTAACGGTAAAGGGAATTGACAAGGAGCGCGTAGGCGCACTTGCTTCCAACATCCGTGCCGTACGTATTCCAGAGCCTTATAAAGGCAAGGGAATCCGCTACGAGGGCGAGTACGTTCGCCGTAAGGAAGGTAAGACAGGGAAGTAAGCCCTGAATTAACGGAAAGAAAGGACTGACGTTCGATGATCACGAAGACTGCTAAGAACGCGGTACGTAAGAAAAGACACGCCCACGTTCGTCGTTCGATCACAGGCACAGCTGAACGTCCGCGTTTGAATGTTTTCCGTTCTAATAAGCACATCTATGCACAGCTGATTGATGACGTCGCAGGCGTCACAGTCGCAAGTGCTTCCAGCTTAGATACAGAACTTAACGTTGAAAACGGCGGAAACAAAGACGCTGCTCGCCAGGTCGGGGAACTTGTAGCGAAGCGTGCCATTGATAATGGCCAGGAAACGGTTGTATTTGACCGCGGCGGCTACCTGTACCACGGACGAGTTAAAGAACTTGCAGACGCTGCGCGTGAAGCCGGCCTCAAGTTTTAATCAACGGAATAAAGGAGGGAAACACATTGCGTATCGATGCAAGCAAACTGGAAATTGAAGAGAGAGTGGTCACGGTCAACCGTGTCGCGAAGGTAGTAAAAGGCGGACGCCGCTTTCGTTTCGCAGCACTCGTTGTCGTAGGCGACAAGAACGGACATGTCGGTTTCGGTATGGGTAAAGCTCTTGAAGTACCGGAAGCGATCCGTAAAGCAATTGAAGAAGGCAAGAAAAACCTGATTCAGGTGCCAATGCAGGGAACAACGATCCCTCACCAGATCACAGGCCAGTTCGGTGCAGGCTCTGTCCTTCTGAAGCCAGCTTCTGAGGGTACTGGAGTTATTGCCGGCGGACCAGTCCGTGCGGTACTTGAACTTGCAGGTGTCGGTGACATCCTTTCCAAGTCACTAGGTTCCAACAACCCTATTAACATGGTACGTGCAACAATGCAGGGTCTGGAAAGCCTGAAGAGCCCTGAAGAGGTTGCTAAACTACGCGGCAAATCTGTTGAAGAGTTGCTAGGTTAAGGAGGGATTGGCATGGCAAAGAAACTCGAAATTACCCTCACCCGCAGCCTGATCGGACGTCCTGAAGATCAGCGCGTGACTGTGAAGACTCTTGGTCTTGGCAAAGTCAACAGCACTGTTGTGAAAGAAGACAACGCTGCAATGCGCGGGATGGTAAACAAAGTATCCCATCTCATTAAAGTTAACGAGATCGAAGCGTAAGACACGAAAAAACCTGAGGAGGTGTCATCATGCAACTTCACGAACTTAAGCCTGCTGTCGGGTCCCGCAAAGAGCGCAAGCGTAAAGGCCGTGGTATCGCAACTGGTAACGGTAAAACTGCCGGTCGCGGACACAAAGGTCAAAACGCTCGTTCCGGAGGCGGTGTACGCCCTGGTTTCGAAGGTGGACAGATGCCTATCTTCCGCCGTCTGCCTAAGCGTGGGTTCAAGAACCCTAACCGCGCAGAGTACGCTGTAGTGAACCTGGAAACACTGAACCGTTTCGAAGACGGAACAGAGGTTACACCAGCTCTGCTTGTGGAAACAGGCGTAGTGAAAAATGAAAAGAGCGGCATCAAGGTGCTTGGCAACGGCAGCCTTGAGCGCAAGCTTACTGTTAAAGCTACAAAATTCTCCGGATCTGCAAAAGATGCAATCGAAGCAGCCGGCGGAACTGCTGAACTCGTTTAATCACCCGTTCACGCATCTTCCGGCAGGCTGAGGGCTTCTGCCTTCACCTGCAGCGCTCACGTCTTTCGAAATCGGTGCCCCATGCCCCTGAAGGTTCAATTCTGCCGCCAAGGAGCGGGGAGATCGACGCCTTCGGGCTGCACCTTTCGGGATAGGGCGCGTCAATGACCTTCCTTGCCGTTCAGACGGCAGCGGAGGAACAGGTCGCAGGAAAGCTGGCACAAGTGACAAGAGACAGGCAGAATGTGATCGTCTTTTGACAACCGCATATGCTGTTTTAGCAGCAGGTCAGGCGGATCCAGAGAGGGATCATTATTCTCCTCGTTGCTGGGATTGCTGCTGGGATTCCGAATGGAGTTACCTGTGAATGTAACGCTATTCGAAGGCGCAGGAGATGCCATATAAAAGCACCTCGTTACTGTGCCGCTGAGCCGGTACTGTCAGCGGTCTTTACAGAATAGGGCTTTTGGAAGATGGAAATACCTGTTCAGCGCGCCGTACGATTCGGCGGGCAGACCGGACTGCCGGAGGCCCGTACATCCGTCCCGGAAACAAGGACGCAGGATCAGCTCATGTTATTCTCTCGTTTAACTTTCCACGGAATACGAATCGTCGCAGATGCCGCTGCTTAAAACGATGAAACAAGTTGAAAGTGAAGATGTTCCACCGGTACGGCCGAATAAGGCCGGCCGCATCAAAACGCTGGAGGGAATCGACACATGAATTTAATCCTTATGGGTCTTCCGGGAGCCGGAAAAGGGACTCAGGCAGAAAAAATCGTTGAAAAATACGGTGTTCCACACATCTCGACAGGCGACATGTTCCGCGCTGCCATTAAAAACGGCACGGAACTAGGGCTGAAGGCAAAAGCCTTTATGGATGAAGGCGCCCTCGTCCCGGATGAAGTCACGATCGGCATCGTTCGTGAGCGTCTGAGCCAGGACGACTGTGCGAAAGGCTTCCTGCTGGACGGCTTTCCACGGACACCGGCCCAGGCCCAGGCACTGGAAGAGATGACAACGGATCTTGGACGCACGCTCGATCACGTGATCTACATCAAGGTACCGCGTGACGATCTGTTTAAGCGTCTCACAGGCCGCTGGATCTGTCCTGACTGCGGTACGGCTTACCATGAGGTATTTAATCCTCCTCAGGAAGCCGGCAAATGCGACAAGGATGGAAGCAAGCTGATTCAGCGTGACGACGACAAGCCGGAAACGGTTGATAAGCGTCTCGAAGTCAATCTCGAGCAGACAAAGCCACTCGTTGACTTTTATGAAGAGAAAGGCTATCTTCGTAATATTGACGGCCAGCAGGATATCAACGACGTCTTTGCAGATGTGGACAAGCTTTTGCAGGAGTCGCGTGCATGATCATCCGCAAGTCTGCGGATGAACTGGCCCTGATGCGCAAGGCGGGGGACATCGTTGCCCGCACCCATCAGGAGCTTCAGGCACACATCCAGCCGGGAGTCACAACGCAAGAACTGGATCAGATCGCCGACAGGTATATCCGATCTCAACATGCGGTTCCATCCTTCAAAGGGCTCTATGGATTTACGGGAAGTATTTGTACTTCAGTAAACGAAGAGTTGGTGCATGGAATACCCGGATCCCGGGTGCTCCAGGATGGTGACATCATCAGCATTGACATCGGGGCTATGTACGAAGGCTTTCACGGGGACTCCGCCTGGACGTATCCAGTCGGCAGCATTTCCCCGGAGTCGGAGCGTCTTTTGGACGTCACCGAAGCCTCGTTGTACGAAGGCCTGCGCGCTGCTGCGCCGGGGAACAATCTCTCCGACATTTCCCATGCCGTGCAGACCTATGCAGAAGCAGCGGGATTTTCTGTTGTGAGAGAATACACCGGACACGGTATTGGCCGCAGCCTTCACGAAGATCCGGCCATTCCCCACTTCGGGCCTCCCGGCAAGGGACCCCGGCTGGAAACAGGAATGGTGCTGGCCGTGGAGCCGATGATCAATGCTGGGAAGCGGTACGTACGGACGCTGTCCGACAATTGGACGGTCGTCACGAGTGACGGTTCCCGGTGCGCTCATTTTGAACACACGATTGCTATTGTCGAAACAGGATACGAAATACTGACAAAATCCAGTGATGGATGAAGGTGGTCAAGGAATGAAAGATCCTGACTCGGTTCCACAAGCCGGTGAGCTTGTGCGGATACTGAATGGAAGGGATAGAGATCAATATGCGTGCATCATAGAGGTTCTTGACGAACGGTTTGTGCACATTGCCGACGGCGACAAGCGCAAAGTCGATCGTCCGAAACGCAAGAACCTGCAGCATTTAGAACGCATGGAGATCATTGCCCCCGAAGTAAGGAACAGTATAATAGAAACAGGTCGTGTCACCAATGCGAAACTGCGTTTTGCAATTTCGTCCCATATCAACGATAATTTACTGAAGGAAGGAGAGTAAATTCATGGCCAAAGAAGATGTTATTGAAGTTGAAGGCACGGTCATAGAGCCGCTTCCAAACGCGATGTTCCGTGTCGAGCTGGATAACGGGCACAAGGTGCTCGCACATGTATCCGGCAAAATTCGTATGCACTATATCCGTATTCTTCCGGGAGACAAGGTCACCGTCGAATTATCTCCGTATGATCTGACTCGCGGTCGAATCACGTATCGATATAAATAACACCGGCAGAAGTCGCGCAGTACTCCGACTATCAAGGAGGTAAAGAACATGAAGGTAAGACCATCCGTCAAACCAATTTGCGAAAAGTGCAAAGTAATTCGCCGCAAACGTACCGTCATGGTAATTTGCGAGAATCCAAAACACAAGCAGAAGCAAGGATAAATACAGGAGGTGTAATGTATGGCACGAGTTGCAGGTATTGACATTCCCCGCGACAAGCGAGTAGTCATTTCCCTGACGTATATCTACGGAATCGGAAAGTCCCGCGCTGCGGAAATTCTCGAGGAAGCCGGCGTATCTCCTGATACCCGCGTCCGCGATCTTACAGAAGAAGAGCTCGGTAAAATCCGAAGCGTTGTCGACAGCGTGAAGGTAGAAGGGGACCTCCGTCGTGAAGTTTCCCTCAACATCAAGCGTCTGATCGAAATCGGATCCTACCGTGGAATCCGTCACCGTCGCGGTCTGCCAGTCCGTGGTCAGAAGACGAAGAACAACGCGCGCTCCCGTAAAGGTGCACGCCGCACTGTAGCGAACAAGAAAAAGTAAAGGAGGTAACGGAATACTATGGCTAAACCAAAAACGACTCGCGCAAAGCGCCGTCAGCGTAAAAATATAGAGTCCGGTATTGCACACATCCGTTCCACGTTCAACAACACGATTGTAACGATCACAGACCCTCAGGGAAACGCCGTATCCTGGGCTAGTGCAGGCGGTCTTGGATTCAAAGGCTCCCGTAAGTCCACTCCATTCGCAGCACAGACTGCAGCAGAAGCAGCAGCAAAAGCAGCAATGGATCACGGTATGAAGGAAGTTGAAGTTTCCGTTAAAGGGCCGGGTGCAGGACGTGAAGCAGCGATCCGTTCCCTTCAGGCTACTGGTCTTGAAGTGAGCATGATTCGTGACGTAACACCTGTTCCACACAACGGCTGCCGTCCACCAAAACGTCGCCGCGTATAATTGCAACGAGCACAATGTCTCGTTCCACCTGAACGGGATGAAAATCGTAACAGTTCAAGGTGTGCCCAGTGAGGGATTCCGGTTGTGGTCACTCACAACCGGGGTTTCGACGTTTTGAAGGAGGGTTTGTTGAATGATCGAGATAGAAAAGCCGAAGATTGAAACAGTCGAATTAAGCGACGATCAAACGTACGGAAAATTCGTCGTAGAACCTCTGGAACGTGGATACGGAACAACGCTTGGGAACTCTCTGCGCCGCATCATGCTCTCCTCACTGCCGGGAGCAGCGGTTACGTCCGTTTCCTTTAACGGCGTACTGCACGAGTTTTCAACTATTGAAGGTGTCGTGGAGGATGTAACCACGATCATCCTGAATCTGAAAAAGCTCGCGCTTAAAATCTACTCCGATGAGGAGAAGACGATTGAGATCGAAGCAAATGGAGAGGGAGTTGTCACTGCTGCGGACTTCACGCACGACAGCGACGTTGAAATCCTGAATCCGGAACTTCACATCGCAACGCTCTCCAAAGGCGCGCAGTTCCAAATGAAAGTATCAGCGTCACGCGGCCGCGGGTATGTTCTCGCTGAGGACAACAATACCGGCGACCTGCCGATCGGTGTCATTCCGATCGACTCCATCTTCACGCCGGTCGTGCGTGCGAACTACCAGGTGGAAAACACGCGTGTCGGTCAGGTAACAAACTATGACAAGCTGACGCTCGACGTTTGGACAGATGGAAGTATCCGTCCGGAAGAAGCCGTATCGCTCGGAGCAAAGATCCTGACAGAACATCTGAACATCTTCGTCGGCCTCACCGATCAGGCGCAAAACGCTGAGATCATGGTCGAAAAAGAGGAAGATCAGAAGGAAAAGGTACTCGAGATGACGATCGAGGAACTCGACCTATCTGTGCGATCATACAACTGCCTGAAGCGTGCCGGTATTAATACAGTTCAGGAACTGACGCAGAAGTCCGAAGAGGACATGATGAAAGTGCGCAACCTCGGACGCAAATCCCTTGAGGAAGTCCAGGAAAAGCTGCACGAACTCAGCCTCGGCCTGCGTAAAGAAGACTGACGACTTTGCATCCGGCTTTGGCCGGATGGATTCAGCGAAGGAGGGAAATGACTCATGGCATACAGAAAGCTCGGTCGTGACAGCAGCGCGCGTAAAGCCCTGCTCCGCGATCTCACTACAGATCTGATTATCAATGAGCGCATTGAAACGACAGAAGCGAAAGCAAAGGAAATTCGTTCCACAGTCGAGAAGATGATCACGCTCGGTAAGCGTGGAGACCTGCATGCACGCCGTCAGGCTGCTGCATTCGTCCGCAAAGAAACAGCGAACGAAGAAACTGGTCAGGACGCAGTCCAGAAGCTTTTCGATGACATCGCAAAGCGCTACGACGAACGCCAGGGTGGCTACACTCGCGTGATGAAGCTTGGACCACGCCGCGGAGACGGTGCGGAAATGGCAATCATCGAGCTCGTATAAGGAAGCGAAAGGGGCGCACAGCCAATGCTGGAAACAGTCATTGCGCGACGCCCTTTTTTTGTTGATAATGGACGACCGCAGGGGGCTCCTCGTTTCCGCTTCCGCACAACAGCCGTCTATCTGCGTATAAACGGCGGATCTTTACGCACAACGAGGGTTCCGGTACGCATAAAGCAGCGATCTCTGCGCACAGCGGCGGAACCTGCTGCGAATAGGGGCTGTGAGTTACGACTAGCCTCTCAGCAGGAAGGTTCCGGCCAGTGCCGGAACCCGTAAACATCTATATATCAGCCAGAAGCGTTCCGTTGGTGCAGAGCGCGGCGGCAGTTTGGTAATAAACAGGCGTCCGCCTATGCACAAACGGCGGGTCCGTGCGCGTAACGGGGCCTCTGGTGCGCATAAAGCAGTGTACTTTACGCACAACAGGGGTTCGGTACGCATAAAGCAGTGATCACTGCGCACAGCGGCGGAATCTGCTGCGAATAGGGGCTGTGAGTTACGACTAGCCTCTCAGCAGAGATCCATCATTCATCTATACGTGAAAGGAGCGGGCAGACATGAGCCGGGTAATCGTAGAAAACGTCTCGTTTTCCTATGATGGGGAGACAGATGTCGTAAAAAACGTGTCGTTTACCGCTGCAGCCGGTGAATGGCTGGCGGTAACCGGCCACAACGGTTCCGGCAAGTCGACGCTCGCCCGCTGTCTGAACGGCCTGCTGCTTCCGCGGGAGGGCACGGTGACGACGTGCGGCTTTCTGACGACCGACCCGGAGACGATCATGACACTCCGCCGCCGGGCCGGGATGGTGTTTCAGCAGCCGGATAACCAGCTGGTCGCCCCGACGGTCGCAGACGATATCGCCTTCGGACTTGAGAATGCGGGCATTCCGTATGACGAGATGAAGGAGCGTGTCGCAGCGGCAGTGGAGAGGCTCGGATTAAGCGGGCTCGAGGACCGCGAGCCGCACCGCCTTTCCGGGGGTCAGAAGCAGCGTGTGGCCCTTGCCGGCATTACGGCGCTGAAGCCGGATGTGATCATTCTGGACGAGGCGTCGTCGATGCTGGACCCGGCCGGACGAAGTGACGTACGTGACGTTGTCCGCAGGCTTTGCCGCGAGGACGGAATCACGGTCATTATGATCACGCATGACCTCGAGGAAGCTGCTGAAGCGGACCGCATGCTCGTCATGCGCGAAGGGCAGTTGACAGCCGATGCATCGCCGGCTGAGCTGTTCAAAAAGCCTGATCTCTTAAAAGAGGCGGGCCTGGTGCTTCCGCTTGCGGTGCTGATGGCAGAGCGGTTGCGGCTGGAAGGGATTGACCCCGGGTCCCCTACGTCAGAAGAAGAGCTGGTGAGGGTGCTGTGCAATTACGTGTAGAGAACGTTTCGTATGCCTATATGCCGGGAGGCCCGTTTGAAGCGAAGGCACTTCAGGGCACGTCGGTCTCGTTTGCCTCCGGTGCCTTTCACGCCTGTGTCGGCCATACCGGGTCGGGCAAGTCGACGCTGCTGCAGCTGTTAAACGGCCTGCTCCGTCCGCAGGAGGGAACAGTCTACGTCGGCGACTGGACGATCACCCCGGAAACGAAGCAGAAGCACATCGCAGGTCTTCGCCGCAAAGCAGGCGTCGTGTTTCAGTTTCCCGAGGCCCAGCTGTTTGATGAAACAGTGATCGACGACGTCATGTACGGTCCGAAAAACCTCGGTTTCACGGATGACGAGGCCCGCCGTCTCGCGGAAGAGGCACTTGCACGCACCGGCATCAGCGCCGAGCTGTTCACCCGTTCGCCGTTCGATTTGAGCGGGGGACAGATGCGCCGGGCTGCGATTGCAGGCGTGCTCGCAATGGAGCCGGAGCTGCTGTTACTCGATGAGCCGACGGCAGGACTCGATCCGGCCGGCCGTGAAAGCATGATGGAGCTGTTCCGCTCCTGGCAAGAGGAAAAGCCGGAGCGGACCGTCGTTATGATTTCCCATGACATGAATGCCGTCGCCCGCTATGCGGACACGGTGACGGTCATGGAGAGCGGAAAAGCGATCGCGCAGAAAGCGCCGCATGAGCTGTTTACGGATGCGGAGCTTTTAGAGCGCCACCAGCTGGAAATGCCGGACACCGTCAGGCTTCTTTACCGGCTGAGAGAGGCTTCCGGAGCTAAAGTGGACATCAGTGCCTTTGATGAAACAGAAACATTCTCGCGCATTCTGACGCTTCTGAAAGGGGGCGTACGGGATGCTTGAGCACGTCATCATCGGCCAGTACGTGCCGGGGAAATCGTTCGTTCATTCGCTTGATCCCCGGGCAAAGCTGATTGCCGTCATCATTTTTATGATCTTTCTGTTCGTCTCACGCGACCCGCTCGTGCTCGGGACGGCAGCGGCGCTCACGGTCGCCGCCTTTTTATCCGCCGGGATCCCGTTCCGCTTTTTCTGGAAAGGAATCCGCGTGATTCTGCTTATCGTCGTCTTTACGTTCCTCCTGCATCTGTTTATGACGCGGGATGGAACAGTGCTCGTCAGTCTCGGCTGGCTCACGATTTACAGCGGCGGCGTTATAGAGGGCAGCCTGATTGCGACGCGCCTGTTTTTATTAATCGTGCTCGCGACGATGCTGACTCTCACGACGACCCCGGTTGATCTGACCGACGGGATGGAGCGGCTCATGCATCCGCTCAACCGTTTCCGCGTGCCGGTGCATGAGCTTGCGCTGACGATGTCGATCGCGCTCCGCTTTATTCCGACGCTTTTAACGGAAACGGAAAAGATTTTAAAGGCACAGACCGCCCGGGGCGCCACGTTCTCCAGCGGCTCGATCTGGAAGCGGCTCAACGCGTTTATCCCCGTGCTCGTGCCGCTGTTTGTCCAGTCGTTTCAGCGGGCCGAAGAGCTGGCAGAAGCGATGGAGGCGAGAGGCTACGCGGGCGGTGAAGGACGCACGAAGTTCCGGCAGCTCGCCTGGCGGAACCGCGATACGGTCGTGCTGCTCGTGTTTGCAGCTTTTGGCGTGTGGAGCGTGCTGTCTGTTGTATAAGAAGGAGCGTTGTTCATGAAACGTATGGTGATGCAGATCAGCTATGACGGGAGCGGCTTTCGCGGCTACCAGAAGCAGCCGGACGCGCGCTCGGTCCAGGGAGAGATCGAGCGGGCGCTCGCTAAATTGCATAAAGCGGCCAGCTGGCCGTCCACGTCCTCGGGGCGAACGGACACCGGCGTGCATGCACTAAGCCAGCCGGTTCACTTCGATACGCCGCTCGCTATTCCGGAGGAGCGTTGGCCGATGGCACTGAACAGCCTGCTGCCGGATGACATCCACGTGAGACATGCTGAGACGGCTCCTGAAGGGTTTCACGCCCGCTACGGGGCTGTGGCGAAGGAGTACCGCTACCGGCTCACGACAGCCCGGGAGCGGGACGTCTTCCGCAGGCACTACGTGTACCAGCTGCGGCACGAGCCGGATGCAGAGCGCATGCGGAAAGCGGCTGCCTATCTGCTCGGCACGCACAACTTTGCGAGCCTTTCCTCGCCCCGCACGGACGTCGAGGACAAAGTAAGAACGATGTACGCGATCGACGTGATCCGGGAAGGCGAGGAGTGGGTGCTGCGCTTTATCGGGAGCGGCTTTTTGTACCAGATGGTGCGCGTCATGACCGGCACGCTGTTAGACATCGGGTACGGCAGCCGCGAGCCGGAGTCCCTTCCGGAGCTGCTTGAGGCAGAGGACCGCACGCTTGCTGCGAAAACAGCCCCCGGCCACGGCCTTTATTTAGCCGGCGTCGACTACACGGAAGAGGCGCTGCAGACACGTCTCGCAGCAAAAATCCGTCCCCAGTAAAAAAAGATGGAAAAACAACTCGGCCGTGTGTTTTTTCGTATTGACAGGACGGATCATCTATTATATGATGGTTAACGGTATTCTTATGCCCACTTGCCCCGGGTACGGAATCGATTAGATCGTAAGTTGTTTTTTGGAATGAGTCACATTTAGGAGGGAAATTAATCATGCGTACAACATATATGGCGAAGCCAACTGAAGTAGAACGCAAATGGCTGGTTGTTGACGCAGAAGGCCAGACGCTCGGTCGTCTGTCTTCTGAGGTTGCAAGCCTGCTCCGCGGGAAGCACAAGCCAACATTCACCCCGCACATCGATACTGGTGACAATGTCATCATCATCAATGCTGACAAGATCCACCTGACAGGTAACAAGCTGCAGGACAAGTACTACTACCGTCACAGCCGTTACCCAGGTTCCCTGAAGGCGACTTCTGCAGGCGACATGCGTGCGAACAAGCCGGAGCGTCTGCTTGAGCTTTCCATTAAAGGAATGCTTCCAAAAGGCCCGCTCGGCCGTCAGACAGGAAAGAAACTGCACGTGTATGCTGGAAGCGAGCACCCACACGCAGCACAACAACCAGAAGCGTACGAGCTACGCGGATAATTTAAAGGGAGGGAATTTTCTTGGCACAAGTTCAATACAATGGAACAGGTCGTCGTAAAAACTCCGTTGCCCGCGTGCGTCTCGTACCAGGTGATGGTACGATCATGATCAACAAGCGCAGCATCGATGACTACTTCGACCTCGAAACACTCAAAGTAATCGTAAAGCAGCCACTGGCTGAAACACAAACAGAAGGCACGTACGACATTCACGTGACTGTTAACGGCGGTGGCTACACAGGCCAGGCCGGTGCAATCCGTCACGGTGTTGCACGCGCACTGCTTCAAGCAGATCCGGAATTCCGTCCGGCTCTGAAGAAAGCTGGCTACCTGACTCGTGATGCACGAATGAAAGAGCGTAAGAAATACGGTCTTAAAGCAGCACGTCGTGCACCTCAGTTCTCGAAGCGATAATTTCAAACAACAGCGGCTGGGCGCCTGTGGACGGCGCCCAACTCGTAAGAACCCTCTGCTACCAACCCGGCAGAGGGTTTTTTATTATGTTCAGCTTCAGCCTTAACGTGCCTATCGAACCGCACATTTTTATGATGATGCCTTAATCAAAACGAAATCCTTGAAGGAATACTAGCTTCAGGCCAGAAGAAGTAAGGGACAGGAAGAGGCTGACAACAAAAATGGAGAGGTGTTTCTGCAAATGGGTTTTGTGCGATTCATAGCAGGTTTAAGCTTACTGATGGTGCTGGTGCTTGTTCTTCTGATCAAGGGAACTTGGTCTATCAGGAGCTGCGGGCAGACAGTGAAGGGGAGTACGCCGTCTTTGCGATCGGGGAACCGGATGTAGTTGATTTTGTTGAAGCTGAAGTGTATGAAGAAGAGACAGCGATTCGCGTGTTTCGAGCCAATCGTGATCCAGATCCGGATAACCTTGATTACCCAGGGCTCGATTACGAGGAGCTGCCGGCATTTTTCTTGTTCGATCATGAGGAAGTTATCTTGGAGTCCCATGATCCGGATGATTTTGACGAACAAGTGCAGTCCTATCTGGAATAAAGAACGTTTCCGAAATTCAAAGAAACTTGCAAAAAACACCCCCTTCCTGCTTTCCTGCAGGAAGGGGGTGTTATCGTTGTATAACATTTTCTACTCGGGCTGTGCTATTCGGCTGATCTGCGGGAGCGGCTTGGAGAAGACGTTGGTCATGTAGAGCAGATAGCCGACGCCGACTGCGGTCCAGATGAGGCCGACCAGAACGGCCGATGGCTCGATCATCATGATAAGCAGCAGCATAAACGCTGCTCCGCCAAGCGGTACATAGAGATTAGCGAGCTGATATACGAAGCTGTTGTTGTACGATGTTTTCTCCTTCACATACAGGTTGATTACGGAAATATTAACGAATAAAAACGTCGTCAGAGCGCCGAAGTTGACGAACAGCATGGCGGTATCGAGCGGGATAAACAGAGCGCCAAAAGATAATACGGAAATAATAAGAATGTTGTTTACCGGAGTTTTCCGCTTCGGGTGCAGCTTAGCAAAAATCTGCTTTGGCAGAATTTCATCCCGGCCCATGACAAACAGCAGGCGGGAGGCGGCTGTGACAGAGGCGAGTCCCTGGGCAAAAATTGCTGCGATCAGCACGGTGATGAATACGGCGGAGAGTGCTGAGCCACCAACGACCATCATCAGCTCCATCGCTGCCGAATCCGGATTCGCAAACGTGAAGGCCGGATAGGCGAGATGACCGAAGTAGGAAATGCCGACGTGCGTCGTACCGACGATACCGATCATGATGAAAATCGCACGTGGGATCGTCTTTTTGGAATCGATCGTTTCTTCCGATAAGGTCGTCATGGTATCAAAGCCGAGGAACGAGAACACGACAACCGACGCGCCGGCAACAGCCATCGGAATCGTCAGCTCCGGACTCAGAAACGGGGCTGCGGAAAGCAGCGTGCCGGAACCGGTGCCCTGCGTCAGCTGTACGATGAGAATTCCCATGAATGCGACTAGAAAGACAAGCTGCGAGAGAACGATGACGCGGCTCACATTCGCCGAGGAGCGGATGCCCATGATCGCAATGAAGGCGAGTGCACCGACGAGCAGTGCCACCCAGGCGATCGTCGGAACGGCCGGGAACTGAGCGCCGAGAAAGATACCGAACGTGATGGCTGCGATGATCGGGGCAAACAAGTAATTCAGCAGCAGCACCCAGCCGACGAGAAAGCCGACGTTCGGGTGAATCGCCTTCTTCGCGAAGGTGTAGGCCGATCCGGAAATCGGTATTTTCTTTGCCATCACCGCATAGCTTGCTCCGGTTAAGAGCACTGCGAGCACGGCAAGCGTGTAGGCCGGCGTTAGATAGCCGCTCGATCCCTCCACTGCCACTCCGTATACGGAAAAATAGATCATCGGTGTATTCCAGGCCATCCCCAGAAATACCACCTGCCATAATGTTAACGTTCGCTTCAAACCGGGTTCATTCGTCGATGTCACGTTTGTCTCCTCCTCAAAATGGTAAAATCAGAATTTTCTGTTTCGAGCTACGTTGCCCATTGTTAGGGAGGGAAGCGACAAAAAACAACAAGTTCGTCACGAAACCTGACAACGTTTTTCGATTTCCAGCGCGTAAAAAAACACGCTGAACCTGCGTCAGAAGCGCGCTCGCAGCATGATCAAACAAAATGGGCTTTATTTGTAAAAATATAGGTGGTGGTGCACGGTTGCTCTGAGAAACGGTTGGTGAGGAAAAAAAGAAGGTCAGAATAGTCAGAAACCTTGTCGCATTTTCTGACAAGGTTGTAGATACGCCCGGAGCAGCACGGTACACTACGACTCATAGCCAATCGCATACTGGTCTTTTCTCACTCACACTACACCGATTGACAACGGGGAGAGATCAAAACAGCTTTCTAGGGTTCCGCCGCTGACGCATCAGCGGGGCAGGTCCGAGAGAAAGCGTGCAGACATTTGCTGCATACACGGAGGGATAAAAGCCCGGGAGGTCACATTGCTGATCTTTCGGGCTTTTTTATTTTTATCTAAAGGAGAGACGCTCGATGTATGAACATACGCTGAGTCCAGGAGCCAAATGGTCTGAGAAGATCGCAGCCGGAAAACAGGTGACGCTCCGAGCAGAGGGGGACGGCGCCAATGTGAGTGCGCTGCTCTACGCGGCAGCTCATCCGCTTGCGGAGCGCTATAATATGCCGGATACGTTAAAGGCCCAGCACACGTCACATCTGACAGCGGAACACCAGCTCATGAGCGACAACGGCCGCACGATGGCGGTGCTGACGCATGATACCGTCGGCTGGCACGATCCGATCGGCGGCTACTCGACAAGAGAGGGTGTGAACAAGCGCTACGGCACGACATCCTATCAGGATCACTTAAACGACTGGCTTCGCTGCGGCGAGGAAAACCTGCAGGTCGAGCTGTTCCGTCACGGTCTGACAGCACGGGATCTGGTTCCAAACATCAACTTCTTTTCCAAAGTGCAGGTGCAGGAAGACGGGAGGATGCAATTCGTTTCCGACCACAGTGGTAAAGGCGACGAGGTGACGTTTGTTACGGAAATGGATGTGATTGTCATCCTTTCCAACACGCCGCACCCGTTCGATCCGGCAGAAAGCTATCCATCTCAGCCGGTGACGCTGACCGTCGCCGATGCACCGGATTCAGAAAAGCCGGAGCCGCTCGGAGAAAACAAGCGTGCACGGGAAAACACCGCAGCCTATCACGAGCTGCAGCGAAAAAACAAGGAGGTACTCGCATGACGACTCACACGATTCGACGAGAAGCCGATGCCGTTTATCAGTATGATCTCCCAGCTGGAGAAGGCTGGATGCACGACCTGAAACCGGGTCAGTATTTTCGCATCGTGGATGTGGAAGGCAACCAGGCAGCGGACACGCTCTTTTATCCGACGAATCATCCTGACGACCGCTACAGTGCGATTCAGACGATTGCCGCCCAGGAAAACGTGTATTTATCGACGGGAAGCGTGCTGAAGTCCGAAGCCGGCCGCAGCCTGCTGGAAATCGTCGATGACACGGTCGGGCGCCACGACACGCTCGGCGGTGCCTGCTCGGCGCAGAGCAACACCGTCCGCTACGATCATGACCGGCTCGACATGCACAACTGCCGCGATACGTTTATGTATCAGCTCAGCAAGCGCGGCGATTACACGAAGCGGGACCTGGCACCGAATATTAACTTCTTTATGAACGTGCCGGTCAGTCCGGAAGGCGGCCTCGCTTTTGCGGACGGCTTAAGCGGACCGGGGAAATACGTGGAGATGAAAGCATTGGAAGAGGTCACCGTTCTCATCAGCAACTGCCCGCAGCTGAACAACCCATGCAGCGGCTATAATCCAACCGCGCTCAGACTGCTCGTCTGGGACGCCTAAACCATCATTCGGAAGGAGCTCGACTATGTTTCAGAAAGTACTCATTGCCAACCGCGGTGCGATTGCGTGCCGAATTGAAAGAACGCTGAAAAACATGCAGATCGAATCCGTCGCCGTTTATGCCCAGGCAGATGAAGACAGCCTGCACGTAAGCGGCGCAGACGAGGCCGTTTTCCTAGGCAAAGGCACGGCGCAGGAGACGTATCTCGATCAGGATAGGATCATCCGCGCGGCGAAGGATACCGGAGCTGAAGCGATTCATCCGGGGTACGGCTTTCTCAGTGAACATGCGGGCTTCGCCGAACGGTGCCGACAGGAAGGGATTATCTTTATCGGTCCCGAGCCGGAGCACATGAACCTCTTCGGCAAAAAGCATTCGGCGCGGGAGCTCGCTGCTAAAGCGGACGTCCCGCTGTTGGAAGGAACCGATCTGCTTCAAAGTAAAGAGGAGGCGGTGCGGCTTGCGAAAGAGGTCGGCTATCCACTCATGCTGAAAAGCACCGCCGGCGGAGGCGGCATCGGCATGCGTGTCTGCTACAGCGAGCAGGAGCTTTTGGACGCGTACGACAGCGTCCTGCACCTGGCGGAAAGCAATTTTTCTGACGGGGGCATGTTTTTAGAAGCCTACATTGAAAAGGCCCGCCACATTGAAGTGCAGATCTTCGGAACGAAAACGGAGACGGTGTCACTTTTGGAGCGGGACTGCTCGACGCAGCGCCGCAACCAGAAGGTGATCGAGGAAACGCCGGCGCCGGGACTGTCAGAAGACGTGCGCGCCCGGATGCTGGAGAGCGCAGAAACGCTTGCCCGCACAGCCGGCTACCGTTCTGCAGGGACAGTCGAATTTTTATATGACGACAGCCGCGGGCAGTTTTACTTTTTGGAGATGAACACGCGGCTGCAGGTGGAGCACGGCGTCACGGAAGAGATTTTCGGTGTCGATCTCGTACAGTGGATGATCGAAGAAGCGGCCGGCACGCTGGCGGACCTGAAAAGCCGCCGCCCGGAGCCGTCCGGTCACAGCATTCAGGCGCGCGTGTACGCTGAGGACTGCCAGTACGATTTTCGCCCGAGTGCGGGGCTTGTGGACCGCGTTGTCTTTTCCAAGCGCGCGCGTAATGAGACGTGGCTCACGGACGGCGTGGAGGTGACGACGCTGTATGATCCGATGCTCGCGAAGGTCATCGTGACCGGCAGCAGCCGCGAAGAAGCGCTGGAAAAGCTGGACGAGGCGTTAGCCGAAACAAACATTTACGGAATTACGACAAACATTGCCTACATCCGCCACGTGCTGCACGATGAACGGTTTGCGTCCGGCAGCGTCTTTACAAAGCTGCTCGATACGGTAGAGCACGAGGAGCCGGCACTTGAAGTCATCGATGGCGGCGTGCAGACGACGATTCAGGATTACCCGGGCCGTACCGGCTACTGGGGAGTCGGCGTACCTCCGTCCGGTGCCATGGATCCGCTCGCTTTCCGAATCGGCAATGCGCTCCTCGGCAATACCGATGAGTCACCGGGCATGGAAATGACGCTTGAAGGCGGCACGTACCGCTTCCGTACCGGTGTCACTGCTGTCGTGACCGGGGCTGATATGCAGGCGGAGCTGGACGGGGAAAATGTAGCACCGTATACACCGTTTACCGCTAAAGCCGGCAGCGTGTTAAAACTGAAAAAAAGCGCATCCGGCATGCGCACCTATCTGCTTGTGGCAGGTGGCTTTGACGTACCGAAAACGCTCGGAAGCGCTTCGACCTTTACACTCGGGCAGTTCGGTGGTCACAGCGGCCGGGCGCTCCGTACCGGTGACGTCATCGGACTCGCAGCTCCTTCTATCGAAAAGAAGGCGCCGCTCGCCGAGACAGCACAGCCGCAGACGACAAAGACGTGGAGGATCGGCGTGATTCCGGGGCCGCACTGCACAGAGGAATTTTTGGAACCGGCTTATTTGAAGCAGCTGGAGGAAACAGACTACGAAGTACACTTTAACAGCTCGCGCACCGGCGTCCGTCTGATGGGACCCGCTCCGCTCTGGGCACGGGATGACGGCGGCGAAGCCGGCCTGCATCCATCGAATATCCACGACAACGCCTACGCCGTCGGCACGCTGGATTTAACCGGTGACATGCCGATTCTGCTCGGTCCGGACGGGCCAAGCCTCGGCGGGTTCGTCTGCCCGGTGACGACCGCATCGGCAGAGTTCTGGAAGCTCGGCCAGCTGGCACCTGGAGACAAGGTCCGCTTTCAGCTCATGACACTTGAAGAAGCAGAGCAGCTCCGTCTCGATCAGGAAGCCTTTCTTCAGGCGCTTCCGGAGCAGGTATCCATGCCAACGTTGGAACCATCGACGGAAACTCTCCCACCGGACTATCCGCTGCTGGTACAGGAAACCGACGGACGTCGTTTTCCGATGACGATCCGGGCCAGCGGCGACCGCTACCTGCTCGTCGAATACGGCGACATGGAGCTGGATTTAAAGCTCCGCTTTCAGGCGCATGCCCTCATGCAGGCCGTTGAAAACGAAGCCTCGTCCGCTGTCGTGGAGCTCACCCCGGGCATTCGTTCGCTGCAGATCGGGATCGATCCGCTTCAGGCGTCCGTAAAGGAAACAGCCGCCTGGCTGCAGGAGCTGGATCATTCGCTCCCGCCGCTTGAAGACATTCAGATTCAATCACGGATCGTTCGCCTGCCGCTCTCGTGGGACGACCCACAGACGCAGCTTGCGACCGAACGCTACGCGAAAAACGTACGTCCGGATGCCCCGTGGTGCCCGGATAACCTGGAATTTATCCGCCGCATAAACGGACTGGATTCCATTGACGACGTGAAAAAGATCGTCTTTGACGCGAAGTATCTCGTCATGGGACTTGGAGACGTCTACCTCGGTGCACCGGTAGCCGTGCCGGTCGATCCGCGTCAGCGGCTTGTTACGACAAAGTACAACCCGGCTCGGACGTGGACGCCGGAAAACGCCGTCGGTATCGGGGGATCGTACCTCTGCATTTACGGCATGGAAGGACCCGGCGGCTATCAGTTTGTCGGGCGCACCGTGCAGATGTGGAACCGCTACCGACAGACGGACAGCTTCCGCGACGGCAAACCATGGCTGCTTCGCTTTTTTGATCAGATTGAATTTTATCCGGTCAGCTCCGACGACCTGATGCAGATGCGCGAGGATTTTCCACGAGGCCGCATGGACGTGGAGATTGAAGCGACGAGCTTCGCCTTAAAAGACTACCTCGCCTTCGTCGATGCACACGAAGAAGGCATTGCTTCCTTTAAGCAGCACCGAAACGAAGCGTTTCAGGCAGAGCGGATGAGCTGGAAGAAGCAGGGCATTGCCGAGTACGTTTCCGAACAGCCGGAGACAGAGGAAAAGCCGGAGAACACGATTCCGGACGGCGCAGAGGCCGTGCGCAGCTCGATGCCGGGCAGCATCTGGAAGGTGGAAGTCGCTGCCGGTGACGTTGTGGCAGAAGGTGACGTGATTGCCATTCAGGAAAGCATGAAGATGGAATTTCCGGTGTACGCGCCAGCCGCAGGAACGATCGTCCAGCTGGAAGTAAAGCCTGGGGATGAGGTGCAGCCGGGACAGTTAATCGGAGCGGTGGCAAAAGAGGAGGTGCCTGTATCATGACAGCCTATACGATTGCAGCATTACGTGCACAGTATATAGAAGGAACTCGCACACCGGAGGACGTGATCGACGAGCTTGTGCAGGCAGCGGCGGACGACACGGGGAACGTCTGGATTCATCCTCCAAAGAAGGAGGCGCTGCAGCCGTATCTTGACGCACTTCACGAACTGAACCAGGAAGAGGTGCCGCTCTGGGGCATCCCGTTTGCGGTAAAAGATAACATTGATGTAGCAGGCATGCCGACGACAGCGGGGGCGCCGGCCTACGCGTATACTCCGACCGAGCACGCACCGGTTGTCGCCGATCTGATCCGGGCCGGAGCGATTCCCGTCGGCAAAACGAACCTGGATCAATTTGCGACCGGTCTCGTCGGCACGCGCAGTCCGTACGGGGAAACGCATAACGCCCTGAAGCCAGAACTGATCAGCGGCGGATCGAGCTCCGGGTCGGCCGCAGCTGTGGCGAACGGACAGGTGCCGTTTGCACTCGGCACCGATACCGCAGGCTCCGGCCGCATTCCGGCTGCGCTTAACGGACTGTACGGCTGGAAAGCGTCACTTGGCGCCTGGTCGACAAGAGGCGTTGTGCCGGCGTGTGAAAGCCTCGACTGTGTGACGGCCTTTGCCCGCTCGATGGAGGATGTGACGCGGATTGATCGCGTCGTGCGCCGCTTCGATCCGGAACACGCCTGGAGCCGGCAGCTTGACGAGCCAGCTGTCAACAAGCCGAAGCGGATTTTTGTGCCGAAAGAAGCGCCGAGCTTTTTCGGACCGTATGCAGACGCCTACCGAAAGGCGTGGGAGCGTGCGCTGAAGCAGGCGGAAACGCTTGGGATACCGGTCGAAACGCTCGATACGTCCGGTATGGAAGCCGTCGCAGAAGAGCTGTACAGCGGTCCGTTTGTTGCAGAACGATGGGCGGCGCTCGGTGCTTTTACCGAGCAGCATCCGGGAGCGGTGCATGAGGTAACAGAAGCTGTTCTCCGCACCGGTGAAGACGGAAAGCACAGCGCTGCTTCCCTGTTTCAGGCACAGCACCGGACGGAAAAGGAGAAGGCGAAAACGAAGCAGGCGCTCAGCAAGTCCGTGCTCATGCTGCCGACTTCCGGCGGAACGTGGAGCCGGGACGAGGTGCGTCAAAATCCGATCAGCACCAATTCGCAGATGGGTGCGTACACGAACCACTGCAATCTGCTCGACTTAAGCGCTATTGCGCTCCCGGCGGGGGAAGCGGCTGCAGATGTGCCGTTCGGTATCACCTTTTTTGCGACAGCGGAAGAGGAGGGGCTGCTGTTTGCAGTCGGTCAAGAGTGGGAAAACGCGAAAACCGACACGATGGATCTCATCGTCTGCGGTTTGCATATGCGAGGCTACCCGCTCGCCTCCCAGCTGGAGGAGCTCGGCGGCACGTTCGTCGAAGAAGTGACGACCGCACCGGCCTATCAGCTGTATAAGCTGCCGACAGAGCCCGCAAAGCCTGGTCTCATCCGCAGTGAACAAAACGGCGCGGCCATTGAAGCCGAGCGCTGGCGTCTGCCCGTAGATCGGTTCGGAGAGCTGCTCGCTCACATTCCGGCACCGCTCGGCATCGGCAGCATCACCTTAAGCGATGAGACGACAGCTCCCGGCTTTCTCTGCGAAGCCTATGCCGCAGAGCAGGCCGAAGACGTCACCACGCTTGGCTCGTGGCACCGGGTCACACAGAAAGGATATGTATCAACGAAATAGAGATAAACCAGCTGTTACATGCAGCTGGTTTTTTGTGCAGGTTCCCCATACATAGAAAAATAGCAAAGTCTGCCTCGTTCCTCATCGTCATTCAGCCTTCGGTATGCACTGATTGACGAAGGAAATGTTTTGTATTACAATGTATTACAAATAGAAGAGGAGGCGATGGGGAATGGCTGCATTGTCTTTGCGTGTGAGTAAAGCGGAAGAAAAAGTAATCAGGGAGTATGCCAAAAACAAAAATATATCGTTATCAGAATTGGTTCGTTCTGCTGTATTCGAACAAATTGAAAATGACATTGATCTTCGATTGTTTAACGAAGCAAAAGCGGAACATGAAGCGGATCCAACTGATGTTTCATTTGAAGAAATGCTGGATGAATTGGATGATGTCGAAAAATGACAGCGGAACAACGTGTATATGAAGTTCGTTTTGAGAAACGAGCAAGAAAAACATTAAAGAAATTAGACGCTTCTGCATCACGCTTTATCATGGCATGGATCAAAAAAAACCTTCACCATACAACCGATCCGAGATCCAAAGGAAAAGGGTTAACGGGTGATCGATCAGGAGCGTGGCGTTACCGCGTAGGGGATTATCGATTAATTGCAGAGATCCAGGATAAGAAATTAGTCATTTTAGTATTGGAAATAGGACACAGGAAAGATACGTATGGATAAAACGTTACGTATATAAGTCGGTATGATGTCGACTTCTTGCGCCCGGTACAGAAGCGGTAAGCTGGATAACGAAAATACAGCCTTCCCAATCGGGGAGGCTGCTCTTTTTTACTTGATCCCGTGCACCATCGACGTGATAATCTCGCGATGCATGCAGGTTTCCCTGTTTTTTTGTGTGCTTCCGAGTGCAGTAAAGGAAGCGTGCAGGGCGAGAATGATGCTTTCTATCGGCAGCGACTGCCGGAACTCGCCGCGCTGGATGCCCTCGCGGAGGACGCTCTCAAACATCCTATACTCCGGGCGGATCAGCGTAAACACGCTCTCTTTTGCAGAGGCCGCAGCGAGGTACTCCGGGATCACGTTCGAGAGGGAACGGTGTGCATGCGTTTTGTAATAGTCACCGAGCAGATACAGCTTGTCGGTCGCGTGCTTTGCCTCGTGAGACAGGGCCAGCCAGTCTGCATACATATCACGCGTAGTTGTTTTCACGCAGGCAAGGAACAGCGCCTCTTTGCTTGTAAAGTGGTAATACAGCGTGCCTTTGCTGACGTCTGCGCGCGTGCGGATGTCGTCCATCGAAGCCGCCGCATAGCCCTTTTCAACAAACGCCTCGTGAGCGGCAGTCAGAATTTCCTGTCTGGTCGTGTTTCGCTGCTTCAGCCCGGTCATGTCGTCTGCCTGCTTCCGGCGATGTGCTGCAGCACGAGCTGATAGGCAGCCTCCAAATGCTGCTTATCGGACGCATCCAGCTCCTGCTGCAGATGCTCGACGTGTTCTCGCAGGGAGGCGGCGTTTTCCAAGTAAAGCGTTTGATACATGAAAAATGACGTCAGCTGCTCCTCATAGTGTTCGATTCGCTCGTTCATACGTGCCCTCCTTGTCATCACAATAAAAAAACAACTCCCTTGAGGAAGCTGTTAAGAAGAGCGCACGCTTAACTAAGCGCTGGAGCGGCGCAGCAAGGCGCACGGGTCCATACGGTATACTCACACTTAACATCTCCTATCCTCGTAGGTACGAATGTCTGCTGAAACAGGCAGGTCTCCTGGCTTACGCTCATCGCTTCCCGGCTCCTTCCCATTTCCGCTCTCAGCAGAAACAGTGGCAACTCCGGGTCGCTCACGAATACAGTTGCGGGACAGCATCGGACTCTTCACCGATTTCCCTTTTAAGCAGCAAAGCAGAACGCCTCGCTGCACCTGAATCACATACTTATGCAGTTGTCTGATACATGGAACCTCATTACTATAGCACGACTAACAGCGGCAGTGCTACGATGAGCCAGCGCATCAGCCTTCCGTCTGCTTTTGACGCGGTTTCGTCAAATAGCGCCCAGCAAACGTGAACAGGACGACGAAACTTAATACTGCGATGCTGTCGATCAGCGTATACGATCCGCCCGTCCACTGACTCATGGCAGTCAGAAACGGAATGCCGATAACGAACAGCAGTACTGTTTTCCAAAGCATCGTTCCACCTCCAATAAAGGCCGGTTACCTGTAGTGTAACATGGATATCGTTTCCATCGAAAACCCTCAGAAAGATAAGGCAATCGTCTGATCGCTCAAGAGCCGGAGTGAGGGTATTCTGAAAAAAAGAGCGTGTGCTCAGAAGAGGAGAATTCAACATGGATCCGATCATGCTCATCATTATCGCCGCTGTTATCGTTGGTGCAGGAAGTGCCGTTTATACGTCTAAAACGAAACGGAAGCGTCTTTAGCGCCTGCTGCTTTCAAGCCCCTGCCCGATCGGCACGGGGCTTTTGATGCTGATTGCACCAGTCTCGTTTCAAGTGAAAATAGAACGGGTAAAAATCAATACCTTTAGGCAAGCAGAGAAGGAAAGCATGCAGATGGATCGAAAAAGCGCACGGACAGGCCGTCGCATCAGCAGCAGAAGTGAGGAGGAGGCGGCTTGAACAATAAAAAAGTCATCGATGAAGTATTTTGGATCCGCGCCGTTTCCTGTCTGGCAGTGGTGATGGTGCATGCCGTCTATAAAGGGCTCGAGCAGAACGGGCCGCACGTCTCCCAGGTCGAGGAGTATATTCTCATCGCAGTCAGATTTGCGGCGTTTTTTGGGACGCCTGCGTTCATATTTATATCGGAGCTGCTGCTCGCCTATGCGTATCCGCGCGGCCTGCCGCGTGGTTTTTTTCGCAAGCGGGTCATCTTTCTCCTCGCACCCTTCATATCGATCAGCGTGCTCTACGCCATAGCCGCCGCCAGTACATGGCAGGAGGCGGGCAGGAATGCACTCTTAAACGTCTTTGCCGGCAATTTCACCACGTATTTCATTCTCGTCATTTTTCAGTTTTACATCCTGCATATGCTGTTCCACCGGCTTCTGGCACGCTGTAACCCGTGGCTGATGCTGACAATTGCATTGATGATGACAGTCAGCTATCTGGGATACTTTAATCTTACTGAACCGCCGCCGGGTGACGTGTGGGCCTACATTTGGAACCGGGGCCACTGGCTTGGTATTCCGGGATGGGTATTTTACTTTGTGCTCGGCTACTACGCCGGCGCTTCCTATGACGTCATCAAGCAGCGGCTCCGGAAGATGAAGCCATGGGTGATCGTCTTTCCGCTCGGAAGTCTGCTGCTTGTGTTTCTGCTTGTCCGCTTTGAGATCATTGACACCGTTTCATCGAAGCGGATCGATAACATTGCCTACACCGTCGGCATGATCGTGCTGCTCGCATGGATTGCGCAGCGGGTTACCCGCGTTCCGGCGTTTATATTGACGATCAGCGCCTATTCCTTTCAAATTTATCTGCTGCACCGGTTTATTCTCCTCTGGCTTCCGCATATGGAGGCGCTGCCGATCATCGTGTATACGCTTCTTGCGGCGGTGCTGGCCGTACTTGGCTCCATGCTGATCACGTTTCTGCTTGGCTTTGTACCCGGCAGCTACTATATCATCGGTAAAAAACTGCCGGTTCCGTACAGGTCCCGGCCAATCGAAAGGAAGTGATGGCGTTGCTGAAAAAGTGTACATTACTTGTAGCGGCAGTGCTGTGTACAGCAGCGTGTACCAATCAGGAGGCAGAGAACGAATCCAATCCGGATCCGGTTACGGAAGAAGATCCTGCTGAAAATGAGGCGGACGATACAGAGCCTGCAGACAACGATACAAACGAAAGCGAGCTAGAAGAAGAAAACCGTACAGATGAAGAAGAAAACGAGCCGCCGGAAGAGGAAGCGGAGAATGATGCAGAATCAGCAGCGTATCCATACGCAGTCAGTGCCGGCCATCCGGCTGCGGTGGAGGCCGGCATGACAGTCCTTGCTGAAGGAGGAAATGCCGTGGATGCAGCAGTGGCAGCGGCGTTCGCCGTCTCTGTCGTTGAACCATTTGCGTCCGGGATCGGCGGCGGGGGCGTGGCGCTGATTCACGAGCAAGGAGAAGCACCGGAAAGTATCGACTACCGGGAAGTGGTGCCGGGAGACGGCATTCCATCCTCCAACGTCGGCGTCCCGGGATTTGTCCAGGGCATGCAGGACTTGTCAGACAGGTATGGCGAAAGTGGCTGGGAGGATCTTCTCACCCCGGCAGTAGAGCTGGCAGGGGGAGCAGAAGTAACTGAGCTTTTAGCAGAACAGCTGGAATCGGGAGCTTCGAGGCTGCCTGTCAGTGTGCTTCCCCAGTTTTACCCGGATGGCGCTCCGCTTGCAGTAGGAGAAACGCTGGTCCAGTCTGACCTTGCAGCCGTTCTGGAGGCTGTGCGTGCGGACGGGGCAGAAGCCTTTTACGAAGGAGCATTAGCCGACGACCTCATCGAAAACGTCGATGGTCTTGATGCAGCATCGCTTGCAGGCTACGAAACGGTCAACCATGAACCGGTTTCCGGAAGCTTTCTCGACTATGACGTAATCGGTGCACCCGCGCCGCTGCCTGGCATCAGCGTGGTGCAGATGCTGCAGATGCTGGAGGGGAGCACGGCTTTTGATGATTACGACGAACGCTACGAAGCAGAACATATTCACTATATGGCCATGTCCTGGAGGCTCGCCCGGGCAATGATGGAAACAGAACTTGGTGATCCGAACTTCGTCGACGTCCCGGTTGACGCGATGACAAATCCAGAGCAAAACCGGGAGCTTGCTGAAGCGATTGAGGCAGACCAGCTGTTTTCAATTGGAGAAAACGAGCCGTACAGTGCGCCAAACACGACACACATCACGGTAGTAGACAGGGATGGAACCGTCGTATCGATGACGAATACGCTGACTAACTTCTGGGGCTCTGCCTTGTATACGAACGGTTTTTTCTTAAACGACCAAATGGCACGCTTCAGCATCGGCCGTTCGGATAATAACGATCCGGAGCCGGGAAGACGATCGATCACCTGGTCGGCGCCAATGATCGTCGCTGACGAAGAAGGACCGGTGCTCGGCATCGGCAGCCCGGGCGGGGAGCGGATTCCGCTCATGCTCGCCCAGGTGATTGCCGATTGGGCCGTGCATAATCAGGACGTGGAGCGGGCTGTTGCCTCACCCCGGTTTCATATAAACGGTGACCGGCTGATCCTGGAAGAGCCGCCTGATGAAGCGCTGGAAAATGAGCTGCTTTCCATCGGCTATGCAGCAGTCGAAGAGCAGCCGACGGCACTCTATTTTGGCTCGGTGCAGGCGTTATCGATCGACCGTGACGATAGAAGCGTCACCGGCTATCGGGATGAACGAAGAGAAGCAGATGTGGCAGTGGAGGACGAAGACAGCTGAACGAACGGCCAAAAAGCCCTCTGCATTCATTTCGCAGAGGGCTCCTTTTTACCAATTAAAGCGTGCTCGTATCGATCACGAAGCGGTATTTCACGTCTGATTTCTGTACTCGTTCGTAGGCGTCGTCGATGTCGTCTGCGGAAATGACTTCGATTTCCGGCATGATCTCGTGCTTGGCACAGAAGTCGAGCATGTCCTGCGTTTCGCGGATGCCGCCGATCAGCGAGCCGGCAAAGGAGCGGCGCTGCGGAATCAGCGAGAAGACGTGCACATCAAGCGGCTCTGCCGGAGCACCGACGTTGACGAGCGTTCCGTCCAGGCGGAGCAGGGAGAGGTAGTCGTTGATGTTGATTTTCGCGCTCACGGTGTTGATGATCAGATCAAACTGTCCGGCGAGTGTATCAAACGTGTCCTCATCCTTCGTCGCATAATACGCGCTTGCGCCGAAGCGGAGCCCGTCGTCCTTTTTGTTCAGCGTCTGGGAAAGCACCGTTACATCCGCTCCCATCGCATGCGCGATTTTAACGGCCATGTGCCCGAGTCCGCCGAGTCCGACGACGGCTACTTTTTTGCCTGGTCCGGCCTGCCAGCGGTTCAGCGGAGAAAAGGTCGTGATGCCCGCACAGAGAAGCGGCGCTGCAGCATCAAGCGGCAGGTTTTCCGGAATGTGAAGGACGAAATCCTCTGTCACGACGATGTGCGTCGAATAGCCGCCCTGCGTCGGCTCTCCGTATTTATCGACGCCGTCATACGTCGGCGTATTGCCTTTTAAGCAGTACTGCTCTTCTCCGGCTTCGCAGTTCTCGCACGAGCCGCAAGATTCAACCATACAGCCGACGCCGGCGCGGTCGCCGGGCTGGAACTTCGTGACGTCAGAGCCGACCTCTTTGACGATCCCGGCGATTTCATGACCGGGAACGAGCGGGTAGTGGGCCTCGCCCCAATCGCCGTGTGCCGTATGAATGTCAGAGTGACAGATGCCGGCATAGTGGATCTCCAGTAATACATCGTGCTTGTCGAGCTCGCGGCGCTGAATGTCCGCCTTGCGAAACGACTGATGCGGTCCGTCCACCGCGCGTGCTTTTGCCATGACCATACGTATAACGCCTCCTTCAGAATGACGGAGCGCGAACGCTCCTTATCCGCTATCATAATATGGCGGAGGGACACGGCGCCAAGAATCCGGCTCGTTAAAGAGGCAGCGCACCTTCTCTTACAGCACGTCGATCAGCTCGGTATCGGTATAGATCGCAATGTACACAACAGCTTTTTCGTCACCGACGTTTTGCACGAAGTGGGGGACGCTTGCGTTCCAGCTGAAGGAGTCGCCCCGTTCAACGATGAACGAGTCTTCGCCCTGTTCGGCGAGAAGCTTCCCTTCCAGCACGAAGTGAGATTCCTCTCCTTCGTGGGAGTGGGGCTCGCCGATCGAGTCGCCGGGCGGAATTTCCACGATCATCGTGCGCAGCCCGCCCTTTGAGGCGAGGTGTTCGATGGTTAACCCCCTGTACACGGAATGACGCCGTTCGCTCTGGCGTACGACACGCATATGCTCATTTTTCTCCAGCAGCAGGTACGGGAGCGGCACCTTCAAAAATGCTGCAATGGTCTGCAGGGTGGCGATGGAAGGAGAAGTGTTGTTGTTTTCCACGTTGCTGATAAAGCCTTTGGAGAGGCCGGTGCTCGCACTCATTTGCGCAATCGTAATCCGCTTTCGGTTGCGGATGGCCCGTATTTTCGATCCGATTTCCACAGCTGTTCACCTCGAATTATTCTAATAAGAAACTTAGTTTTATATTAACAAACAATTTCTTGACAAACCAGCGGGAAGGGCGTATCTTAAAAGTAATAAATCACTTACTAAAAGTATGCGATATTTTTTTGAAAGATAGTTTTCTTATATGAATATTAGTTTCGCAAAAGAAAAGGAGTGGTGTTATGACATTCACCTACGAGCTGCGAAAACCGGCCGCACCGGCCGAAGCAAATCCGGTCGTATTTTTGCTGCACGGGATGGGGAGCAATGAACAGGACATGTTAGCACTTGGGGAGGAGCTGAGTGACCGTTTTTACGTGTTCAGCCTGCGGGGGCACCTGCCGCATCCGCCGGGATATGCGTATTTTACAATCGAGGAGTTCGGCAAGCCGCACTACGAGGTGTTCGCGGATGCAATGGAGCGGCTGACAGAGTTTATAGAAGACAGTTTAAACGAGCATCCGATCGATCCGGAACATGTGTATCTGGCCGGATTCAGCCAGGGGGCAATTGCCTCTCTCTCGCTCGGACTGATGCACCAAGAACAGATCCGCGGTGTCGGAGCGCTGAGCTGCTACCTACCAGCATTTATGCGCGAGCATGCCGCCGCGCATCTCTCCGTCTATATGGCACACGGTACAGCCGATCCGGTGCTGCCGTATGCATGGGGAGAAGAGGCGCGTCACCGTCTCGAACAGGGCGGCGTTGGCGTACAGTTTACAGCGTTTGACGGCGGACATGCCGTACCGGCTGATATTAAGCAGGGCTTTCAGCAGTGGATCCGTGCTATGGTCGAAAGAGGGCAACAGGATGCTTTCAAGCATACGTAAAGACGTTTACCGTCTCCTCGACAGGAAGATACAGCTGATCGAGCGAGATGGAGAGGCGATGTATCTTGTTGGCCCGGTCCGCATGCCGGTTCATCTCGACGGCAGAACGGTTACCTTTCAGTGGTATTCCTGGCTGACGTGCAGCGAGGCCGCTGTAAACTATGAAAAGCTGCTCGAGCAGCTTGCCCAGGCCGACCTGGCAAACCTGCAGCAGTCGAGTGTACTCGTCTACGGGGATTTTGCTGAAGCAGAAGATGCGGTGATTCGTATGCACTCCATCTGCCACACGGGGGATATTTTCGGCAGCAAGCGCTGCGACTGCGGCTTTCAGCTGAAGCAGTCGAAGCGTACGATTGCCGACCGTGGAGCAGGAGCACTCTTTTACCTCGCAAACCATGAAGGGAGAGGGATTGGACTGTTCAGCAAGGCGATGGCGTACCTCCTGCAGGAGAACGGCTTTGATACGATCGATGCCAATCATGCGCTCGGCTTTGCTGATGATGCGAGAAGCTACGAGGAGGCCGTCTTGGTGCTGAAGAGCCTCCGATCCAAGCCGGTGACACTTCTTACAAACAATCCGAACAAGATCGAGGCTCTTACGCGGGCCGGAATAACCCTGACAGAGAGCCAGTCGATCTGGGGCGGTGTTTCCGAGTTTAACGAAGCCTATTTGCAGACGAAAAGAACTCGCTCCGGGCATCTGGAGCAGCTGCAATCATAAACGAAAGGAACGATAAATCATGAACTTTCACCGTAAACCTGTTACCCACGTGAGCCGTGTCTCTCTGAAAGTAGAAGATTTAGAAAGGGCGCTTCGTTTTTACACGACTGTAATCGGCTTTCAAGTAACCGACCAGACAGCACGCACAGCGGAACTTACGGCAGGAGGTACCGTACTCCTGACGCTCGAGCAGCCGGAGGACGTTATGCCGAAGCAGCCGCGCACGACCGGCCTGTTTCACTTTGCGCTGCTCGTGCCGGACCGTGCCGACGTCGGCCGCTTTATCAAGCACTCGGTCAAGCACGGAAACGTGATTCAAGGGGCATCGGATCACCGGGTCAGTGAAGCACTGTACTTGTCGGATCCGGATGGAAACGGCATTGAAATCTACGCCGACCGCGATCCGTCCAGCTGGCCGTGGACGAATGATCAGGTCGGCATGGTCACCGAACCGCTCGATGTGGAAAGCCTTCTGGAAGCAGCCGGCGACACCGAGTGGAACGGGCTTCCGGAGGGAACCGTGATGGGACACATCCATCTGCATGTATCCGACATGGAACGGGATACCGCCTTTTATACAGACGTTCTCGGCCTCAGCATCGTCAGCTCCTACGGCGGCCAGGCAAATTTCCTTTCCGACAGTCGCTATCACCACCACGTGGCTCTAAACGTCTGGAACGGCCGCAACATTCCCGCGCCGGCCGAGAACAGCGTCGGGCTCCGGCACTATACGATTGCCTTCCCGAGTGAAGACGCGCGCCAAAACGTGCTCTCCCGCCTTGAGCAGACGGAAGCAGCCGTCACACGCGAAAGGGATGTCATCTCCACGGCTGATCCTGCAGGCAACCGGATTCAGCTGGTGGTGGAAGGGTAATTAAATAAATTTGTTCCACGGTAATCCACTGGATGACAGAGGCTTTTTTCATGGCAGAATGCAAAGCCAGATGAACCACTTCCTGCTCTGTCTTTCTCCCTGTAAATATCGCCGAAAAACAACTGAGTCGTTAGATTATATGACAAAAGCCAGCACGGCTCCATCCAATTGCTGGTTTTATTGTCTTATTTTTCTGAAAACGGGTTGCGCTTTTTATTTCGGAAGGCGAAAATTAAGGTATTATCCTACAGGGAGGTTTTAAAATGAAGAAGAAGGTGCTTGGCATCAGTTTAGCAGCGACGATGGCAGCGTCCGTTGTGCTGCCAGGGAGTCTTGGCGCAGAGCCGCAGTCGAAACCGAACGGGCCGTGGATCCAGCCTGGTCAACAGGTAATGCTGGAAAGCTTTTTGTCTCCGGATGAGCTGCATAAAAAGCTGGAGCAGATCAACGAGCGGGACCGCCACGACCGCATGGAGCTGGAGGTAGTCGGCCACTCTGCTACATACGATTATCCGATTTATGTGGCGAAGTTTGGGGAGGCGGATACCGATAACCCTAAAGTATTTTTGCAGACGCAGATTCACGGTGATGAACAGGCAGGCACAGAAGCTGCCGTCAGCCTGATCCACAACCTGACGATGAGCAACAACCGCGACGTGCGCAAGATTCTTGATAACGTGACCGTCTACATTCTGCCGATGCTGAACCCGGATGGATCGGAAACGTTCGAGGTAGAGCAGGGTCAGGCAAAGCAGCGTCAGAACATTCAGGAGTGGACGCCGGAAGAGTGGGGACTGGCAGAGGATACGTCAGCGCCATGGTATTACCGACCGGACACGGTGAGCGGAGAGCTCGGCTTTGACATCAACCGCGACTTCCATCCGGATTTGTCGTTTGAGCTCTCAGCAGAGGAAGCGGACCTGCTCCCGGGATTCGGCTCTGAGCCCGGCTTCTATGTCACACCGGAAGCACGTGCTTCACGGGATGTATTTGAAGAGCTGGAGCCGGACCTCTTCATCGACCACCATCACCGCTATAGCAACACCGTTTCGGAAGACGATGACCGACTGAACACGTTGCAGCTGATCGCCCAGGTCGTAGATGAGGACAACGTCGTTTCCTACGACGGGACAGATTACCAGCTGAGCGAAGAGTCTCTGGAACTTTCCAAGCAGGTAAACTCGCACGTGTACCAACAGCTTCAGCGCGGCAACTCGCCGTTTGGCGCTATCAGCCGCTTCCCGGAAGTGGATCTTCCAGGTACCGCACTCGGGAGCTACTCGCTTAACGATGCCGCGATCATGCTCTATGAAACACGCGGCCAGCAGCATCCTGACGGCCACACCGGCCAGAAAGCGAATGGCATGCTGATCCAGCAGACGTACGTCGGCCTCTATGAGACGCTGCTCGGACTGGCGACCGGTGAAATCTATGACATTGACCCGGACTTCTACGACACCGAAATTCCAGAAAACAGCCCGCGGATTGGGCCGCCGAATATGTAAGCAAGAAGGAAGCCCCCTGATCGGGATTGATCAGGGGGCTTTTATAAGTGAATAGTCATGTGTATGTTGTAATATTATGGTTTATGTATTGATAATGTATGTGTTATTTTACAATTAATGTATGATTTAATAACGCAAAGTATATTTTAAATGTCTAGACCGTTATTGCTGCCAGGATGCCGCTTGTTGAGTTGTTATGTTGTTACAGAACGTTATGAGCATGGAGGGAAGAAACATGGCTATTACGGTACCGGAATTTATTAAAGGACAGCCCACGGCAGGAGAACGGCTGGTTTTTAATACGCTGAAAAAATACCTGGATGATGATTATGTCGTGTATTACGAGCCGGTTATAGATAACTACACACCGGATTTCTTGATCATCGGTCCGCATCTTGGCGTTCTGATTTTGGAAGTAAAAGACTATACCATCAATACGATAAAACATGTGAACAGCAATGAGTGGACGATTAATACGAATGAAGGAACAAAAGTTTTAAAAGCCCCTTTGATCCAGGCGAGAGAATACATGTTTAAAGCGAAAAATCTCTTAGGAAATGATGAACAGCTCAAACAACAGGACGGAAAATATAAAGGACAATTAATTTTTCCGTGCGGCTATGGGGCGGTTCTTACAAGGCTGAATCAAAAGCAGTATATCGAAAATAATATATGTGAGGTATCCGATCCCCAGCTTACCCTTACGAGAGAAGAAATAGATCCAGATAATAACGAATTTGATGAAGAACTGCTAATTGAAAAATTGCTGAACATGTTTATTATGCCGTTTCGAATAAACGGATCCTTAACGCATGAACAAATCAATGCCATCCGCTATCAACTGTTTCCGGAAGTCCGTATTTCCCACCATAAACCGCAGTCCGTTGGCTATCGTGAACAGATGCTGCTATCCATGAACCATATAAAAGCAATGGACATTTATCAGGAAAAGCTTGCAAAGCAATTAGGCGATAAGCATCGCTTAGTGCGCGGAGTCGCGGGCAGTGGAAAAACATTAATCTTAGCCAGCAGGGTTCGATTAATTAAGCAGGAACACCCTGATTGGAAAGTACTTGTTCTTTGTTATAACATTTCGCTTTCCAGATCCCTGTTACACATGATAGAAGCGAAGATGGAAGAGCCAGCTGATTTACTGGAGGCCGCCCAGCCATCAGAAGAGCGGATGAAAGATGTGACGGTGAAGAACTTTCATGAGTGGATCCGACAGGACCTTCTCATTTCAGAAAAGCAAATTCCGGATCTCATCGAAAAATTAGAAAAGAAGGAAGCCATCCTGCCTAAATACGATGCTATTCTGATTGATGAAGGCCAGGATTTTGAGACGGAATGGATGCAGCTGGTCAGCAATATGCTGAACAAAGAAACGGCGTCACTTCTACTGGTGGAAGATAAGGCTCAAACGATTTACTCGAGAAAAACAAACTACCTGCAAAAAACAGGCTTGGATTTCCGGGGACGCTCAAAGGTACTGGACATTAATTATCGAAATACGGCTCAGATTGTGCAGTTTGCCTGGGATTTTTTCCAGGAACACACGGTGATCAAAAAAGTCGTCGAAGGTGATGTAGACGGAGAAGCACTGATTCATCCGAAAAGTACGAAGCGAAAAGGTGCGGATCCTATTATTGTGAAAGCAGCTTCATGGAAAGAAGAGGCTCAAAAGCTTACTGAAAATATCAGATACTTTCACGAAGAAAAAGGCGTTCCTTACGAAGAAATGCTTGTATTATACCGAGTCAAGCGAACACGGGATGCAGATGTAGTGGGCACACTTCAAAAAGAATTGGAAAATGCAGATATTCCTTACAACTGGGTCACAGAAAGCCCCGAAACGAAGCGAGATTACGAAAAAGAAGATGGCTGCGTCAAATTATGTACATTTGACAGCAGTAAGGGCTTGGACTTTCAAGCAGTATTTATTGTGAATACGGACAGCATGCCGTTCCAATTAGAAGATAATAAAGAAAAAGAAGCGGCCAGACTGTATATTGGCATGACAAGGGCAATCAATTATTTAACCATCTCCTACAGCGGCCTATCTGATTACACCGAGTACTTCGACAGCCTTTCTAAACAGCAAAAACAATCACTTCAACAGAAAAGCGGATCGTAACGAAAGAACCGGTTAAGCCCTGTAACTTTCTCCTCCTGTTTACCGTATATATAAACAGCACTCTGCAGGTATACATGCAGGAGAGGGGGATACATGTGGATCCGATAACGTTAATATTAGTCGTCGTACTGGTCATCTTTTTCTTTCCGCTGATCATGCGCGGCGTCGGATGCTTAATCCGGTCACTTGCGACAATTATACTCATCGTGGTGGCAGTTGCTTTAGTCATGCAGCTGTTGTAGCGGATGATAAATAAAACGGTTCTAAGTCAATTGTTGGGGTAGGTGGTTCTTCCGCCTGCCCCTCATCCAATTCCAGTCTTGAGATGCTTGTACTGATGATGCAATAAGATGCGCATGCGAAAGCGATCAAAGCGTTGAAACCCGAAGGCATTCCGCTTGAGTACTTTCGTCTGGTTGTTCAATCCCTCCACAAAGCCGTTCGTATATCCATAGGCAAAGCTGTTCATG
>NZ_JBHSGK010000009.1:0-66093 GCF_042654445.1 Bacillus daqingensis
TTCCTTGCCGATGTCTTTTTTCACGACCGCAAGGGCCTCTAAAAATTCTTTCTGGTTCTCTTCCTTTGTGAAATCCGTAAACGGTTCATGCTTATATGCTGTATACATAAAAATCACTCCTTCAAATAGAATAACTATTACTTAGCCAGTACTTTTTCAATGCGCTCCAGCGCCCAGTCAAGGTCTTCTTCTGAAATGATGAGCGGAGGTGCGAAACGAATGACATTTTCACGTGTTTCTTTGCAGAGCAGCCCTTCTGCCTTCAGCTCTTCACAGTAGGAGCGTGCCGGCACCGTCAGCTCGACACCGATAAAAAGGCCTCGTCCGCGGATTTCTTTGATTTTTTCGTTATCAATTTTAGCGAGACGCTCACGGAAGTAGCTGCCAAGTTTGCGGGAACGATCAGCAAGCTGCTCTTCCTCCAGTACGTTGAGTGCAGCAACGGCAACAGCTGCGCCGAGCGGATTGCCGCCAAACGTAGAGCCGTGCGAGCCTGGATCGAATACACCGAGCACATCTTCATCTGCAGCTACGCAGGAGATTGGAAACACGCCGCCGCCGAGTGCTTTCCCGAGAATGTACATATCCGGCTTTACTTCTTCCCAGTCACAAGCGAACGTCATACCCGTACGGCAAAGGCCGGTTTGGATTTCATCTGCGATAAAGAGAACGTTATGCTCGTTGCAGAGCTTCTGCGCTTCTTTCAGGAAGCCTTCCGGAGGCAGCACAACGCCGCCTTCACCTTGAATCGGCTCAACGAGAAACGCTGCTGTATTTGGCGTAATCGTCTGCTTCAGTGCTTCAATATCCCCGTAAGGAATGGTCTTGATACCTGGAAGCATTGGCCCAAAGCCCGTTGTATCATTTTTTTCCGCTGCAAGCGATACAGCCGTCATCGTACGTCCGTGGAAATTCCCGTGGCAGGCAATCACTTCTGCCTGGTTATCCGCGATTCCTTTGCGGCGGTAGCCCCAGCGCCGGGCCGCTTTGATCGCGGTTTCAACAGCTTCTGCACCTGTGTTCATCGGCAGCACAAGCTCTTTGCCGGTGAGCGCACTGACTTTATCATAAAAGAAACCGAGCTGATCGTTATGAAACGCACGGGATGTCAGGGTTACCTTTTCAGCCTGATCCTTCAGTGCCTGAATGATTTTCGGATGACGGTGCCCCTGGTTCAGTGCAGAATAAGCACTGAGCATGTCGATATAGCGGTTGCCTTCCGGATCTTCCACCCAGACTCCTTCTGCTTTCGATATAACGATTGGCAGCGGATGATAGTTCCGCGCCCCGTGTTTTTCCGTTTGCGTAATAACTTCCTTTGTGCTTACTGTTGTTGCCATGCTTATCACCCTTTCCATTGATCATCAGGCGTTCATCAACAAACAGAATGCCATCATGATGTTCCACCACTCTTTTAATGCAAAAAGGATGCCAACTTTCAAAGTGTTTCCTGAAAGGGGTTTCAACGTATAGCACGCAAAATTATTTTTCTTTCGCAGAAAATAACACGCCAACCATTTTTGCGTCAGCGCATCGTTTTCCGGATACCGAGCTTTTTCATGCGGTATTGCAGGCTCTGCCTGCTCAATCCAAGCGTTTCGGCCGTTTCCTGGATTTTGAACCGGTGCCGCTCCAGCTGCTCGAGCACGAACCGGCGCTCCGCTTCATGCAAATAGTCCTTCAGCGTGATGTTTTCCACTGCTGCAGGCTCCGGCACCACGGCTTCTCTGCGCCTTTTTTTCTGAAAGTGGAGTGGAAGATGGCGAACCTCAATGCGATCCTCTTCAGTCATCATATTCAGCGCGCCTTCAATGACATGCTCCAGCTCGCGTACGTTGCCGGGCCAGTGATAGCCGGTCAGCAGCTCATTTGTCTGCGTACTTACTCCCTGTACATCCATCTGAAAAAGATCATTGTATTTAGTGATGAAAAAATCCATGAGCACCGGCAGATCCTCCATTCGCTCTCTGAGCGGCGGAACAAACAGTGCTACGACGCTAAGGCGGTAGTAAAGGTCTTTACGAAGTCTGCCTTCAGTCACCGCATCAATCGGATCTTCGTTCATCGTTGCGATCAGGCGGACATCGACCTTTTTTTCCTCCTGTGCTCCAATCCGGCGCACCGATTTCTCCTGAATAACCCGCAGCAGCCTCGACTGCAGATCCGGACTTAACGAGTTCAGCTCATCCAGCAGAAGCGTGCCCCCCTCGGCCTGTTCGAATAATCCGGGCCGGTTCTCCGCTCCCGTAAAAGCTCCCTTTGTCGTCCCAAACAAAATCCCCTCAATCAGGCTTTCCGGAAGCGCCGCACAGTTCTGGCTGATAAACGGACCGGATGAGCGACTGCTGCCGTTATGAATACTTTGGGCGAACAGCTCTTTTCCCGTTCCGGTCTCACCGACAATCAGGACGGACGACGTCGTGCGGACGGCTCGTCGTGCATGATCAATCACTTCTTTCAACGCGGCACTTACGCCGATAATATCCTCAAAGCTGTAGCGCCTGCTTCCGTTTCGCATGTTCTCCTGCACGAGCCGCTCCAGCCGGGTGATATCCTTTGTCACCTCCAGCGCACCGATGATTGTTTCCCCGTCCCGCACGGGAAACGTATGGTTGATCGTTGTGATCTCGACTCCGCGCTTGTTCATGTACGTCTGCTTTTCGTTTCGTGCCTCTTTTCCCTCTGCCATCGCGCGGTGAAGCGTACTCCCGCCATCGTCGGTGAAGCGGAACACCTCCCGGATTGGCTGGCCGATCACTTCTTCCGGATCCATGTTTTCGATTTCGGACAGCTTGCGGTTATACATAATCGTTCTGCCGTCAGTATCAATTGCATGCACGCCGACATCAATTTCCTCCATCAGCTTTTCATACATTTTTAAGTTCCGCTCATACTCCTTCACCGGCACGCCCCCTCTACAGCAAATTTTTTTGTCATCATAGCAGGTAATTCAAGAAAAAGCAAAAAAACCTGTCGTATCTCCAATCGCCGAATTAACAAGTAAGCTTGATAAGAAGAAGATAAATGATGAAACAGCTGCCTTGAAAATAGCTCGTTCAAACAACGTACATCATCGGCGAAGGCTTACCCAAGGGCTTGTGCTCGACTACTATTGGCGAAAGAGCCTGTCGCCAACGTGGATTCTCGCACTGCGCTGATCCTTTTGGTGTCCTCGCCTTCGTTTCACAGCGTTCGAAATACTCCTCTTTCATGGTGCAGGTTGTCATTTCATGAGCGTCTCTGGTAACGTTCATTAACCGAGCTTATGTAATAAAGCAGACCTCCAATATAGTTTACAGCATCTCAAAAAAAAGAGCCGGTAGTCCATGTTGGACCTCCGGCTCTCTGTTCGTAAGCGGTGTTACTGCCTGTCTACAAAAGGCTGCGTTTCCTTACTTTTCAGCGTGCTCCTTTACCCGGAACCAGCCTGGTGTGTTTACGATCGCATTCCAGAGCGGCTCTGGTACGACCAGTTCTTCACGGTCATCCACCGACAGCTCGGTACGGATCTCATCCTCGCGCCCTTCTGCCACTTTTTCAACCCAGTACGGCTCTGCGACCAGCTCGCGCCCGATTGCCATGAGCGGAACGCCGCCTTCCATCGCTTTTTCCACGTCGTCCGGTGTATGCAGCGATCCGACGCCGACGACCGGGATGCGTTCACCTACTGCATCCTGAATCATCTGCACACGGGAGCGGGAGTCACTCTTGTCGCGCATCGATCCTCCGTGAAAATCCTGAACGGAAATGTGCAGGTAATCGAGCTTTTCACTGCTGAGACGCTCCACGAGCTGCATCGTATCTTCCATCGTAATCCCCGGATTCTCCATTTCCTCCGGTGAAATACGGTAGCCGATGATGAAGTCATCATCTGCTTTTTCAGCGGCCTTCATGACGCTCTCCACAACTGCCAGCGGGAATGCCATCCGCTTTTCGAGGGTGCCGCCCCACTTGTCTGAACGGCGGTTGGAATGCGGCGAGAAAAACTGTTGAATCAGGTACGTGTTGGCACCATGAATTTCGACTCCGTCAAAGCCAGCTTCGATCGCCCGGCGCGTCGCTTCACCGAACGCTTCTATTACTTCATCGATCTCTTCCGGCTTCAGTTCGCGAGGCGTGACAGCCCCCTCCCGTACCGGTGCTACGGCACTGGCACTGACTGGCTGGCCGTCCGGAAGAAGCTCTGGGGGCGCCATACGTCCGCCGTGGAAAATCTGCAGAATCGCTTTTGCCCCCTCGCCTTTAATTGTATCTGCCAGCTGCTTAAGGCTTGGCACCAGCTCGTCGCGCTCCACGCCAATCTCGCCCGGGAAGCCTTGTCCGCCCGGCGTGACGTTGGCACATGCCGTGATAACGGCACCGACTCCGCGGGAACGCTCCCGGTAATAGTCACGCTCAGCCTGCGTCGTTTCTCCGTTTTCTGCTGAAGAAAAGTTTGTCATTGGCGCAAGCATAATGCGGTTGCGCAGCTCTGCCCCATTTGCAAATGTATAAGGTTCCATAAATCGTCTCATGTTCATTTCCTCCTTTAAATCGTTCATGCCTTTCTTATTGTAAGCAGATCTGCAGCGAATGAGAAATGATCTGCTCATCCCTCTTGCAGATCAATGGTGAATGTGCGAAACTATAAATCGTAATAGTTTCGATTTATAATATAGATCAGGAGGAGATGACGATGCTCTCTGCGAGACAGGAATTTGCAAGACGGAGGTGGCTTGACTCGGTTCCGGAGCCGCTCAGAAGCGTTTACGAATACGTTTACCAGCGGGAGCTGCAGCTGGCTGATGCAGCTGAATCAGAGAGCGATCTGCTTGAGGCAGCCCGCCGCAATCCGCCCGTGCTAGAAGCGTCCGAAAAGTTCAATCTGGATCCGATGCATGTTTACACGCTCGTTCAAAAGCTTGATGCTGAATATATCGAAACCGCCCCTTCGATTGAAGAGGCGGTTCAGGTAATCGACTATACAGATGTCTATAAAAAATCCGGCGGAGCTCGCGAGCGGTATCTGCTGATTCAAAGTCAGAGATAAACCGTATCATCTTTTGACAATCGCTCCAGCTTTAAGCTGGAAAAACACGCTTCATACGAGGCACTTTTCCCTGGACAGCAGGCGTAAATCCCGGCCTCAAGCGGCTGCCCAGCGCTCTCCTCCAAATGGGCGATGCGAATTTGAAACCAGCTTTCGCCATCCTTTGAGGTGTCAATGAATACTTCATTTCCGACCCGGCTTATCCGGAAAAAAACCGGTTTATCCGGATCGGGCTCAGGTTGGGAAGACCAGTCTGAGTAGCCGTGCGTCGTGACGACAGCTCCAAGCTTGGACGGTCCTTTTTCCATGTATTCCACCGAAGCTTTGACCCATGTCTCTTCCGAATGCCGCAGGTAGATGCCCGCCTGATCGTACTGATGCTCAGCTCGTCCGCTGCAGCGGACCGTGAGACGAAAATCGCCCTTCATCCGCGTAAATAAAAATGGTCCATTGTCGTGACAAAATCCATAATGCGTCCGCTGCCAGTAGTCCGTCTCTGCAGCCGGCGCAATGCAAAGACCTTTTTCCCCTACATGCCACTCAGGCTCATTCCTCCAAGTGAAACCGTCCGGAAGCCCATTCTTAAACTCCGTTTCTGTCAGCAGCTCTGCCATCTCCATCCCGCCCCTTTCCAAACTGGTATGTACTCACCTTTACCCGCTTTAGGCCGGCTCAACCCACTGTTTTTAAGCTCAAATAAAGGGGAATAGCACGACGAAAGGATGTGGAGTGCATGAATCTGACAGATCGAATTATTATCGTAACCGGCGGGGCGAGGGGTATCGGCCGCGCAGTCGTCAGCCAGCTGCTTGACAAAGGAGCGATCGTTGCCGCCATAGCCCGTACGAGTGAATCGCTCGAAGCACTGCAGCGCGAGCTAAACAGCAGCCGCCTGCACACGTTCCAGGCAGACGTAAGTTCAGAAGAAGACGTGCTGCAGCTTTTTCAGAACGTTTCATCGACATGCGGACACCCGCATGCGCTTGTGAACAACGCCGGCGTCGGCATTTTTAAGCCGGTCGAAGAAATGACGGCCGATGACTGGGATCAGCAGCTGAATGTCAATACGCGCGGTGCATTTTTATGTGCGCGGGAAGCGTTCCGGATGATGAAGGAGAGCGGCGGCCAGATTGTAAACGTCGCCTCCAACCTTGGCTATGAAGTTCGGGAAAAAGCTTCTGCCTACTGCGCAAGCAAATGGGCGCTTGTCGGCTTTTCCAAAACGCTGAATCAGGAGGGCAGAGCCTACGATATCCGCGTATCGACCGTTTCCCCCGGACTCGTGCAAACCGATTTCGCCGGCGTCAGCGCATCGGAAAAAAGCAGCGGACTGCATCCGGACACAGTAGCCCGGACGATCGTGCAAACGCTGGAGCTTCCTGACGATACCGGTGAGATGGAAATCATCTTAAATCCGTAATCATTTCCCGGGAAATACCGATCGGGCAGCATGCGTAAGTGAAAGTGCCTCCCGGTCGGCAATCACCGTCACATTCGGGTGCCGCTGCAGAACCGTTGCCGGCACTTCTTCTGTTACAGGACCCTCGATCATATCGCGGACTGCCTCTGCCTTTTCGGCTCCGGACGCGAGCAGCAGAATTTCCTCTGCCTTCATGATCGTTCCGATCCCCATTGTGACCGCTTGACGCGGCACCTGTTCTTCTTTTTCAAAGAACCGCGCATTGGCTTCGATTGTTTCTTCCGTTAAATCCACCACTCGGCTTTTCCCATCAAACGGGCTGCCTGGCTCATTGAACCCGATATGTCCATTTGCGCCGATACCTAGAAGCTGCAGCTCAATGCCAAGCGATGTTACCAGCTTTTCGTAATCATCCGCCTCTTTTTCCGGCGAAGCTGCCTTTCCATCCGGCAAATATGCGTGTTCCATCGGGATGTCTACGTGCTTAAAAAAGTGTTCCTGCATATAGACGTGATAGCTGTTCGGATGCGTTGCTCCAAGGCCGATATATTCGTCGAGGTTTACCGTCGTCAGCTCCTTTAATGAATGACTGTGATGGTTGATCTGCTTTGTCAGCCGCTCATAAAATCTGATCGGCGTCCCTCCTGTTGCAAGCCCAAGCACCCGCATACCACTCTGCAGGCGCCGCCATACATATCCGGCGGCTGCTTCGCTCATATCTTCATAGTTTTTCATCTCGATGATATTCATTTGTCCTCACCTCCGTTATACACACAGACTCCCTTAATGTATGTTTTAGCTACGTCCCCATTCGGATCAAGCATTGTGAAATCAGCGTCTTTTCCAGTGGCAAGACTTCCTTTCCGGTCGGATACACCGAGCGCCTTCGCAGGCTGAAGCGAGGCCATCTGCACCGCTTCTTCAAATGAAGCACCGCTGAATTCACTCATATTGCGCACAGCTTCATGCATACGAAGGACGCTTCCGGCGAGCGTTCCATCTTCCAGGACAGCTTCGTTGCCGCGCACTGTGACTTCCTGGCCGCCAAGCTGATACGTGCCGTCTTCTTTTCCTTTCGCCCGCATGGCATCGGTGATCAGCAGCAGCCGCTCCGCACCAAGCTGCTGATACGTAAACGCACAGGCTTCCGGACTGACGTGCACGCCATCTGCGATCAGCTCTGCCCGGACGCTGCCGTTCATGAGCACTCCGCCGACAACACCCGGATCCCGGTGATGAAATCCTCTCATGCCGTTATAAAAATGAGTCGCATGCGACACACCGCGCGCCAGGGCTTCAGCGGTCTGGCTGCACGTTGCATCCGTGTGGCCCATCGAGACGATGACGCCATGCCCAACAAGTACCTCTGTTAATCCTTCCTCGTCAAGCTCAGGCGCCATCGTCACAAGCCGGATCGTACCGCCTGCCGCCTCCTGAAATTCTTCAAACAGCTTGATCGAAGGTGGCACGATAAAGGCTTCCGGCTGCGCTCCCTTTCTGGCCGCATGGATAAACGGTCCCTCCAAGTGAACACCAAGCAGTTCAGCTCCTTCTCCATCAGGCTGGAATGCGGCAGCAGCTGCAAGCGCCTGCTTCGTATCTGCTATGGACTGCGTCAGCGTCGTCGCCAAAAAAGAGGTTGTTCCTTCGGCCGGAAGCGCGCGTGCGATCGTATCCAGTGCTTCCTCTGTGCCATCCATGACGTCGGCTCCGGCGGCTCCATGAATATGAATATCGATAAAACCTGGAACGATCCGCAGCTCCTCAGCGTCAATCCGCTCTCCTTCATCCTCTTTCTGCGCAGGACGCAGTTCGGCGATAACACCTTTTTCCAGACGGAAGAGCGGATCCGGGATCACTCCCTGCTCCGTATAAGCATGTGCTCCTTTAAAGATCAGCGTCGTCATGTTTGTCCTCCTCTGCGCAGTTCGGGAATGCGCCTCTCCCAGCGTCTGATCAGCCTTTCGTTCCATTCATCAGCACCATCAATATTGCTGCTGAGCAGCACCGGTGCTTCTTCGCCCCAATCCAGCAGCAGACGAACCGTTTCAGCAGTGAAAGCATGCCCGGCCGTTGTCGCTGCCACCGTGGAAACCGGAGAAAAACGGACGTGAAGCCGCTCGTCCTGTAATGCGGCATCACCCGGCGGAACGTGCGTGTCGATCACGACATCAGCCGCTTCAAACAGGCGCATACCGGCGTCGCCCCGCGGTTCTGTTTCCGCGGACGCCTTGACAGAAGTGATACCGATCACCGGCACCCCCGCTGCTTTCGCTGCCCGCGCCGCTGCGAGTGGAGCAGGATTTCGTCCGGTAGTCGATACAACGATCATCACGTCTTCCGGACGCAGATCAAGCTGTTCCCTGAACACAGCCTCCCAGCCGTTCTTCCGTTCCGCCTCCATCGACCGAAGCGCCCCGTGCTGTGGAAGCAGCTCATCTATCCAGACCGGCCGGACCGGAACGAGTCCACCGGCTCGGAAAAACAACTCCTCTCCGATCATGTGGGAATGTCCGGCTCCAAAACAGTGCAGGATGCCGCCTTTTGCAATCGCTTCTGCAGCAAGCTGTGCTGCTTGATGAATAGCGCCCTCCTCCTGTTCAAGATCGTCCAGCAGCTCCCGTACTTTCTCCGTATAGGCGCGCAGCACCTTACTTCCCTCCCTGTGAACGCGGGAGATCAAGATGGAAACGGTAACGGTCTGCCCGGTAGCGGGAGCGGACAAGCTCAAGCGGGCGACCGTCTGCGGTGTACGTCTGCCGTTCCATGACGAGAACCGGTCCCCCGGCTTTCGCCTGAAGATGCATCGCCTCTGCTTCGCTAAGCACTGCGGCCTCCATCCACTGCTCTGCACGGCCGATCCGGATGCCGGCCCGTTCTTCCAGCCACGTATAGAGGGATCCAGAGGCAGCTTCTTCGGGCATCGGTCCTGAAAGTGCGGCCGACAGCCACGTTTCTTCAAGCGCCATCGGCACCTTATCCGCAAGTCGCAGCCGCTTCATATAATAAACAGGCTCATCCGGCTCCAGCCCGAGAAACGAAGCAGCCTCTGCCGGGCATCCCTGCTTTTCAAACGTTAATACCGTAGCCGAAGGCTCCATGCCGCGTGCGCGCATGTCTTCACTGAAGCTTGTCAGGCCACTGAGATGCTGCTCAATTTTTTCTTCGGCGACGAAGGTGCCTGTGCCTTTTTTACGATAGACGATCCCGTCATCTACGAGAGAAGCGATCGCTTGCCTGACCGTCATGCGGCTGATCGCAAACTGCTCCGACAGCTCCCGTTCAGATGGCATCATATCTCCCGGCTTGAGTTCTCCCTGGTCGATCCGCCGTCTCAGCTGCTCAGCCAGCTGATAATAAATCGGTATAGACGATTCCTTGTTCACCATAGCGTTCCCTCCTGAAGTCAATGTCTTTCTATATAGTGTAGCAAGTTTATGTATGGTTGTCTATACCACTATACATACAGGGCATTTATTTCCCTGCTCTTTCAACCATTTCGTTGGCTGAAGCCTGAAGTCCGGTAATCAGGCAGTCCTGTCTGATCCACTCGTGCAGCGTTTCCAGTTTAATCCGGCGGGCCTCGGACACTTCCTCACGCTGTAAATCAAGCCTCTCCAAAGAAAACGGGCGCTCCACGAACCAGATATCGTGCACGTAGCTGTCATGCCACGTTCGCTTCAGCTTGTCTAACTTGGATAGCTCCAGCTCCATTCCGATTTCCTCTTTCACTTCCCGGACAGCTGCTTCCCGGGACGATTCCCCTGAAAGCGCCGATCCGCCTGGTGTTTCCCACATTCCGGGGTGCGGCTTTTCAAGGGCCCGCCGGGTTATGAGCACATGATCCTGATCGACGATCCACGTGTGCACGACTAAGTGATAGTACCCTTCCGGCAATGGTTTGCCGCGCTGGATCGTCTGCCCCGTCTTCTTCCCTTCCTGGTCAAGCAAATCCCAGATCTCCATTTGATCCCGCTCCTTTTTCAGCCAATCATCAGGCGGCTCTCATGAAACGATCACCTTTCCATTATGATAACAAAACGGCGGGGCCACCGCAGCCCGCCGTTTTTTCCTTTTCTACCCGTCGACAATAACGTCTTCATTCCCTATTTTCGCAAACCTGCCGAATCCGCCCATCATGTTTTTCACGTCGGTGATGCCGTTCTTTTGCAAAATACTCGCCCCGATTGCTGACCGCAGGCCGGTTCCGCACTGCACGAGCACCGGTTTGTCTGTCGCCACTTCTTTTATCCGGTGCGGCAGTTCTCCAAGCATGATGTGCGTCGAGCCTTCGACATATCCATTTTTCCGTTCGGCTGCACCGCGCACATCCAGCACGTGCACGCTCCCACTTTCAATCCAGACCGATGCCTGTTCAGGTGTCAGCTGGTCAAACGACTGCGGCTTGCCAATCGTCATCGCGACGGATGGATTGGCCCACCCTTTCAGCTGATCGAGTCCGATCGAGCGAAGCGCCGTTTTCAGCTCGTCGACCTGGGATTCTTCAACGATCGCGTAAATCGGCTCATCGTAGTTCAACAGCCAGCCGGCCCAGTTCGTAAACGATTTGTTCAGCGGAAGGTTCATCACGCCCTCCATATGGGCAGCTGCAAACTGCTCCGGCGGCCGTGTATCAATCACTTGACCGGTTGAGACAGCTTCCTGGAGCAACTCCTTGCCCATCACTTCCGGATCGGTGAGATCCTTCAAAAATGCCGGGCCTGCTTTATTCACTTTCTTCATTTCTGCGAAATAGACCGGCGGTTCCGGCTGGTCTGCCACAAGATCCTGTTTAAACTGCTCCTTATCCGTATACTGCAGCGCCCAGTTGAAGCGCTTCTCATAGCCGACAGTCGAACTCGGCACGGAACCGAGTGACTTGCCGCAGGCGCTGCCTGCACCATGCCCGGGAAGCACCTGAGTAAAGTCCGGCAGCTGCTTAAATGTCTCAAGCGAATGAAACATATCCTCCGCGCCGGCCGCGGCCGAGTCCTTTTGCTTGGCCGCTTTTTCCAGCAAATCCGGCCGGCCGATGTCGCCGACGAACACAAAATCACCGGTGAAAATTCCGAGCGGCTCATCCGCTTCTGCTCCGCCATCTGTGACGAGAAAGGATATACTTTCCGGCGTATGTCCCGGTGTATGCAGGACATCAAACCGGATCTTTCCGAGCATAATCTGATCCTGGTCCTTCAGCAGCTGATGATCCAGCATATCTATGTTCTCGTATTTCCACTCGGATGGCCCCTCATCCGACACATACAGAACGGCTCCGGTACGGTCGGCAAGCTCGCGGGCCCCGCACAAATAATCGGCATGAATATGCGTCTCCATGACACCTGTGATCGTCATTCCGTGCTCCTCAGCGGCTTTAATATACGGCTGCACGTCCCGGGCAGGATCAATCACGACCGCCTCATTCGCCGCCTGGCAGCCTACAAGATAAGATGCCTGGGCAAGCTTGTCATCATAAAAATACTGCAATAGCATAAAACAGTCCCTCCTTGAATCATTTATATACCCACATAGGTACTATCACCTTTCTTCTCCACAATTAAACATGATTCATCTGATTCGTCTGGAAATAAAAAGGGTAATGTCTTACTACTACATGCTTAAAGGAGGCATTCACATGAGTAAGGACGGAATGGAAGACAAGACGAAAGGTAAGTTTGAGAAAGCAAAAGGAAAGACAAAGGAAAAAGTCGGCGAGTGGACGGACGACAAGGAAACGAAGCGCGAAGGTACGAAGGAAAAGGTAAAGGGCAGCGTTGAAGATAAAAAAGGCGATATTAAAAACAAAGACTAGCAATGTCTGTTTTGAAACAAATCTGCTCAATGGGCCGAAGCCGTCCACAAAGAGATGGACGGCTCTGCTCTGCCACTAAATTGACAGTACTGTCATATAAAAGGAGTCGGTTTTTCGATGAAAGCTGTACAGATTGAAACGTTTGGAAGTCCGGATGTACTTGCATACAAAGAGCTTGATACGCCTGTTCCAGGTGAACAGGAGGTCCTGATCGACGTAACGGCGATCGGCGTCAATTTCGCCGATACGATGAGACGTCAGGATGCCTATGTCGTTGACACGCCGCTGCCGTTTATCCCCGGTTCAGAAGTCGTTGGTACCGTGTCCGCAAAAGGAAGCGGCGTCTCCGACCAGGTTCAGGAAGGACAGCGCGTCGCTGCGCTGATCGGAGAAGGGGCATACGCAGAGCAGGTTACCGCGCATGAAAAGACGCTCATCCCTGTGCCGGAAAACCTGAGCGACGAAGAAGCGGCTGCTCTTCCGCTGCAAGGGCTGAGCGCCTACCACATTATCCATACGATGGGCCGGCTTGAAGCCGGAGAAACGATTCTTATTCATGCGGCGGCCGGCGGTGTCGGCACTCTCGCTGTCCAGCTCGCCAAGGAAGCCGGGGCTGGCACGATCATTGCGACTGCGAGCACAGAGAAAAAACGACAGACCGCGCTCGATCTTGGAGCGGATCACGCCGTTGATTATACGAAGGACAACTGGAAGGATGAGGTGCTCAAGCTGACCGGTGATGATGGCGTCGACGTGGCTCTTGAAATGGCCGGCGGTTCCATTTTTCACGATACGCTCGAAATTTTAGCTCCGTTTGGACGCCTCGTCTTCTTCGGTGCCGCGAGCGGAGAGCTGCCGGAATTCAGTCCGTTCAGTCTGCTCGAAAAAAATAAGTCCGTCATCGGCTTCTTTCTGCCGCAGATGATGGCAAGACCTAAAGCATTTCAGGAAAGCCTGGAAACGATCATGCGGCTCGCTGCCGAGGGCAAGCTGAAGCTGACGATCGGCGGCACGTATCCGCTGCGGGAGGCGGCTTCCCTTCACGAAGACATGGAAAACCGCCGCACGAGCGGAAAAATGATCCTGACGCCTTAACCAATCCGCAGACCGACAAAGACTACGACCGCGAGCGCGAGGCCCGCAGACAGCAGCAGTGCTACACTGTAACTGGATGCGGCTGCCCGCGCTCCTTTTTCGTCCAGCTGCTTCACAAGCCGGCGGCTGTAAAGACCGGTGCCGACAGCGGTCACGAGAATAATCAGTGCCCCGGCCTGCTCCATGACGAGCATGTAAAGCGGGAGCGTCTCCCGGTTCAGCTGTAAAATCATGTACACGCCCGTCATCAAAACAATTCCTGCTGCAGGCAGGACGCCAAGATTGACAAACCTTGTCATCCGGCGAATCTGCCGCTTCTCTGCTTCTGCTAGTTCCCCCTGCTGCACCATTCCTCTCAGCAGCCAGGCAAAGGCTGCAAAGGAGCCGATCCAGAGCGCAATCCCCCCAATGTGCAGGCTGTATGCTGCTTCATATACCATGTTCATTCATCCTTTCTGCTGATAACGTCCAACTCAGCGTACCAGGCGAATATGAACAGCAAATGAACAACTGTTATGCTTTCGGCAGCGTCACGGTCACTGTCGTTCCCTCTCCTACACTGCTGTCGGCAGAAACAGCGCCTCCATGCAGCTCCGTCAATGAACGGACAATCGAGAGACCGATCCCGGTGCCTGCTTTGCCGGAGCGGGAGCTGTCTGCTTTGTAAAAACGGTCCCACATCTGCTCCAGCGCTTCTTTTGTCATCCCGCTTCCTTCATCACGTATCGAAACGGAAACTGATTCCCGGTGCTCCGTGAACGTAAGCGTAATCGTACTGTTTTCCGGTGAAAATGCGGCAGCGTTGGCGAGCAGGTTGATCCAGACTTGGTCCAGCCGCTCTCGATCCCCCCAGACAACCGCTTCTGTTTCTCCTGTCAGCACCGTGCGGCGGCTTCCGAGTTCGGGCCGGGCTGTTTCCAGAACCCGCTCGAGAGCAGGTTTAAGTGCTACCGGTGCACAATCGAGCTCGATTCTTCCGCCTTCCAGCTTCGTGAGGTCAAGCAAGTCATGAACCAGCTTAATCAGCCGCTCCGTTTCTCCGCGCATGAGTCTATAGTAATAGAGGCGCCGTTCGTCCGGAATCGTACCGTCCTCCAGCGCCGTTAAAAACCCCTTGATCGACGTCAGCGGAGAACGGAGATCGTGGGTCACGTTGGCTAGAAACGCTTTTCGGAGCTGCTCCGTCTCGGCAAGCTCCTTCCCCATCTGGTTTAAAGAACGGCCGAGCCGGCTGATCTCAAGCGGTCCGCTCTCGTTTACCCGCATCGAAAAATCGCCGCCGCTTACAGCAGACGCCGCCCTGCTCATCTCACGAAGCGGATCTGCAAGGCGCCTGGATACAACCCAGACCATCCCTGCTGCAAGCATTAAAACACCGCCGATCGTGCCCGCAATCGCCGTGACTGCACGGATGTAATCATGCTCCAGACCGGTGAATACTGTGCGGATATAGCCCTCGTCAAATGACGACACGACTTCGTAATGCAGCTCGCCGCCGGTCCAGTAGCCTGAGGCCGTTTCGCTTCCGCTATCCAGCAGCTCTGCCTCGTAATCAGAGCCGCTGAGCACCGCGGACAGGCTTTCCTCTCGTTCATCTGAAGACCAGCCGTAGCGATCAGCCGTCTGCAGCTGGCTCTTCACTGCTTCCCGGATGTCAGCATGCCGCTGCTCAAAATCGTCGTACAGCGTGTAGTGAAACTGAATGATATAAGCGGCACCGAAGACGAGAAACGATCCGAGAATGACAGCAGCGTATGTCGAGAACAACTTTCGGAACAGCGACTGCTTTCTCATATTATTTCCTCAAGCCGGTAGCCCGCCTGCCGCACCGTGACGAGTTGAACGCCGCTCTCAACCGTATCAAGTCGTCTGCGGATGCGCTTTACATGTACGTCCACCGTCCGGGGATCACCGTCAAAGTCCCGTCCCCAGACGGCATCGAGCAGCTGCTCTCTCGTCAGCGTCTGTCCGGAGCACTGCATGAAAAAAGCAAGCAGCTCCAGCTCCCGCGGCGGAAACAGCAGTTTTTCTCCGGCAGCCGTCAGCTCCCGGTTTTGCATGTCCACCTGCAAGCGACCGCTTGAAAGCAGGCTCCCGGGCGAAAAAGGGTGAGCCCGCCGGAGAAGCGCGTGAATCCGTGCCATCAGTTCATTCGGATCGAATGGCTTTACGACATAGTCGTCGGCGCCAATGTCCAGTCCACGTACGATGTCGTCCGCCTCTCCTCTTCCGGTCAGCATCAGAATCGGCAGCAGCGGATTGTCTTTTCTCATTTCCCGGCACAGTTCCCAGCCGCTTCGCTCCGGCAGCATAATATCAAGCAGAACTAAGTCCGGCTCCTCGTCATAGTAAGCAGCGAGCCCGGCTTCCCCGTCCGCTGCCGTGATGAGTTCAAGCTTTGCTTTATCTGTATAGAGCGATACGAGCTCGCAAATGTGAGCATCGTCTTCCACCATCAGCAGTTTGTACACGTTCAGCACCTCCTGCCTGCAGTGTAGCAGATTTTTATGAACACCGGATGAACGGCCCGTATGATAAAATGGAAAGAAAGATACATGAGGAGGGATGCACGATGGCAGTAGAAGATTTAGCTTTGCTTGAAGAAGCGAATCAGCAGTTTCAAGGCTTTGGCCTCATCCGCAGCGCCAATCTGGCACAGACGAAAAAGGGCGATCCGTTTTACAATTTGTCTGTCTCAAAAGGAGCAAAGGAAATCCCCGTGAAAGTGTGGAGCGATCAGATCAACGGCCGCGAAGACGAAGTAAAGCAGGTGCTGCAAGAAGGAAAGATTATTTACATAGAAGGCGATACGTCCACCTACCAGGATCAGCTGCAGATGACGGCTCGCTCGTTCCGTCCGATGCAGGAAAACGAGGTCGACCTGAACGAATTTTTGGAAATGCCGCCGGAACCGATCGAATCGCTGCAGCAGGAGCTCGAGCAGGCGATCAACCAAATTGTCGACCCGCTGCTGCAGGAGATCGTCTCCAGCATCTACACTCGCTATAAAAAGCCGTTCAGCAGCTATCCGGCTGCAACGAGCAATCACCATTCCTTCGTCGGCGGTCTTTTGTATCACACCGTCTGCATGGTACGGCTCGGACTCGACATCGCCGGCCGCTATCCTGCGATTAATAAAGATTTTATTATCGGCGGCATCACGCTGCATGATGCGTCGAAGGTGATGGAATATACGAATCACATTGCCCCCCAGTACAGTGTACCCGGTGAATTTATCGGTCATATTTCCATGTCTTCCATGCTGGTCGACCGGGAAGTACAGCGTATCCTGAGCGAACGCGGCGACAATGCCAAGCTGACTAAGCTGGAGCAGGAAGCCGTGTACCAGCTGCAGCACTGCATCCTCAGCCATCACGGCAGGCTCGAGTGGGGCTCGCCGGTCGAACCGAAAACTCTTGAAGCGCACATCATCCACCTTGTTGATATGATCGACTCCCGCGTCAACATGGTCGAGCGTGGATTAAAGGACGCACCGGAAGGCGAATTCACAAAAGTGTTCCCGCTCGGCAAGCTGTACAAGCCGATGACGGATGAATAGACGGCGATGGAGTACTTCGTTTACGGCAAAAAACCCGGCACAGCGGCCGGGTTTTATCGTGCTGATTTACAGCAATTTGCTCAGGAAGGACTGGGTCCGCTCGTTCTGCGGATTATCGAAGATCTGCTCCGGCTTCCCTTCTTCCTGAATGACGCCTTTATCCATGAAGATCACGCGGTCGCCCATCTCGCGCGCGAAGCCCATTTCGTGCGTGACAACGACCATCGTCATCCCTTCCTTGGCAAGATCCTTCATAACGCCGAGTACGTCTCCGACAAGCTCAGGATCAAGCGCCGAGGTCGGCTCATCAAACAGCATCACCTTCGGGTTCATTGCAAGCGCTCGTGCGATCGCTACCCGCTGCTTCTGACCTCCTGATAGACTTCCCGGATACGCCTGTGCCTTGTCGGCCAGTCCTACTTTATCGAGAAGCTCCTTTGCCAGCTGATCGGCCTCGCCTTTTTCCTTGCCGCTCACTTTACGCGGGCCGAGCGTAACGTTTTCCATCACAGTCATGTGCGGAAACAGGTTGAAGTGCTGAAATACCATGCCGACCTGAGCGCGAAGCTTGTTAATATTTGTTTTCGGATCAGTGAGGCTTACGCCGTCGATGATAACTTCACCGCTCGTAATTTCTTCCAGCATGTTCATGCAGCGAAGAAACGTACTTTTTCCGGAGCCTGATGGCCCGATGACGCAGACCACCTCTCGCTCTTCGACTTGAGCATCGATGCCGGAAAGAACCTCGTTATCTCCGAAGCTTTTGTGCAGGTTTTTAACTGTGATCATTATACATCCAACCTCCGTTCAACGCGTCGCAGAATGACCATACTCGGAATCGTGATAATCAGGTACCCGAGACAGAGCATGATATACGGGACAAACGGATCCCCGGTCGTACTTACATACTGACGCATCAGATACGTCATTTCGCCGAGTGAAATAACCGCGAATATAGATGTATCCTTCAGACTGATGATGAACTGGTTGCCGAGCGGCGGAATCATCCGCTTGAACGCCTGCGGCCAGATGATATAGCGCATCGTCTGGGTGGATGTCATTCCCATGGAGCGGCCGGCTTCCATCTGTCCTTTGTCGATCGACTCAACACCACCGCGGACAATTTCCGCGATATACGCCCCGGCGTTCAAGGCGATAACGAGAATACCTGCCTGGATTGCCGTAAAGTTAATCCCGAGAAAATCGGAAAAACCGAAGTACAGGAAGAGCGCCTGTACGAGAATCGGCGTACCGCGGAATGCTTCTATGTAAACCGTGGCGATGCCGTAAACGACTTTGTTTTTGGAAAGCCGCATCAGTCCGATGAGACTTCCGATGATAAACCCGATAAATACCCCGACGAACGTGACGAGAAGCGTCAGCTGCATGCCGCGCCATAAAAACGGGAGCGTGTTCGTGTAGTGTGGACTCGAGAAAATTTCCTGTAAATTTTCAAGCATGTCCTTCAGACCTCCTCTACGAAATAAACCCGGTCCGACGAGTGATCAGACCGGGTCAACTGCCTGCAGTGTGTTACTCGTTGTTGTCTTCTTCGTTGTCTTCTGCTGGATCGTTTTCAACATCTTCGCCGTCGTTTACTTCTTCATCTGCAGTATCCGCGTCGTCCGCATCCTCTGCATCTTCCGGCTCCAGATTCATCGCATCTTCTGCTGTATCTGCAAGCTGGTCGAGGTTAGGCTCCTGACCGAACCACTCTTCATAAATTTCGGCATATGTGCCATCTTCCATCAGTGTTTCGAGCGCAGCATCTACGTCTTCACGCAGCTCGGAGCCTTCCGGGAAGGCAATGCCATACTGCTCACCAGTGAGCGTATCACCGACTGTTTCCATTTCGCCTACACCTTCTGTTTCAATGTAGTAGAGAACGTTTGGAAGGTCATAAATAGCGGCATCAACGCGACCTGCCTGCAGATCCTGGTAAGCGTTCACGATGTCTGGGAACGTGACCACTTCTGCATCCGTGTTTTCTTCCAGATAAGTCTGGCTCGTTGTAGCAGCACGCGTTGCGACACGCAGACCGTCGACGTCGTCGATGGACTGAATTTCTTCTTCACCCGGCTGCACTGCCAGAATCAGACCGGCACTGTAGTAAGGACGTGAGAATTCAAAGTTCTCGGCACGCTCTTCTGTGATCGTCATGCCGGCAATCCCGATGTCATAGCGTCCTGTTCCCATTCCGGAAACGATACCGTCGAATTCGACTACTTCCAGATCGATTTCGAAGCCAACTTCTTCGGCAATCGCATTGATCAGGTCAATATCGAAGCCTTCCATTTCCCCTGTCTCATCATTCAGAAATTCAAACGGAACGTAGTTGGAGTCTGTCGCCACCGTGTATGTAGGCATATCCCCATCTTCATTTCCCCCGCAGGCAGCAAGTGCTGTAACTGCTGCTGTACCTAAAACGATACCTGCCCATTTCTTTTTCATGTGTACTGATCCCCTCTCGTCCTAATGGTTTAATTAATTTGAAAATGATTACTGATAAAAAAGAGCGTATCATACAATTACATAATTATCAATATTCTGATAAAACATTTTTATGAATAAGCTGAAAAGTATGTCATATTTCCTTACATGATTTCAGCTCAAATTAAACAAGGAAAACGGCTGCTGTCAGCCGTTTTCTGCCGTTCTCTGTCATGCGTCACCTGACAAAAGCGTCAGCGTGTATACATTTTTAATCGAAAACGTTCTTAATTATGCACGAAGCTGAAACTGCTGCACTTTTTCCTGCAGATTTTCTGCAAGACGGGCGAGATCTGCGGAACTGGAAGCAATCTCTTCCATGGAGCTGAGAGACTGCTCGGTTGAAGCAGCTGTTTCTTCAATTCCGGCTGCCGACTGCTGCGACACAGAAGCAACTTCACTGATCGAACTGCGGATTTTTCCGCTTCCGGCTGTTACCTCGGCAAGCCGGCCGGTCAGCTCCTGCATCCGCTCAGCTGAAGCAGCCGCAGCCTGCTGAACCGTTTCAAACGCTTCGCCGGTCAGGCGTACCTGTTCCGCACCGGCTTCCGCTTTCTTAAAGCCGCTTTCAAGGCCGGCAGCGACAACCGCCGACTCCTGCTGAATCGCGTGAACGATGCTCGTAATTTCCGAGACGGACACCGACACCTGTTCCGCAAGTTTGCGCACTTCATCTGCTACAACGGCAAAACCGCGTCCATGTTCGCCTGCTCTCGCTGCTTCGATCGCAGCATTCAGCGCAAGCAGATTTGTCTGATCCGCCACACCTTGAATCATATCCACGAGCGACGTGATGTTTTTCGTTTTTTCATCCAGGCCGCGTACGTCGGCTACTGCAGAGCGCACCGCATCGTGAATGTCTTCCATCGACGTGAGGGACGAAACCATTCGTTCGCGTCCTACGGCTGCCGCTTCATCAGCCGCCTTCGTATTTTCAGAAGCCGCCTCTCCTGCAATCCGGCTTGCTTCAATCTGCTCCAAAAACGCCTCAATGCTTTCCGCAAGCGTACCGGCGCTGCCTGCCTGAAGCTCTGCACCGGACGCCAGCTCTTCCATCGTAGAAGCGACTTGTTCACTGCCATTTCGCATTTCATCCACGGATTGAAGCAGTTCCTCGCTGTTCTGCGTCACATCAGAGGAGGCATCTGCGACCCCTTGCAGGACATCTTGCAAGCTTTCCTGCATCGTGTTAGCGGATGTCATCAGCTCACCAAGCTCGTCCTTTCGGTTGACCTGAAGCGGCTCCCGCGTCAAATCCCCCGCAGCCACTGATTTCATATAATCCGACACCCGGCTTGCTGCTCCGCCGATCGAGCGCCCGAGAAAGATACCGAGACCTGCTGCAGCGATAACCGCAGCAACGGCCGCTGCAATCATTAACATACGGCTTTGCTCAAACAAAGACTGGTTTGCGGCATTGAGTTCCCCCGCAACTCCTTCATTAATCACGATCAAGGACTCCAGCGTTTCCTCCACCTGTGCAAACTCTGTTGCTGCCGTTTCTGTAAAGCGGGTAGCAGCCTCCACATTTCCATTTTGAATTTCCTCATTCATAAACTGTAATGCTGCTGAGAAATCCAGCCACTCTGATTCCAGCTGGCTCAGCGCTTCGGCTTCCTCTGACGTTAAATACGTTCCTGCATATGCTTCCAGGACACCATCTACATATTCCAGTTCACCAAGGGCCTCCTCTGCCCGCAGTGCTTCTCCTGTCAATAGGGATGTCAACATTTCACCCCTGGCCATTTCGGCATGCTGCACGATGTCGATCAGGTAGCTTAATGCCATCACGCGATCCTCATACATGGTTTCCCCGTTTTGATTCATCGAACTGAGGCTTGAGAGCGCCAGTCCTCCAATAACAAAAATAATGACAACAACGACCGAAAATGCGCCAAGCAGCTTTGCTTTCAGCGTCACGATCTTCTCCCCCTCTTCGTATGGTGGCAGAGGCCCTTGTCCTCCGGTTCTAATATCGGCACCGGAGCACTTAGTTGGAAGCTGAAGGCATAAAAAAAGGCACCTTTCGTAAGTCGAAAGGTACCTTAGTGACTTCTGGTCTTACGTTTTTTCCTGCTGCAAAAACTCCAGCATCAGTCGGTTGATGACGTCCGGCTGTTCATGATGAACCCAGTGGGTGGCATCGTCAATATAGATCAGCTCGCCCTTCGCGCAGTACTCAAGACTCACCTTCGCCGTCGTTTTGTGCAGAAACGGATCCCCCAGCCCCCAGAGAATCCGCACCGGCACCTGCACGAGATCGGGACGGATCTCTTTTCGCCAAATGGCACGATACCAGTTCAGCATGCCGGTCAAAGCACCGGGCTGCGCCCAGGCGGTTTTGTAGCGATCGAGATCGTCTTCGGTAAACGCTCCCGGGTTGGCTGCCATCGCGATGCCTTTTTTCATCTGCTCCAGATCATCCGTCTGCATCAGCTTTTCGGGAAGCTCCGGTATCTGGAAAAACGCCATGTATAAGCTTTTCAACAGCTGCGGCGGATATCGAAGCAGCGCCTTGCCCATCGCTCCGGGATACGGAATGTTAATCGCCGTCAGTTTTTTGACGAGCTTCGGCTTTGTCGCTGCCGCATACCACGCAACTGCGCCTCCCCAGTCGTGGCCGACCCAGTACGCCTCCTGATAGCCAAGCTGCTCGATCAAACCGGCAACATCGTCGCGGAGCAGATCAACAGTGTAAAGCGATGCACCATCGGGCTTGCTGCTTAAATTGTAGCCGCGCTGGTCTGGCACCGCGACCCGGTAGCCTGCCTCCGCAAGCGCTTCGATCTGATGGCGCCAGCCGTACCAGAACTCCGGGAAGCCGTGCAGCAAAACAACGAGTTCGCCGTCCTTCGGTCCGGCGAGTGCGGTGTGCAGGGTCACATGATTCGTATCAATAAATGTAAACTCTATATCAACTGCCATCATTCGTTCCTCCTCTGCTTATGGGGCCGCCGGCTGTTCACCGGTCCAGGCGGCAATTCGTTCCACCAGACCGAGCATAAGGAGACCATTTCCTTCAGCTGTCAGCGGATTTCCGAGCGGTGTTGTACGGCGGATCAGCTGTGCGTACATTTCTGCCTCTGAAATACGCCGTCCAAAGCCTTCTTCGGCCCAGTGAAGCAGCAGCACCATCGCACCGGCTACGTGCGGAGCTGCCATTGACGTTCCGCTCAACTCCGAGTAGCCGCCGTCGAGGTACGTGGAGAGAATGTTATGACCAGGGGCAACGAGATCAATTTCATCGTTCGTGTTTGTAAACTCCGTCAGCTCACCTTGAAAATTGACTGCGCCGACTTGAATGACTTCATTATAAGCGCCTGGATAAGCAAACTCGTCTGTATCCAGATTGCCATCGCCTTCATTGCCAGCTGCGACGACGACTGCGATCCGTTCTGACACGGCCCGCTTCACTGCCTCGTGCAGTTCCGGAAGATCTTCCGGTCCTCCAAGCGACATGCAGATCACACGCACTCGCTCTCCGTCAGTACCTTCCCAGTCTACTGCATAGTGGATCGCGTCAACGACCGACTGCATCGAACCGCCACCGTTTTGATCAAGTGCCTTTAAGCTGAGCAGCTTCGCTTCCGGAGCCACACCGACTACGCCGGACCCATTTTCAGCTGCTGCGATCGTACCTGCAACGTGCGTGCCGTGACCGTTATAGTCGTCATAGCTCTCCGGGTCTCCCCCGTCATCCTGCGAAAAGTTCCTTCCTCCCACGATCCGATCCTCTAAGTCCGGATGGTTTAGAGAAATGCCCGTATCAATGACAGCTGTAACGTGTCCGCTTCCTTTACCTGCTGTGTTCCAGAAAGCAGGGGCCTCTACCATTTCAATTCCGCGCGGTACGTCCGACATTGTTCGAAACCGTTTTTCCACCTTATATGGAATCAGCCTTACATCGCTCATGCAGGACACTCCTTTCCTGTTTCCACTCTCATTCCCTTCCATAAATTGTACAAACACACACTCCTGCGGGACATAGCTGCTTAAAACAGCGCCCTCATTTCGGGCAGCAGCCATTCTGCGAAAATGGGCGGATTGATTTTTTAGCAATTTACGTTATTATTATAGTAACGAACTATTTTTCAATAGGACCTGAGACGTGTTTTTCTTATCAAATTTGGAGGATGAGTGCTGTGAATCATGCTGCAACTAACGCCTACACGCCGCTGCAGAAGCTGATGACCCGTTTTCTTTATCTAAACTGGTCGGTCCACTTGATTCTGATGATCCTCAACATTTTTTCTGGAGACTGGATTTTGGCGAGTGCGCACGTGGTCAGCACGATCGTCGTTTTCCTGCTGCTGCCGCTTGTGCAAAAGGAGCAGTATAAGCAGATTGCGGTCACCCAGCTCGTTAACACAATTGTCCATATCACCATCGGCTCTTACCTCGTCGGTACAGCCGCCGGCCTTCATTTGTTTATATTAAATTTTCCTGTTCTGACCCTGATTTTTCTGCCGTTCGCCTGGCAGGTAGTCTTAAATACTGCTGCCGTTTCGTTTTTCTTTCTCATCTTTTTGATTGCCCCCGCTAATACCGGATATTTTCCGCCGAGTGTACTCCAGACCATTTTGACGATGAACGTATTTATGATATTTGCGATCTTTTTTATTTGCCTGCTGTTTTATAAGCGCATGCACGATCAAAAAAGCATGGAACTGGAAGCCGCCGAGCGGTTTGACCCCCTGACTGGCCTGTTCAACCGGCGTTGGATGTACGTACAGATGCAGGAAGCTCTGGACCAGGGGAAATCCGGCTATTTGGCGCTGCTTGATTTGGATGATTTTAAAAAAATCAATGGCGAGCTCGGTCAAACTGCTGGTGACCACGCCTTGGCTCAGGCGGCCGGAATTATTAAAGCGGAAATGACGGCAAACGCTATGGCAGCCAGGTGGGGCGGCGAAGAATTTTTACTTTATTTTCCTGATGGCGATAAATCAGAGGTCGAGCAGGCGGTACGCCGTATGGCACTCGCGATTAATGAGCTGCCAGAGCCGCAGGGCCTTTCCTTCACAGGCGGCCTGACCGAAGTCGATTCTTCCTTGGAGCAAACGCTGTCCAGAGCCGATCAGGCGCTCGTGGAAGGCAAGCAGTCTGCTAAAAATCAAGTAACGTTTCTGCCTGCTACGGGTGCGTCATGAGCGCAGTCATCGATTGTAATTTTTGCCTCCATCTAGTAATATGGACTCTGAATCTATTAAGAATAAAGGTGATCGAATGACGATGTCTGTTCAGGAAGCGGAAATATTTGAGGATTTGGACGGCTTAACCGCCGATTTGATGGAAAGTCTGCGGGAAAGCTCTCCATTTTTACATGAGGACGAAAACAGCTATGAGATGCACTACCGTCTATCTTATGGGCTAATGGAGACGATCCGGCGCCGGCTTGAAGGGAAAAACGGGGCCACACCGCTCGATAAACTGGACTATGATACACATAACCGCGCTGCAGAAGGCGGACTGGAAATTGAAGATATGACCGGTTACTTAAATCAGATGCGCATGGAACTGCTGAAACGGCTGCAGGGGAAAGCCGAGCACACGTCGATGAGCTGCTATCAGCTGATCAACAGCGTCGTCGAAGTGTTCGATGAAGTGATTAACACTACGACATCGAACTACAACAGCCGCTATCAGGAGCAGCTCGAGCAGATGCGAAAGGAAATGCTGGAGCTTTCTGCGCCAATTGTTCCTGTACGCGACCGCATTTCCGTGCTGCCGCTCATCGGCAATCTGACCCAGCGGCGCACGAGCAGCTTGCTCGAAAATACGCTCCCACGCCTGACCGAATCGAAAACACAGACGATCATCGTTGATTTTTCCGGCGCGTATGAAATCACCCAGGAGGTAGCCGACCATTTGTTTATGATTCTCGATTCGATGAAGCTCGTCGGACTGAAGGTTATCGTAAGCGGTATTCGCTCCGAAACAGCTCAGATGATCATTGAACAGAACATCAACCTCGCGGACTATCCAACATATCAAAGCGTGAAATCCGTCTTAAACGACATCGCCGGTCACGAGAACTGAGCTTATAAGCAGCCGGGATAAAAAAAGCGCTGAAACAAGGTTGTCCCCTGTTTCAGCGCTTTTTTAGTGTGAGCCGACTCCCTATTGCTGCACATAAATCGATACAGCTCCGCCGTCCGTATGGAATTCTCCCCAGCCGTCGCTGTTAATGGTGACAGACGCGCCGTGATTACCCGTCATATCGCTCCACGTTTCGCCGGCCCGGTCTCTGCCTACATACATCCACTTTGATCCGCCGGGGCCATTGGACATAACCGCTGCCATGCCGGATCCGGGATGACTGCTGCTTCCTTCACGTGTCCAGCCGACGACATCCCAGTGGTCAAAATAGTCATGCTGCGCACCATATGCGTAATCCTGCCTCGCTTCCAGCAGCGTATCGAGCATTTCCTGCTTTGCGCCGATGCCGTCGTTGGGAATGCCGTAATAGTCCCCGTAAAAAACAGACGGATAGCCGCCTTCACGCGTCAAAATAACGGCGTAGGCAAGCGGTTTAAACCAGTCGTCCACCCATGATTCCAGCGATTCTCCCGGCTGCGTATCATGATTGTCGACAAACGTCACCGCATGCATCGGATGCGTTTCAACGAGCGAGCCGTCTAACAGGTTGCGCATATCGTAGCTGCCGCCTGTTCTCGACGCTTCATAAAAATTGTAGTTCAGCGGTACGTCGAACATGGATACATCCCAGTCCATCCGCTCCAGGTAGCTCTCAATCGCACCCAGATCATCCGCCCAGTATTCACCGACGACAAACAAATCCTGCTCTGCTTCGTTACGCTGAAAGCCGACCCAGTCATTCATGTACCAGGCGGGTACGTGCTTCACTGCATCCAGCCGGTAGCCATCGAGATTCAGCTCGTCCGTAAACCAGCTGCCCCAGTTCATCATCTCTTCCCGGACTTCCGGGTGGCTGTAATCAATGTTTGCTCCGAGCAGATAATCGTAATTGCCATTTTCCAGATCGACGTCGGAATTCCAGCCTGTATGTGTCAAGCGGAAAAGGTGATCTTCTTCATACCGGGCGTCCCAGTCTACGCCGTTAAAATGAAACCAGCGCCACTGAAAATCAGAATACACCCCGTCTCTCCCCGGAAAGTCAAAGCCGGTCCACGCTTCAATTTCATAAGCACCGGAAATGTCCTGCATCCTGTTGGAGCGATTTACCTGCACCGCCTCCACTGGCTCTGTAAAATCTGCCCCCATTTTATGATTCATGACGACATCGCCGTATACCTGGATTCCCTGAGACTGCACTTCGCTGATGGCTGATTCCAGCTCTGCCTTCGTTCCGTACTTTGTCCGCACGGTACCTTTTTGATTAAATTCACCGAGATCGTACAAGTCGTAGGCTCCGTATCCAACGTCCCCCTGTCCGGAGCCTTTATAAGCAGGCGGAATCCAAAGCGCCGTGATGCCGGCATCGCTCAACGCCTCCGCTTCCGCATTCATTCGATTCCAATGCTCTCCGTCATTTTCGAGGTGCCATTCAAAATACTGCATCATCGTGCCATTTTCTGCTTCTGCAAGCGCTGTGCCCGCCGGCATCTGCATGAAAAACGCCAATCCAGTCAGCAACGTCTTTTTCATGAAACCATCCTCTCTTTTATGAAATCGCTTTCATTTATGACGTTAGCCTGTTTTTCTTTTTCTTGCAACGCTGTCTGTCAAGTTCAGCAGAATGGCATAAGACCTGTTGCGGCTATCGTTGTGCAAACGATTGTGCAACTACTCGGACTGCACAGGACTATTGTAGACGGGAATGGGGGTGCGGGAAGCGGCAGCTGTTCGTATCAGTCAGACCCTTATCCGTAACTGAAGGCCCTTATTCGCAACGGGTTCCCGCTTTATGAGGATGCTTCTGCTTTTTGTGAGGAGGAGACGGCACGTTATGAGGAGGTTTTCTCGTTTTACGAGGAAGCTCAACCGCTTTACGTGAAACTGCCGCTGGCGACCTTTTTTAACCATCGTTCTCCCCCGTATGCGTAACTGGAGACCCTTATCCGCAACGGGTTCCCGCTTTATGCGTATCCACTACCTCTTTATGCGTTGCTGTCACCAGTTTACAAGTCGAAAACTCCGACTTATGAAAATCCGCTGCTCCCTTGAAAAAGGTGCCGGAGGTCAATCTCCGGCACCGCTCTCTTATGCTTCTTCCTGTTGTTTAGAAGCTGGATTTTTGATAAACATCGCGATCACGAAGCCGATAAATGACAGGCCGGTCGCGACCCAGAAAGAAATGTTCACTCCCTGAATCATCGCCTCGTTTTCGGAGATGCCGTTTCCGGAGGCCGCTGCCCCGACGGTCATCATCGTCACGAGAAAGGCGGTGCCGAGCGAGCCCCCGACCTGGCGGAGCGTGTTGTTCATCGCCGTGCCGTGCGGAATCAGATGCTCCGGCAGCCGGTTTAATCCGGCTGTAGTGACCGGCATCATCACCATGGCCAGCGCAAGCATCCGGAAGGCGTGCACCGTCGCCATGTAGGCAAACGACGTATCTTCCGTCAGTCTCGTAAAGAGAAATGTCATCACCGTTAAGAGCGCCATGCCGCTGATCGAAAGCCACCTGGCTCCAACCTTGTCAAAAATACGCCCGGTGATCGGATTGAACACACCCATCAAAATGGCTCCCGGCAGCAGCATCAGCCCAGACTGAAATGCGCTGAAGCCGAGCATGTCCTGCATGTAGATCGGCAGAATCGTCGCTGCCCCGATCATCGACATAAACAGCACGACGCCAATGATGTTGGAAATCGTGAAGATGCCGTAGCGGAAGACGCGGAATTCAAGAATCGGCTCCGTCAGCTTCAGCTGACGGCTGATAAACCAAAACAGCGCTACGGCGCCGACGGATACAGAGGCGAGCACCTGCGTGCTTCCCCAGCCCGTTGAACCGGCGCTGCTGAAGGCGTAAAGCAGACCGCCGAAGCCAAGTGTCGACAGCATTATCGAGAGCCGGTCAATTTTCGGAAAGGTCCGCTTCGTCACATTTTTCAGTACGAAGTACGCGACGATCAAATCGATAACCGCAATCGGCAGCACGATGAAAAACAGCGCCCGCCACGGATACTGGTCGACGACCCATCCGGAGAGCGTTGGGCCGATCGCCGGAGCAAACGCAATGACCAACCCGACAAGCCCCATCGCCTGTCCCCGCTTTTCAACCGGGAAGACCATAAATAGCACCGTCTGCATCAGCGGAATCATAATTCCGGCGCCGGATGCCTGGACGATCCGCCCGGCGATCAGCATTTCAAAGTTCGGCGAAAGCCCGGCAATGAGCGTCCCGAGTGCAAACAGGCTCATCGCCGTCATGAACAATGCTCTCGTCGTATATTTTCCTATTAAAAAGGCTGTAATCGGAATCATAATTCCGTTTACGAGCATAAAAATCGTATTCAGCCACTGCGCCGTATTCGCATCGATTCCAAGATCCCTCATAATCGGCGGGATCGCTGTGACAAGCAGCGTCTGGTTTAAAATCGCAACGAACGTACCTGTCAGCAACACGGCGACGAGCGGGCCTTTTCGTATGTCGTCTGGCATGATGTCCTCTCCCGTCTGGTTCCTGGCTGGAACGCGCCTTCCTCTATCTTACTCTTTTCTACATACCCGAAAAAGGGTTCTGCCTGACGAGAGTCGAAGCTTTTGTTTACGATTCCGCTCCCTTTTCCGTACACTAAAGGAAACAGATGAAGAAAGGACCGATGCTATGAGCCGCACATTTGCACCATCATCGATGCTCCAGCAGCTGCCGGAGCAGTTTTTTGCCAAGCTTGCCGGCACGGCTGCCGCTTTGAAACAGGAAGGCCATGATGTCATTAATCTTGGGCAGGGAAATCCGGATCTGCCAACGCCGGAGCACGTCGTCCAATCCCTCCAGAATGCTGCAGAACATCCGCTCTATCATAAATATTCCCCATTTACCGGCTGGGCGTTTTTAAAGGAGGCTGTCGCCGCGTATTACAAGCGCGAGCACGGTGTCACGCTCGATCCGGAAACGGAGGTCGCCGTACTTTCCGGTGCGAAAACGGGTCTTGTTGAAATCAGTCAGTGCTTGTTGAATCCGGGCGACCGTGCCCTGCTGCCGGATCCCGGCTACCCCGACTACCTTTCCGGTACGTCGATGGCCGGTGCAGACGTTACGTTTATGCCGCTCAAACAGGAAAATCAGTTTTTACCGGACTTCGGTCAGCTCAACAGCAGCGTGCTGGATGAAGCAAAGCTGATGTTCTTAAACTACCCGAACAACCCGACTGCCGCAGTCGCGAACAGCCGCTTTTTTGAGGAAACGGTCTCCCTCGCCGAACGGCACGACCTCTGCGTCTGCCATGATTTTGCGTACGGGACGATCGGCTTTGAAGAAAAACCGGTCAGCTTTCTGGAAACTCCGGGGGCGAAAGACATCGGGGTGGAAATGTTTACGATGTCAAAGGCCTTTAACATGGCGGGCTGGCGGGTCGGATTCGCCGTCGGCAATGCCTCTGTCATCAAGCACCTGAACCTGCTGCAGGACCATTTGTACGTGAGCCTGTTCGGCGCCGTGCAGCATGCCGCCGCTGATGCGCTGAACGGACCGCAGGACAGCGTACTGGAGCTTACGGCCACGTATAAAAAAAGACGGGATCTGCTTATCAGCGGCCTGCGCGACGCCGGCTGGGAGGTTCCTGCTCCGGCGGGATCATTTTTCGCCTGGCTCCCCGTACCCAACGGCTGGACTTCGGAAACGTTCGCTGACAAGCTGCTTCACGAAGCCCATGTCGTCACCGCACCAGGCAGCGGATTCGGTCCGTCAGGAGAAGGGTTTCTGCGCGTCGGTCTCGTCCAGCCGGAAGAACGGATTCAGGAAGCCGTAGAGCGGATCAGCAAGCTGGACGTGTTTCAGCCGTAAATAAAAAATCAGAAAATTTCATTTTCTGTATTGACTTCTTGTTGTAAGCGCTTTATTATGAAAACTAACTTCTTGAATACGTATTCAAGAATGTTTCAGGAGAGATGTCCATTGGTTTCGTCAAAAGATGTAGCTAGGTATGCCGGAGTGTCACAATCCACCGTTTCCCGTGTTTTAAACGAGCCTTCTAAAGTAAATAGTGAGAATGTTTTAAAAGTGCAGGAGGCAATGAGAGCGTTGAACTACAGGCCAAACTCTGTCGCCAGGTCTCTTGTCAGCAATAGAACACGGACGATCGCACTAATTTCGGGCCCCTTGCATAATCCATTTTTCGTGGAAACTACGACTTCCATTGTGAACTATGCAGAGTCCAAAGGGTATCGCACGATGGTCTTTTTCGAACACACCGATGAAAACAAGCCTATTTATGACGCTGTACTGTCTGAACGAGTAGATGGTATTCTTTTATCTTCAATTTTCAGAGAAGATCCGGTTTTTGACGACCTTCAAGCCCTTGACATTCCTGTCGTCATGTATAATCGCCGTCATAATAAAGGTGGTAATTTTGTAGAAATCAACAATATCGAGTCTGGCAGACTAGCTGCGAATCATTTACTGGAGCTAGGACACGAAAGGCTGGCTGTCGTCAGCGGTCCTAACTATACCTCGACCTTTCATGGTCGAAAGCAAGGATTTTTAGATGAATACAAGCGAATAACTGGAATGGACCTCACTCTAGACCTGATAAAGGAAACCAATACAACTGAAGCTGCTGTTCATCAGGCTGTTTTAGACATTATGAGCAGCAGGAAACCACCAACAGCCATCTTTGCAGCTACTGATGCCATCGCTATTTTTGCAATGGATAAGCTACAGCAAATTGGCTATAGTATTCCAGACGATGTTTCAATTTGTGGTATGGACAACGTGAGCTTAGCAAATCACCGGTCATTTCAGCTTACATCTATTGGACAAAAAGGTCCTAAAAATCTTGGTTTGATAAGTGCTGAACACTTAATTGAATTAATGGAAAAACCAGCTAATGAAGATGTTCAGATCACACTAGAACCAGCATTATATGATCGAAAGACAACAAAGCCCCGATTGTTATAATCGGGGATTCACTTTAAGTTTTCTTGAATACGTATTCATAGAAAGGGAGAGTTGACATGCAACTAACAGAAACTACTAGAGGTTGGTTTTTAAATGGCGAAGAAACGTACGTTGATAAAACATATGATATTTTTCATCCCCATACAGAAGACAAACTAGCACAAGTGCCTGATTCTACTCCAGATATGATGAAACAAGCGATTGAGGCTGCGCATGCTGCATTCCCAAAGCTTAAAAAGCTAACGAAAAAAGAACGCGCAGACATGCTTTTTAAAGCAGCTTCTTTCATTGAGCAAGAGAAAGAGGAAGTCGCACTAACCATCAGCAAAGAAGCATGTAAACCATTAAAAGCTTCCTTAGCTGAAGTGGACCGAACTGTGCAGACTTTACAGTTCGCCGGCGAAGAAGCAAAGCGACTGGATGGTGAATATCTTTCTTTAGATGCAGCAGCTGGTGGTGAAGGGCGAGATGCGTATACTATTTTTCAGCCTATTGGGGTTATTGGAGCTATTACACCGTTTAACTTCCCTTTAAATTTGACAGTGCATAAAGTAGGACCAGCTCTTGCAGCTGGAAATCCTATAATTATTAAACCCAGTGAACAAACCCCTCTCTCTGCTTTATATTTAGCAAAAGTATTAACTAAATCCGGTTTTCCAAAAGGAGCTTTATCGGTCGTTCCCGGTGATGGAGTTTCTCTTGGAAAGGTGCTGCTGGAAGACGATCGCGTGAAAAAAATATCCTTTACTGGAAGCCCTGAGGTAGGAAAACTAATTAAAAGTCAGGCAGGTCTAAAGCGAGTAACGTTAGAGCTAGGGAGCAACTCCCCTATGTATGTTGACCGCTCCATTACCGATGTAGAGACTGTAGCTCAAAAAGCGGTTCAGGGAGCTTTTGCATATAATGGACAAGTTTGCCTTAGCACCCAGCGCATCTATGTGCATGAGGAAGTAGCTTCATCATTCAAAAAAGCGTTTGTAACGTTTACAGAAAAACTTCGATTTGGTGCACCTGAAGAGCAGGAAACGGATGTCTCCAGCTTGATAAATAAACGCTCTCAAGAACGAGTTTTTAAATGGATTGGAGAAGCTGTAGAGCAAGGAGCCTCTTTGCTTACAGGGGGGGAGAAAAAAGATAACGGAATAACACCAGCAGTTCTTGAACGTGTTCCGGCCACCGCCTCCATTTCTTGTGCAGAGGTATTCGGTCCCGTAGTTTTAATCAACGAAGTGCGTGATAGCCAAGAAGCTTTAGAGGCGATGAATGACAGCCACTATGGATTGAATGCCGGCGTATTTACTAATAACTTATCTCAAGCTATGCAAATGGCTCATGAACTTGAGACTGGTCAAGTACTCATCAATGATGTTCCAACATTACGATTTGATCACATGCCTTATGGAGGTGTAAAACAATCCGGTTATGGCAGAGAAGGAGTCAAGTACGCGATGAGGGAAATGGCTGAACTGAAGATGATCAGCATCAATTACCAATCTTAGGAGGATCTGAAATGGAGATTACCACTATCACCTTTCAACCAACTTCAACGAGAAGACAATTGTACTACCCTTATCTACTTTCAGTATGGCGATCATCATATCGAACACTATTTTCTCCGCAAACAGAGAAGCGCGCGTTAATGACCAACTTGGTTAAAGGAGGAACCAGTTTTGCGGTTCCCCCACATACGACAATTATGAAAGCGTTACCAAGATCTGTGATGACTTCAGCAGTATCTTTTAACGAAGCTGAAGAAGATGCGTTCGAAATGCTTAGAAGATTTTATCTGCATAAAGCCCGTTCCTGGAAAATACCTGATATTACGCTTCAGTATTCAACGCTGGTGTATGTTCCATTTGAGTATTATGTCAAGCAAACACGTTGGCTGAAAAAAGATGCTCTTTTTCTGTACGAGCCTTTGTCAAACAGTGAAGAACCTTTAAAAAAGCACCCTGAAATATTAGAGCATGTATCTGCCAAGGAGGCGATTGGATGACTTTTCTTTTTATTATGGGCACGTTAATTATCGGTACATGGATTGGCATGGCACTGCTTCTTTTTAAAACAAGATTAGTAGATGAAGAAGAATAAAAAAAGAAAAGAGGTTTCGTAAATGGATACGACAATTATTACGTTTTCCTGGATATTCATGAGTCTGTTTATTCTTCTTATGCTGGCAATGGGCTGGGTAGGAATGAAACGTACTAATACACCAGATGATTTTGCTACTGCCCGCTCCAGCTACGGTCCTCTTGTAGTGGCATTGGTTATTGCAGCAGGCATCTCCAGCGGATCTACTTTCATGGGTATGCCCGGGCTGGCATATTCCATCGGTACACCTTCGCTGTGGTATCCGCTCCTCTACCCGATAGCGACTGTTATAGGAATGGTTTTTGTAGCAAAGGTAATCAAGCGCTACGGTGATAAATTTGGAACAAGAACGATTCCAGAGTTTATTGGTGAACGATTCCAAAGTGATTTTTTAAGACTAGCACTGACGATCATCTCAATCTTGCTGATCTTTTACGTGGTTTCTCAATTTGTTGCAGCTGCAACGATGTTCCAGACGATGATGGGCATTAACTATGGAACAGGGCTCATCTTAACAGCTGTAGTTCTTGCCATCTATGTATTTATGGGAGGCTCTCACTCAGATATTATTACCGATGCTATTCAAGGTTTCTTGATGGTGATTATTGCTGTAGTTGTCTTCACTACATTTTTAACCAGTTTTGGAACTGGAGGGAACTTCCAGCAAATGCTCTCGACCATCAGTCAGGAGCGTCCTGAAGGTGGTTTCAATCAACTTTTTTTACCAGGGGATGCAACATATGGCTCTTTATGGCTCGTAGGCTTATTGTTTATCGCTCACCTTCCTTTTGCTGTGCTGCCTCATTTGGGAAATAAATTCATGGCAGTTAAATCTGGAAAAGATCTAAAAAAGTTGATCATGTACTGTACGATTATCGCTACCATTTTGCCACTAATGGCACTTGGCGGTATGCTGGGAATCGCAGTCATCGGCGGTGATGCCGGTATCCATCCTGACCAGATTATCCCTGTTTTATTCAGCGAACTGTTTCCACCAGTCATTGCCGCTTTCTTCGCAGTAGCTGTTTTATCAGCAATTATGTCGACTTCGGATGGGCTAATCGTCTCCTTAACCCAACTTCTTGCAAATGATTTATATCGAAAATCTATTGTTCCAAAGCTGCGGATTACAAAAGAGAAAGCAGAAAGAAACGAACTTCTGATCAGCAGATACAGTACATTTATAGTGATCATTGCAGCCATCTTTATTGCCTGGTCTCCTCCCGAATTTTTATCTGTATTTATGTGGATAGGAATAGGAGGTATCATGGCAGCTACTGCCGGACCGCTAATTGTGGGTGCCCTTTGGAAAAGAGCTACAAAAAGTGCAGCTATTTCGTCCCTCTTGGCTGGCACCATTTCTTATTGGATCATCTATTTGCCTTTCGGATTTGATTTCGCTAATCCATTTGGTGCAGCTGGACTAGGTGTCATCATCAGCATGTCTACGATGTATTTTGTAACCTTGGCCACTTCTGCGAAGCATGATGTTAGTGTGCCTTTTGAACGTAAATCCACGGTGAAAACCGGATAATAGTTGGAGGTTTTAAACGATGTCATTTTCATTTGTATCACCTTTACGTATCGAAGCCGGTGAAGCGGCTGTAAAACAACTTCCCAACCTAGTAAAATCCTTTGGGGCTGAACGAGTATTTGTTTTTGCAGATCCCGGGGTTGTCAAAGCAGGTATTACAACACCTGTAACTGATGAGCTTGATCAAGAAGGGATTACCTATTACGTCTATCAGGATTTACAGCCGGAACCGCCGATTCACATTGGCGATCATGCAGTAGCGGCTTTAAAGGATTTTCAGGCTGACCTGGTGATTGGTGTTGGAGGCGGGAGTGCTCTGGATATAGCCAGTGCAGCTGCTGTTATGCATGGGAATGAAGGCTCTATAGAAGATTATTTAAACTTAAGCGGCACCAAATCGTTCCAGCATAAAGGGCTCCCAAAAATATTAATTCCCACCACTGCTGGAACTGGGGCTGAAATCACAGACATCGCAGTATTTTCTCTGGAGAATACAAAAGATGTGTTAACGCATGAATATTTGTTAGCCGATGCTGCCGTAGTCGACCCCGCCTTGACTTATACCGTTCCCGCTTCTATTACTGCAGCAACTGGAGTCGATGCGCTTACTCATGCGGTTGAAGCCTTAGTATCCGTGAATGCTACTCCTTTAACAGACACATTAGCTATGAAAGCGATTCAGCTCATTTCCAGCAGTATCAGGCAAGCAGTGAGAGATGGGTCCAATAAAGAAGCCAGATCCAATATGGCTTGGGGCAGTATGATAGCAGGGTTAAGTTTTTATAACGCAGGTGTCTCTGGTGTCCATGCATTAGCATACCCGCTCGGCGGTATGTTTAAGGTGCCCCATGGTGAAGCCAACGCTGTACTTCTTCCATATATTTTTGATTTCATTTGGCCCTACGCTACCCCTAAAATGAATATGATGGCTCAGGCCTTGAATGTTTATGAAGAAGATATGTCAGAAGAGGAAGCAGCAAAAGCCGCTGTATTAGAACTAAAATCTATTGTAGAAGATGTGCAAATCCCAGCTGATCTAACACACTTCGGAGTAAAGCGCGATGATTTGAAGGCGTTAACGGAAGCAGCTACTAAGCAATCCCGCTTGCTTGCCCGAAGTCCAAAATCCTATTCATACGAAGAGATCTTTGATCGGTATGTAGCAGCTTTCGAAGGAAAATTAGAAGTCAGTAAAACTCATAGTTGATAATAGTTCACCTTTCTAAGGCTCCTCTTCCCATATTTCATGCACTCTTATGCAAATACCGCCATATTGGTTCAGTCAGGTACTTGTCGCTTTCTGTAAGCCTTACGTTATTTTTAAGCGGCTGACTTGTCGTTTTTTCGTTATAAAGATCTGTTAAGTTGCTTTCAAGCCGCTGTCTGTTACGTTTGACCGCGGCTCTCACAAAAACTCTAGCTAGCTGGACGTGTTTCAGCGATCGCACTAAAAAGAGGAGCCGCAACCGCCGGCTCCTCTTTGTTTATTCTGTTAATCCCTCTGCAAACACCGATGCGTTGTGGCGCAGCATATCGAGGTACGTTTCTGCTCCGCTTCCTTCTTCACCGACAGCATCGGTGTAGACTTCGCCGGCAATCGGCACGCCGGAGTTATCAGATACGGTTTCCATGTAGCGCGGATCAACGGTTGACTCGACAAATACTGCCGGGACGCCGCGATCCTGAATCACGTCTATGATCCGGTTCATCTGGCCGGTCGTGCCTTCTTCGTGCGAGTTCAGTTCCCAGATGCCGTCGGTGTCGATATCAAAATCAGCCCCGAAATACTTAAAGGCATTTTCACTGACGACAATCAGCCGCTGCTCTTCTGGAATGTCTGCAAGCTCTTCTTCAATTTGCGCCGACAGCTCCTCTGCTTCCTGCTTCAGCTGTTCGCCGTTTGCTTCAAAATCGGCAGCGGCGTCCGGCGCCCGCTCGGACAGATCTGCGACGATGTTGTCTACATAGTAAGGAATGTTTGCTGGACTCAGCCATGCGTGCGGGTCGACGCCCTCTTCGCCCTCAAGCGGAATTTCCTTAACGCCGGTAGACGTCTCCACAACATCGGTGTCCGCAGCATTTTCGACCACCCGCTGCAGCCACTCTTCCAGCCCCAAACCGTTTACATAGAACACATCTGCTTCATTCACATTACGGAAATCACTTGGTACCGGCTCGTACTCATGCGGCTCTTCGCCGATCGGCACGATGTAATCAACTTCCGCATGCTCGCCTGCAACCGTGGCAGCAATGTCACCGAGCACGGAAAAGCTTGTTGTAATATATAAATCCTCTTCTTCATTGCTGCCTCCGGATTCTGCTTCTCCGCAGGCGGCCAGCAGCAGCGCCGGCAGCAGCCAAATCAACTTTTTCATTCGTCATCCCTCTTTATATATGTTTATGTACAGCCACGATGTTTCCCTAAGGAAACTTTTGTTGTTGAGACCATCTTATCCTGCTCTTCATGAAAAGTAAAGCTGTTTGCTTCAAAAAAAAAGCAGAACGGCTCTGTATTGCTTCGAAGCCGTTCTGCTTATGATGATAAAATCAGGATGTTTTATGCTTCCACTTCATTTCTTCTCCAGATTCCCATTTTACTTCTACTTCTATTTTTTCGATTTCTGATTCATCCAGGTCCAGCTCGGTGACCAGCTCGTCTTTCATATCACGAATCGGACGGTTCGTCTGCAGTTGAATCGCGCCAAGCAAAGATTCGATCTCCTCAAGAGCTTCACGTCCTTCCACTTCTGTTCCGTCACGATGCTCTATTTCAGCCTCCGGATCGTCCGCTTCATAGTCGTATTCCAAGTCCTCACCGTTTGTAAAATCGATATCTATGTCCAGCTCCCGCACCGCTCCCGGCTCTGTACCGGCGATATTTTCCTGATCCACCTGCAGCTCTTCTCCGGAAGCAAGCTTCATTTCAATTTCGATATCATCAAGCTCCTCGAGCGGCATATCGATGTGAGCGAGGATATCATCACGCATCTCTTCAATGGAGCGGTCCTTGTGAATGTCAACGGCTGCTAGCAATTCTTCTATTTCCTGTGCTGCGGCTTCTCCCCGGACCGATTCGTCCCCGTCCCGTTCGATATCTGTTTCGTTATCGCGGTCAGCTCGGTAGTCGTACTCCCACTCATCGCCGTTTTTCCATTCCAAGTCCAGATCAAATTCATCCACCTCTGCCTCGTATGCCGCGGCCTCCTCTTCTTCTGTGTTGGCCTCTTTGGCGGATTCGTCCGCCGTCTCATTTTCCTGCGCTTCTTCCGCTGTTTCATTGTTTGCCGCAGGTTCCTCATCAGCAGCCTGATCGTCCTCGTTTTCTGTACTCATCTCGGTTTCTACATTTTGTTCAGAAGCGGTTGTCCCGCCATTATCCGGCTCCACACTCTCCATCTGTCCGCATGCTGTCAGCAGTGCCACCGCTGTAAGTCCTGTCATTATTTTTTTCATCATATCTCATCCTCTCGTTTGTTCATTACAGGTATAGCTTACCCCGCCTGTATGAGAGGATCGTGAAACGTTCATTAGAATTTGATGAGAATTCAGGAAACGCCTTCTACATATTCCATTACCTCATCGATGGACTTCTTTTTTACCGGCTCCTCGCCTTCCTGATAAATGAAATAGGAAGGGAATTCGACTTCTCCGCCGCTCATCGCATCCGCATAGGATTCTCCGAAGCTTCCAATCGACCAGCGATCTCTGCCCCCGCTGATTTCTCTCAGCTCCTCGTGATAGGCCTGCTGGCGTGTGGCAAAATCAATCGCTTCCTGCGTGCCGTCCTCTAAAAGAGCCAGCACAAATCCATCTGTAAAATGGTCCCACGCCGTTTCATCTACATACGCATGAATGTTTTCCAGACTGAGCGGCTCCAGCTCGATCTGCTGCGCTCGGACCGTTGGAAGCAGCGCTCGGTCATGAAGTACGTGATTTTCCCGGTTCGTCGAGATTGTCGGCTTGAACCCCGCCTCTGGAACAACACGTATTTGCTGGGAGACCGGTGTGAACAGATTTGGAGGATTCTCTATACGTTCTCCTGTTTCGCTGTCAATGATCTCCGTGTCGTCATCATACACGACTGTGTATGCTTCTACTTCGTATTCCTCCATTTCCGCCGTCATGCTCGTGACATGCGGAGGGAGCTCCGTTCCGAATTTGTTATCTTCTACAAATACCGTAATCTTCCCGTGTTCAAGTACATGGCTTCCTAAATTATATCCTGTAATCACGTCCTGCTCTTCCTCCCCACAAGCTGTAAGCAGAAGCAGCAACGCCGCAGCCCATCCCTTTTTCATGACGCATCCCCTCCGAATTCTCTGCTACTTGTTACGATAAAAGAGGGAAAAAGTTCCTGCTCACTAAATTTACAGAAAAATCAGAATAATTATGGCAGCTTGCCTGCATTTCCCTTACACTAAAGCTAACAGAGAAATAGAAAGGGGATAGACCCATGAAACGGGCAGTCTGGTTAGCCGCGATGATGCTGGTTGCCGCCGGGTGCAGCGATACGAGTGAGGAGGCGGATGGACAGGCAGAGGCGCTTCAGGCAGAGGAGGAGATCAGCGGGCTGGAGGAGCAGGTGGACAACCTGGAGACCGATTTGGAACGTGAGCGAAACCGCGGACGAGAGCGCCGGGACGAGATCAGTGAACTGAAAAAAGAGCTGAGCGAAGCGGAAGCAGCCAGCAGCACTGAACTGGAGGAAGAACTCGCTGAGCTGCAGGAGGAAATGAGCGAGTTGGAGGAAACCTATGACGAACTTGCGGACACCGCGGCCTCCTTGGAAGAAGAAGCCGCGTCGCTTTCTTCCGAGAAAGAAAACCTCCAAAATAACCTGTCTGCCTTAGAAGACGAAGTCGAGACGCTGACATCTGAAAACAGCCGCCTGACAGCGGAGGCAGAAGCTGCTGAGAGCGCCGCTGCTTCGGGAGAATCCGCTGCCACCACCTCTGACTCCAGCGAAGAAAGCGAGTCCGAGACGAGCAGCAGCTCGCTCGACAATGTCATCGCCGGTCTCTCTGCATCTGAGGTTGAAAGTGAAATCCGAAAAAAAGCAGAAGCCGACTGGCCCGACGATTATATCATGCAGGAATTTGTGATTGATGAACAAACAGCTGCCTATAACAAGCTTAAAAACCTGACGATCTCAACGGAAGTGGAGGCGACACAGCTGGAACGCGCCTACTGGGACTGGGGCTACGATTTTATCATGGTGGAATTCGTGTTTGAAGAACAGATGAAGTCTCACGAAAACATCAATTAACCGATCCCACGCGATATTATCCTTTATGACCAGGATAATATACCCAAAAATGCTTGTATATTGCCTTTCCCTCGGCTATGATAAAAAAGAAAAACGTTCACGCCGGAGGAAACTATGAAAAAAGCCGTACTACTCTCTGCGATTTGCCTGCTTGCAGCCTGTTCCAATGCGGAAGCAGAGGAGCAAGCCGCCGAACAGGAAGCAGCAATTGAAGCGTTACACGTGGAAAATGACGAGCTCGAACAGCTGCTGAGCGACTTGTCCAATCCCGATCTGCTTGCCGATCACGAGGAATTAAAAGACGCCTATGCGGCGTTAGAAGCGGATTTGGAGGAGCTTCAGGACGCATATCAGGAGCTGGAAACCGACTACGAAACGCTTGAAGATAACCACAGCAGCCTGGAATTAAAGCTGGCTCAGGCCGAGGCGGAGCCCGAGTCCGGGCAAAGCGAACCGGAAGAAACAGCCGATGAACCTGCAGAGGAAGAGACCGAAAGCGGCAGCTACACGAACGTGATCGCCGCTCTTTCATCCTCAGACGTGGAAGCGGAAATCCGCAAACAGGCAGAAGCCGACTGGGCTGATGATTACAGCATGCGGGAATTTGTGATCGGGGAGCAGCAGGCAGCCTACAACACACTGAAAAATCTTTCCATCACAACGGAAGTAGAAGCAACCCAGCTCGAACGCGCCTTTAAAGACTGGGGATACGACTTTACTATGGTGGAATTCGTCTTCAACGAGCAGATGGAGTCGTATGACAACATTAATTGATCGCTGCATAAAGAAAGACCTCAGAGTGACTTATTTCGTCACCCTGAGGTCTGTTTTGATTAAATAACACCGAGCAAAAACGCAACTCCCATTAGGACGATGCTGAAGCCCCATACCCAGAAGAACGAGTAGCGGATGTGCTTGCCCATTTCGAGGCCGGCAAGTCCGAGCGCAAGCCAGAGCGCCGGGGAGAACGGACTGACGAACGTGCCGATGATGTTGCCGATAATCATCGTGTAGGCAGCCGTAATCGAGTCGATGCCGTTCGCACTCACAATCTGCTCCACAACCGGGAGAAGCGCAAAGTAATAGGCATCTGTACTTAAAATCAGGTCAAACGGGACACCGAATACCCCCATGATCACGTGCAGGTACGGCACGATAAAGGCCGGCAGAATCGCCACCATATCAACAGCAATCGCATCCAGCATACCTGTTCCGTTCATAATACCGAGGAAGGAACCGGCTGCGAGAATGATGGAACCCATCATCAGCGCGTTTGGCGCATGTGTTTTGATCCGGTCCATCTGCTGGTCCACCTTCGGGTAGTTCAGCGGCAGCGCAATGCTGAGCGCAATCATAAACACGAATCCAGACGGGATAATGCCCCAGACGAGCGTCACGACAACGGCAATTGCAATGAGCGCGTTCAGCCAGATCAGCTTCGGACGGCGCAGATCGTCTTTTTCATCCTTCCACTCGTCATCTGCGGTATCAAGTGTTGCGGCCACTTCCTCTGACACCTGATCCGCTGCCTCATGACCGCGCTTGGCAATACGCTTTTTCTCACGCAGACCGAGGAAGACAGCAAGACCAACGAGCAGCACCATCGCACTGATCTGCACCGGGATAAGCGGACGCCACAGCTCCGTCGGATCCACGCCCAGTACAGCACCGGCCCGGCCGATCGGTCCGGCCCACGGCACCATGTTCATGATACTCGCGCTCAGCCCGACGAGCAGCAAAAGCAGGTAAGGGCTCATGCCGAGCTTCAAGTAAATCGGCAAAAGCGCGGGAATCGTGATCAAAAACGTCGATGCACCGGATCCATCCAGATGCGTCACCGCTCCGATCGCAACCGTACCAACAGCAACCGCGACGACACTTCCGCGAGTGAGCGAGATCACACGGTTAATGAACGGGTCAAACAGTCCGGTGTCCTGCATGATGCCGAAAAAGAGAATCGCAAAGATGAACATGATAACGACGCTGATGACGGAATCGATACCTTCGTTAAAGAAGCCGCCGATCGCTTCTACCGAGAAGCCGGTCAGCAGGGCGCCAATCACGGGAACGAGTACGAGCCCGACAATCGGCGTGATGCGGCCGCTGATCAACAGGGCGACAATAACACCGATCGTCAAAATACCGATAATACTGAGCATAGGAAAACCCCTCCTGTCTTAATTGAAAACGCTTACGAGTTGATTGCACTAAGCGTATCAGGAGGGGTTTTGAAAGAAAATATAACGAACATAAACCGTATATTCGTCGTTTATGTTATTTTGTTCATTTTGTTCACGAACGGACGTAGCGTCGCTCCGGACGGCCGACGTCTCCGTATTTTAAGATAGCCTCCGCATTTCCTTCGGTGACGAGATACTCCAAATACCGCCGTGCCGTCGACCGGCTCGCACCGATTGCTTCGCCGGCTTCTACCGCTGTGACCCCGCGATCGCTCGCGAGCAGCTCCAAAATCTGCTCCAGCGTAATCCGGTCAATCCCTTTCGGCAGCTCTTCCTTCGCACTGGTCTGATCGGTGAGGTGCAGCAGCTGGTCAATGTCCTGCTGCGGCATCTCATCCGAAGCGTTCAGCACATGCAGCCAGTGCGCCGCACGCTTCAGACCGCTTTCAAGCCGGTTGAATTCGACTGGCTTTATCATGTAGTCGATTGCTCCCCCAAGAAGCGCGCGCCTGACGATATCCTGCTCCTTCGCGGCTGTCACCACAAGCAGCGCTGCGTCCGGAAGCTTCTGCTGCAGCGAATGAAACAGCTGCAGCCCGCGCGTGTCCGGAATAAACATGTCGAGCAGAATGATATCCGGCTTCACTGCGTCAGCCGCCTGCTCGGCTTCAGCCGCTGTCTTTGCCTGGGCGGCCGTAAAAAAGCCGTCCAGCTTATCCACGTACGCCTGCGTGATTTCTGCTACCCGGAAATCATCTTCTACGATCATGACCTTCAGTGGTTCAGCCATGCAGCTTCCTCCTCTGCTTCGGAATCGTCACGACAAAGCACGTCCCCTCATCGGTGTTTTCGGCAAAAATGGTGCCTCCGCATGCCTCCACCTGCGCCTTCGATAACGCCAGGCCGAAGCCGCGTCCTTCGCCGGATTTACTGGAAACACCCTGCTCAAACAGCGACTGCTCCATCGTTTCAGGAATGCCTGGTCCGACGTCTTCCACTTCAATGAGCACATCCTGCCCGGCATCGCTGAAATAAACCTCGATCAGCCTCTCGCCGCGCGGCAGCTCCTGCATCGCTTCAATCGCGTTATCGATGATGTTGCCGACAGCGGTGATGAGTGCCTGCCGCACATTTTCCGGAAGCTCCTCTGCCAGATGGCTCGATTCATCAATTTCCAGCTTCACCCCGTTTTCATGCGCCAGGTTCAGCTTCCCGAGCAGAATCGCACTTAGCATCGGGTCTTTCACGTTATGAATTAAGCGGCGGATCCAGTTTTTCTGATTCACACTCTCTTCTTTAATGTAACGCTTTGCCTTTTCGATCTCTTCCAGCTGCAGGAGTCCGGAAATCGTGTGCAGCTTGTTGGAAAACTCATGCGTCTGAGCACGCAGCCCTTCAGCATATTCACGCACGCGCGCAAGCTCATTGGACAGCTTCTCAATTTCCGTTTTGTTTCGAAACGTTGACACCGCGCCGATCAGCTTATCCCCATCATACATCGGGACCCGGTTGACGAGGACGACGTTCGCCCCGAACGCCATTTCTTCATCATATTGGGCAACCCCCGTCTCGAGCACTTCCGGGAGCCTGGAGAGCGGCAGCACCTCCTGAATCGGACGCCCAATCCAGGCGGAAGCTTCCTCCGCGCCCTTCACGAGCTTTTGCGCGGCCCGATTCATGAGCGTAATTTTTCCTTCGCGGTTGACGGCGATAATACCTTCATACGCCGACTGCAGCATCGTTTCCTTCTGCAGCAGCAGGTAGGAAATTTCCTCCGGCTCCAGCTGAAACAGGCGCCGTTTAATGTAGCGCGACAGAAGCCACGCCCCTCCTGCCCCGAACGCCGTGATCAATGCCAGCGTCGATAGCAGCTCGTTCCGGTACGGCCCGACGACAGAGCGCACGTCTTCCATGAGAAACCCGACCGACACGACCCCGACGATTTCCCCGTCTGATATAAGCGGCGTCTTGCCGCGGATCGAGGGCCCAAGCGATCCTTCCGCCTGTGATATGTACGACTCCCCAAGTGCCAGCGCCCGCTCGTTGTCTTCTCCGACCATGCGCTCCCCGAGCCGGTCCGGATTCGGGTGGGAATAGCGGATTTCCTCCGTGTCTCCGACGACGATAAACTCCGCCTCCGACGCTTCATGGAGGGGCGCTATCAATACCTGTACCATCTCAGCTGACGGATCGGCGCTGCCCATTTCCTCCTGCAGCTCCGGAATTTCCGAAACCGTTCTCGACATGCTCAATGCCCGCTCGCCCATCTGCTCCTCGAGCGAATCAGCGAGCAGCTGGTAAAAAAACAGGCCCAGCACTAGCAGCGTGCCCGTGATCAGCACCGCCGTCATAATCGTCAGCTTCGCCAGCAGACTGATCCGCTGCGGCGGCCGGCTGATATACTTTTTCATGTCATGCCTCGTCAGGTTTCCCACGGTCCGCTCCCCCTTCTGATGCCAGTATACCGCATCAGTCAGTTATTCATAAGAGAGCTTCAGTAAAAAAGCCGCCGGATAGTCATCCAGCATATCCGGGTTGTCAGTGACACCTGTGAGCAGGTTGGATTCGACTGCATGCGAGCCGTCTTCTTCGCCGTACACCCACGCCATCACATACACGCCGTCTTCAAGCGAAGGCTCATGAAAATCTTCTTCTCTCATCGAAATGAGACCGAAACTGTCTTCATGTAAAGCCTCTTTTTCGACTCTCGGGCGCGCCGATCCAGTAGTCCCATCTGAGCGGATACCGACATCAAATAAGAGCGCATCCTCCTCATCGCGCACCGATCCAAATGCAAAGCCTTCTTCTCCTTCCAGCTCCACTCCTACGCCTCCGCTCGTTTCTTCCTCCAATTCACCATATGTATAGTGCTCCATCTCCGCCATCACCATACGCCCGGGCTCTGACTCAAATGACACGCCGACCCACGTATCCGACATGATCGTCAGCACGGTCTCCGTCTCTGATTCGTCCGGCTCCCAGACTTCCATCGGTTCATCGCTTCCACATCCACCTAAAAAAGCAGCTGCCGTGATCACGGCAGCCGTACGTAGTCGTTGCATGACAGCCTCCCCGCTTGCGAAGCAGTCTGTTAAAGCGGTCCTCCCTCTGAAATACGGCGGCGCTCTTCCTCGAGACGCTCGATCGTCTGCTCAACGGCAACACGGTCCTCCGGCTCACCCGGAACCTCATATTCCAGCTTCCGCTTCTCCTCTTCGATCTGCTCCGTCAATTCTTTATAGCGCTCCTGCGCCTTGGATACAAGCTCAACCAGCTCGTTCTCATACTCTTCTTCAGGTATCATGGTTATCCCTCCCTGTTTTCCATTTTTTCTTAGCGGCATCAGTAATTCCTCTATTCCCGCATTCACTGATTTCTAACATAGGGCTTTTTGTGAACATGCTTGCTGATGCTGTAACAAGGACGCTTTTTTGTTTCCGCTGAAAGTTATTAAACTGGTGCACAAAGTTTTCATTTGCCGGCCGCGAGTTATCGTCTTTGTCGCGAAACATTTCATTCTCAGCTTCAAACTTATTATGGTTATCATGTTTCGTTCTTAATAACGAAAAAGTTTTCAAGCTGATAGATGAAGTTATCATTTCGTGGCGAAAGTTATCATACGAAGAACACGCAGCAGCTTGGTCGTTCAAGCTGACCGGTGGAAAAAGCATTCCGAGTGAAAAGAACGTCGCTGGTTTTTTTGAATGGTGTAATCAGAGGCAGGCGCAGCCTGCGGAGGTGGATGATGAAATTGCTCCATTAGGAAAATGTTCAACTTTCCGGGGTAAAGCGTTAACCTCACTCCTGAAAGCTTTACCAATGGCTTGAAAAGCATTAACTTTGGCTTGCAGTTGTTCACGAGCATTAACTTAGAACTGCTATAACGAAGAAAGCATCATTTGAACGGGTAAAACAGTCAACTTTTTCAAGGAAACGTTCAACTACGCCGCGCTTCCTCCAAACAGAAAAAACCGCTCCACGTTAATAGGAGCGGTTCTGCGATCAGCGATCCCGTTTTGCTTCGGAATAGCCTTCCGTTTGATCAAAGCTGTAGAGATTCTGGACCTGAATCCAGTCGACGTCTGCGCCGGTCAGTCTTGCGAGCAGCTTCAAAATGCCCTCATGATCCGCCTTCACGCCGGCAGCCGGCAGCAGGCGGCAGCGCCAGTGATCGGTCGTAAACAGATCGTCCCGCTCCGTCGGGTAAGCGTTGACGCCGCGGTTCGTGATGACAGAAAGCTCATAGTCCGGCTCAGCTGCACGCGAGATGAGCATTGCCAGCTGATCAGCCGACAGATCCTTGTTATATACGTATACGTCGACGCCGTCGAGCTCCCGCTTTGGAGGCTGTCCTGCCCGCTCCGACGCCTTCTTTGGCAGCGGCTCCGGCATGCTCCCGGAAGTCGCTTCGAATGAAACAGCCTGCAGCTTTTCCGGACGGCTGCCGAGACGCTCGATGACGGCATCCGCAAACTCCTTGGAGCCGACCGACTTACCGCCTTTCGCAATATCGCCGGTATGCACGCCGTCTTCCAATGTTTTCAGCCAGGCGTTTTGAATGTTCTCCGCTGTCTCCGCTTCTCCGATATGGAGCAGCAGCTGCACCGCGCCATTCAACAGGCCGGATGGGTTAGCGATACCCTTTCCAGCGATGTCCGGCGCACTGCCGTGAATCGCTTCAAACATCGCATACTCATCGCCGACGTTGGCAGAACCTGCAAGCCCGACGCTGCCCGAAATTTGGGCAGCGATATCGGATCCGATATCACCGTAAAGGTTCGGCATGACGACCACATCGAAATCCTCCGGCGTGTCGGCAATTTTCGCAAGGCCGATGTCCACAATCCAGTGGTCCGTTTCCAGCTCCGGATATTCATTCGCCACTTCCTCAAATACCTTGTGAAACAGCCCGTCCGAGCGCTTCATGATGTTATCCTTCGTAATGCACGTCACCTTTTTCCGGCCGTGTTTTTTTGCGTAGTCAAACGCATAGCGGACGATCCGTTCCGTGCCGGGACGCGTGATCAGCTTCATGCTCTGCACGACTTCCGGCGTCTGCTGGTACTCGATACCCGTATAGAGATCCTCTTCGTTTTCACGGATCACAACGAGGTCCATCTCCGGATGCTTCGTTTTCACAAACGGAGCAAGCGACATCGTCGGCCGCACGTTTGCATACAGCCCAAGCGTCGTACGGATCGTCACATTCAGGCTTTTATAACCGCCTCCCTGCGGCGTTGTAATTGGTGCTTTTAAAAACAGCTTTGTGCGGTTGAGCGACTTCCAGGCATCGTCGGTGATCCCCGTCGTCCACCCGTTTAAGTAGGCTTCTTTTCCGATATCGATGTATTCCGGTTCAATTGGTGCATCTGCCGCTTCCAATATGCGCAGAACGGCATCCATGATTTCCGGCCCGATCCCGTCTCCGCGCGCAACTGTGACTGGTGTTCTGCCCATTGTTCCGCCTCCTCCTGTATAATTGACTCTTTTTCCCATACCCCTTTCACAGGAGGCGCTAATCATTGATTTCATGAAAAAAACCGCCGGGGGTGGCGGTTGGATCGTTACTTACAGCTTACGGCTGAATTGTATTCAGCAAACATGCCGTCTTTATTATGTTTCCAAATCCATACGTGCAGCGCATAGCTTCCCGGTCCAAACGGGCCGTCATCAAACGTCTGCCCATAAAGTTCCGGAGCCTCCTCTGCACCCCCTAAAAATTCTACGGCAGCCAGCTTCATCTTCCCGTTTTTCATCTCTTCATACACTAGAACCTCCGGCTGCTTATGATCATGTCCCGGAGTTTCAACAAGCTCGAAGTTAACGTAGTGATTTCCCATACCAGGTACACAGTTAACCCATACGTAGCCATCATCTTCCGCCCGCTCTACCTGCTGATACTTAGCTGTTGCTGCTCGTGTCTCCGCCAGCATTTTGTTTGCGTCACTTCCAAAAGAGCCTGCTCCCGCTGATGCCGCTGCTCCAAAAACAAAGAGGACGGCCAACAATCCTGCGATCAGCACCTTTAACCCTTTCATGATAATGCTCCTCTTTGGCCTGCAGGCCGGAATTCCCCCGGCGGTAAAAAAACGCTTCCGTTCGTTATCACGTACCTACAGTATACGCTTTTTCAGCAAAATTCCGTCACGATTCGACATTTTTTCAATAAAAATCAACTATTTTACACAACTTGTTTCTTATAGAGAATATTGACCTTCTTTTTGCTACCTTTTGTATAACTTTTATAACGAACAACATGTTGTGTTGACTAACGGCCTGAAAGTTATTAATCTGTTCCGCAACTTTCTCATTTGCAGGGCAGCAGTTTTCAACAAACTGCTTGAACGTATCATTTTCGGGCTGAAGCTTATACGTGTTATTACCTGGCGTTCTCGATAGCGAAATTATGATCATTTGCAACACCAAACGTTTCATCCTGACCTCCCAAGTTATCAAACCTGACGAGTCCCGTAAAAAAGCTCCCGGCACTCAGCCGGAAGCCTCCTTCCACATTCACCTAAAGCACGAGCTCCAGCGCCCTGCGATGGGCGTCGATTGTCTTTTCGATATCTGCTTCATCATGAGCGGTCGACATCGAGTAGCGGTTCATCGGCTTGGAGTAAATGCCGAGCGTCAGCAGTGCTTCGTCAATACGGCGGCGCAGATCGGTGTCGGCTTTACGCATATCGCGCAGGTTGCGGATCGGTTCATCCGTCAGTACGATGTTGAAAATGCTGCCCACCCCCATCGCCTGCATCGGCACGTTAAACTCTTGATAGAGCTCTGTGAGGCCGCGCTTTAGCTGCTCGGTTTTCCGAAAGACATCTGCAATGCCGCCGCGTTTTTCCAGCAGCTGAATCGTTGCGAGCCCCGCAGCAAGCGTTGTCGGATGTCCGTTGTACGTACCGCTGTGGAAAAATGCTTTTTCTGATCCCGATGTGCCGGCTGTAAGAATGTCACGTCCGGAAGCCGGTGAACAGAGCTCCATGATCTCGCGTTTTCCGCCGAGTGCGCCGACAGGGAAACCGCCGCCGAGTACTTTTCCAAGCGTCGTCAAATCCGGCTTAATGCCGTAGATTTCCTGCGCTCCGCCGAGGGAGACCCGAAAACCTGTTTTGACCTCGTCGTAAATGAGCACGATGCCAAGCTCCTCTGTAAGGGCACGCAGCTGCTTCATGAAATCCGGTGAGGCCGGAATGAAACCGGATTGAATCGGCTCCATCATCACACAGGAAACGTCATCTGCCTGCTTTCGTAAAATCGTTTCACATGCGGTGATGTCGTTAAACGGAAGGATGACCGTGTTAGCTACGCATTCGCTCGACACTCCGCTCGAATCCGGCACGCAAGCCGGGTTCTCCGCTGTTCCTTCTTCTGTTTCATTTGGGTTCACACTCATCAGCACTTGATCGTAGCCGCCGTGATAGTGGCCTTCGAATTTTGCGATTTTATGCCGACCGGTGTAAGCAGCGGCAAGCCTTACCGCCAGAAGCGTCGCCTCCATGCCGGAATTGCAGAAGCGGACCTGGTCAATGCCGCGGTACAGATCGCGCAGCTTCTGCGCCATCGTGATTTCCAGCCGGTGCGGGGCGCCGAAGATCGTCGTACCTTTGGAATACATCTGCTCGGTTACCGCCGTATAGACAGCCGGGTGCCCATGGCCGGTCATGAGTGCTCCGTAGCAGAGCAGGTAGTCAATGTATTCATTGCCGTCCACGTCGTACAGTCTGCTTCCGTGTCCTTCCTCCATCACGATCGGGTGCGGCTTAAAATACTTGATATTTGCCGTTACGCCCCCTGGCATCACGTCCATCGCTTCCTCAAAAAGCGCCTGTGATTTCGCTGTACTGACTTCCGCTGCGGTTTCCGTTACGTTTTCCATTCGTGAGTCATTCCTCCATGTTTTTATTCAAAATGAATTATTTACTCCATTTTATATGAAAAATGGAGTAAACACATCAAATGTGGACAGTTTCTTGGAAATTAATGCGAAAGTCACCCCTCGCTTAAAAAAGTCCTGCTCGTTTGGCATACTAATTGCCTGCGCAGGCTCAATTGTCAGTAAATGTAACTGGTACCTTTTCGTGAACCTGCCTCATTTTAACTATTCAGATAATTGAATGTGCTATGCTGATTTTATTCGTTATACGAAAGAAAACATGGGGAGGAAGATGATGATGAAAAAACAGCTGTTTATCGTATCTGCTGCTGGACTGATCGGCGCAGGAGCATTCGCTGGAGCCGCTTCAGCTGAAGAAGAAGCCGAATATATGGTGCTGTTAAACGGAAATGTAAGCATCGAGGAAGGTACGGCAGAACTGGAATCACTAGGAGCAGAAGTCGTCGCCGATGCGGAAGCGATTGGACTCGTACATGTTGCAGCCGGAGAAGGCTTTTTGGAAGACGTGGAAGCGAGCGGGATCGCCGCTTCAGCTGTCGAAGACGTGCGCATTGAGACGAAAGACCTCGTGCTGGAAGCCGATGACGTAGTACCGGATGAAGCCGCAGAGGCAGATTTGTTTGAGCAGTATCAGTGGGACATTAAACGCGTCACAAACGACGGCGCAGCATGGGATGTGACGAAGGGCGATCATTCTGTTGTTGTCGGCGTGATTGATACCGGCGTTGATTTTTCCCATCCGGACTTAGAAGACAACCTGCTGTACGGTAAAACGTTCCACCCGGATTCATCTCCGGAGGATGCCTATGAAGACTCCGGTATGCACGGCACGCATGTGGCAGGCTCGATTGCCGGTAACGGACGCGTGCTCGGCGTTGGACCAGAGCTCGGCATTGCTTCCTACCGCGTCACGAACGACCAGGGGCGCATGAACTGGACCGGTATTCTGGATGCGATTACGACCGCCGCTGATGATGGCGTCGATGTTGCTAACCTGAGCCTCGGCACGTACAGCTTTATCAATGAAGAAGCAGACCGTCTGCTTCACCTGTCGTCCAAGCGCGCCGTACAGTATGCACATCGCGAAGGCATGATTATCGTCGGGGCGAACGGCAATGACGGACTCGATCTCGGTAAAGCTGTTCATACCGTTCCGGGCGAAGGGCGTCAGTACGGGCCGCTGTTTGACACGTTTACGGACATTCCAGGCGTAATCAGCGTATCTGCGTCCACCGACCGTGATACGCTTGCCTACTATTCCAACTACGGCACGTCCAACGTGAGCCTCGCTGCACCGGGCGGTGACTACGGTCCAAACTGGCCGAACCCGGATCAAGATCAGTCGCTGCTGGAAGAGGAGTCCCGCGCCTACAGCACGATCCCAGTTGATCAGGGCTCCTACGGCTGGGCGATGGGTACGAGCATGGCCGCGCCGAAAGTAGCCGCAGCTGCTGCGCTCGTGAAGGTAGAAAACCCGAACATGCAGCGCCCGCGCGTCATCACGCACCTGCAGCAGACAGCTGATCAGGTGGACGGCAACGGCCGCAGCAACGAATTCGGCCACGGCATCGTCGACGTATACGAAGCACTGCGCTAGACCATTAGAAACGTCCGCTCCCCGGGAAGGAGAGCGGACGTTTTTTAGATTCTTTATCTCCTTAACTGGTTGGAATCGTTTTGCTACCGCTCCGCAAGCGCCAGTTTTTCTTTCACATCCCGGTTCACGATGTAAGCGGGAAAGCGGCCCTGGAGGACGTCCACCACGTTCTGTGCGGTTTTTTGTTTCAGCTCATGCACGGATTCTTCTGAATAGAAGGCGGAGTGCGGCGTCAGAATCACGTTATCCATCGTGCGGAACGGATGGTCGGCAGCTGCCGGCTCCTGCTCCAGCACGTCCAGAGACGCCGCGCCGATTTCCCCTTGCTTCAGCGCGTCGATCAGCGCCTGTTCATCGATCACCGGTCCGCGTGACGTGTTAATAATCAGCGCATTCTCTTTCATCTGCTGAAATGCTTCTTTGTTGAACATGCCTTCTGTTTCGTTCGTCTGCGGCAGGTGGACCGAAAGGAAGTCCGATTCTCGGCAGAGCGTTTCAAACGAAACGAGCTTGACGCCAGCTGAGGCGGCGGATTCTTCGTCGACAAATGGATCGTATGCTACCACTCGCAGACCGAACGGCTTCGCTTTTTCTGCTACGTTTCTCGGTATGTTGCCGAATCCGGCTAACCCGAGCGTCTGCTTTCGGAGCCTCGGAATCGGTGCTGCCTTTTGAAAATGCCATTCACCTTTGCGGACCGAATCACGCAGAGTGACTAGTTTTCTGGCGTGCTCCAGTACAAAGGCCATCGTGTGATCCGCAACTTCATCCAGACAGTAGTCGGTGACGTTGCAAACAAGCACGTTACGATCCGTTGCAGCTTCGACATCAATCGTATTCACCCCGATCCCGTACCGGGCGACCACCTTTACATTCGGCAGCTGTTCCAGCACGTTTCGTGTAATCGGCGCATACTGATTCAACAGCGCGTCCGCATGCTGGCACGCCTCAATGACCTCTGCTTCTGTTTTGCACTGATGCAGCTCCAGCTTTATATTCTGACCGTCTATCACGCTCTGTTCCGGTTCAAATGTCGTATAGTCATAATCGGTAACGGCGATTGTCCATTGTGTCATGTGAATCTCCTCCTACCTCGGGAATGTCAGGTGCTCAACCTCATCCTGTTTGCCAATCAGCACATCGTCTGCCACCGACGCGAAAATACCGGTCTCGACGATGCCAGTAAGCAGCTTCAGCTGTTCGTGCAGCGATTCGCTAACCGTGACGCCTTTCGTTTTACAGTCAACGATCCAAAGGCCATTGTCCGTCACAAACGGCTCGTCTTCACGTACACGCAGCTCCGGTTCAAGGCCCGTCCGGCGGATCCGCTCCATCGTTTGCCTGTATGCAAACGGAACGATTTCCACCGGCAGCGGGAACGCGCCAGCTGCGTTCACGTATTTCCCTGCATCAATCAAAATCAGCCGCTTATCTGCTGCTTCCAGTACGAGCTTCTCCCGCAGCAGCGAGCCGCCCCCGCCTTTGACGAGCAGTCCTTCCGGCGTCACTTCATCGGCGCCATCAACAGCGAGCTCGACGGCATCCACTTCCTCCATAGTACGAACGCGGATGCCATACTGCCCGGCGAGGCGGGCCGATTTTACCGACGAGGAAACAGCTTCGATTGTCAGCCCCTGCTGCACCCGTTCGCCAAGCTTTTCAATAAAGATGTTCATCGTGCTGCCCGAGCCGAGACCGATCGTCATTCCGTCTTTCACCCAGTCGACGGCAGTTAAAGCCGCGAGTTCTTTTTCCCGCTCCCGGCTCATGAACGGCCTCCGGCAAGTGCCACCAGCTCTTCTGCACGGCTCGTTAGTTCAGAAAAGTTTCCAGAGTCGATCAGCTTCTGGTCGACGAGCGAGCCTCCAAGTCCGCAGGCTATTGCCCCTGCTTCGCGGAAGTCCGCGATGTTTGTCCGGTCGATGCCGCCTGTCGGAATGATCGGCACATGCGGAAGCGGTCCCTTCAGCTCCTTGATGTAGCGCGGTCCGAACGCGGACGCCGGAAAGACTTTGACACAGTCAGCGCCAGCCTCCACCGCCTGCAGCGCTTCTGTAGGCGTAAGCACGCCGGGAATCGAGACGGCACCAAGCTTTTTTGCCGTTTGAATCACGCGCCTGTCCATGTTCGGGGAAAAAATAAACGAAGCTCCCGCCTGCACCGCAGCTACAGCCTGCGCTTCGTCAATCACGGTGCCGGCGCCGATCCAGGCTTCTTGCCCGTAGCGGTGCACAAGTTCATGAATCGTATCAGCAGAATCATGCTCCTGCATCGTCAGCTCCAAATTCGTAACACCGCCTTTTAACAGCGCCTCGACGAGCGAAAACACGTGCTCCTTCGGCGGTTTACGGATCACAGCAATAATCGGTGATGCTTCAAACATCGGAAATGTATGCATACTTTTCCCTCCTTAACTTACCGGTTCACGTCTTCGGCCGGTCGTTTTCCTTCAGCCTGAATCAGCGTGTCCAGCTCCTGTCGTGATGGAAATCCTTCTATGTCACCTGCTGCCTGAACCGTACATGCTCCGGCAGCGTTACCGAGCTGCACCGATTTCGAGAGCGTTTCTTCGTGCAGCAGTCCGCTCATAAAGGCAGCGGCAAATGCGTCGCCTGCGCCGATTGGATCGGTCACGTTCTGAACGGGGTAGCCGGCGACATATAACTGCTCGCTGGGTGCTGAAACGAACGCCCCGTCTTCTCCGAGCTTGACCACGACCGTCAGCTCCGGATTCTGTCGCTGGTAAAACGAAGCGATCGCCTCCGGTTCGCGTTCGTCTGCTAGCAGCTCGCCTTCTGACTGACCGATCAGCACGTAGTCGCTTGCAAGCGCATAGCGGTTCAAAATCTCAGCCGCTTCTTCGCGGCTGTTCCACAGCTTCATCCGCACATTCGGGTCAAATACAACCGGAATGGCTGCGTTTTTCGCCGTTTCCTGCAGCTGATCGGCTGCGTGACGGCAGTCGGTGCTCAATGCCGGAAGGATTCCGGACAAATGCACGAGCTTTGCGCCAGCCACGTATTCCGGGTCCACGTCCCCCGGCTGCAGCCTGCTAGCTGCCGAGCCGGCCCGGTAGTAGTACACGTTAACGCTGGCCGCGCGGCGGCGTTCCTTAAAAAAGAAACCCGTCGGTGCCTGCTGATCCCGCGCTACATGTGACAGATCGATCCCTTCCCCGCGGAGTGTTTTCTCAATATACGTGCCGAACGGATCGTCGCCTACGCGGCTGATCCAGCCGCTCGTATGTCCGAGCCTTGCCACACCGACGGCTACGTTCGATTCCGCGCCGCCGATTTGCTTGCGGAAGGTATCCACATATTCAAGCGGCAGATCCTGCTGGGGGTTCATGATCACCATCGTTTCCCCCATCGTTATCACTTCCGGGGACATCATATCGCTTCTCCTCCTTACCATTCTGCAATGCTGCCATCTGCGTGGCGCCAGACCGGGTTTTTCCAGGCAAACGCATCATTTGCTGCGCGGCGGATTTTATCTTCATCCATCTCTACACCAAGACCTGGTCCCTTCGGCAGATGAACAAATCCGTCTTCGAACGCAAAAACCGACGTATCCTTTAAGTAGTCATTTAAGTCATTGCCGACGTTGTAGTGGATGCCAAAGCTTTGCTCCTGAATAAACGCGTTATGCGAGACCGCGTCCACCTGCAGGCACGAAGCGAGCGCGACCGGGCCCAGCGGACAGTGCGGTGCGAGCGCCACATCATACGCTTCCGCCATCGACGCGATTTTCCGGCATTCGGTGATGCCGCCCGCGTGCGAAAGATCCGGCTGGATGATGTCAGCGTAGCCGCCTTCAAGCAGCGGCTTAAAATCCCATTTCGAATACATCCGCTCTCCGGTCGCAATCGGGATCGACGTGCTGCGCGCAATTTCCGCAAGCGCCTCATTGTTTTCCGGAAGCACCGGCTCCTCCAGAAACATCGGCCGGTACGGCTCCAGTGCTTTGGCAAGTACTTTTGCCATCGGTTTATGCACCCGGCCGTGAAAATCGAGCCCGACTTCCACGTCCTGCCCGACGGCGTCGCGGATCGCCGCAATCCGGTCCACCGCTTCATCGACCTTTTTATAGGAATCAATGTACTGCATCTCATTGGTCGCATTCATTTTGACTGCGGTAAAGCCCTGTGCGAGCTGCTGCTTCACGTGTCCAGCTACGTCGTCAGGCCGGTCGCCGCCGATCCACGAATAGACGCGCATTTTTTCCCTGCACGCTCCTCCGAGCAGGTCATATACCGGCACACCGTGAAACTTGCCTTTAATGTCCCAGAGCGCCTGGTCGATACCGGCGAGTGCACTCATGTGCACCGGTCCCCCGCGGTAAAAGCCGCTCCGGTAGAGCATGTTCCACGTATCTTCAATCAGCCGCGGATCGCGGCCGATGACGTATTCCTTCAGTTCTTCAACTGCTGCCTTTACTGTAGCGGCACGGCCTTCCACGACCGGTTCGCCCCAGCCGGTGATTCCCTCGTCCGTTTCCACCTTCAGAAAGCACCACCTCGGCGGTACGATAAAGCATTCCATCGACGTCACTTTCATCCCGATTCCTCCTACGTTAAAAATTGAACAACGGCATCGAGCGCCGCCTCTGCATCTGTTCCTTCTGCCCTGACCGTGACCCGGTCCCCGTTGCCGATACGCAGGCTGACGAGCCCGAGCAGGCTTTTGACGTTTGCCTCGATCACGTTGCCCCCGGAGCGATTCACGATATAAATGTCCGACTCATACGGCGTCAGCAGATTCGTCAGTTCGACAATCGTCTGAGTTTCTTCCAGACGGATCGTAATATCCTGTTTGGCAATCTCCATATCTACAGCACTCCTCGTAACATAATGATAAAAAAAAGCCGTCCAAAAGCTGGTTGGACGGCTGTTGTCAGATCGCTACCTGAACGATGGCAGGTACAGCGAAAGCTGCGGAATAAAGGTGATGATCAGCAGTGCGATCAGCATCATAAAGAAGTACGGAATCACGCCGCGGGCGATCGTCATGATCGGCAGACCGGATATTCCGGAGCTGACGAACAGGTTAACCCCGAGCGGCGGTGTAATAAAGCCGATAGCAAGCGTAATGATCATGACCATCCCGAAGTGCACCGGATCGTAGCCGAATTCGATGGCTACCGGCAGCAGCAGCGGCGTCAGAATGATGATCGATGCGAGCGTGTCCATGAAACAGCCGACGATCAAAAGCAGCACGATGATGAGCAGCATGATGATAACCGGGTTTTCCGAAACTTGCACCATCGCTTCTGCGATACGGGTCGGCACCTGCTGACGCGTCAGCAGCTGGCCGAACGCGGTAGCAGAGCCAACCACGATGAGCACCGTTGCGGTCGTAAGCGATCCGGCTGCGAGCACGCTCGGCAGCTTTTTAATCGGCAGCTCGCGGTAGACGAACACGCTGATCAAGATCCCGTAGACGACGGCAATCACGGCCGCTTCTGTCGGTGTAAAGATACCGCCGTAAATACCACCTAAAATGATGATCGGAATCAAGAGCGCCCACTTCGCTCTCCAGCACTCTGCTCCGAACCGCTTAAACGTAAACGGCTCTTCCGAGTCACCCTTATAGCCCATTTTCTTCGAATAAAAATAAGCAAACGCAATCAGAAACCCGGCAACGATCAGACCGGGAATAATCCCGGCGATAAACATATCACCGATGGAGGTTGACCCTGTCACTCCGTACATGACCATCGGGATACTCGGCGGAATCATCACGCCGAGGGACCCGGCGGCCGCAACTGTCGCTGTCGCAAACCGCTTATCATAGCCGAGGCTGACCATCGCCGGAATCATCATCCCGCCGATTGCGGCAACCGTCGCAGGCGCGGAGCCGGAAATCGCTGCAAAAAAGAGCGCGGTCACGATCGTCGCAATTGCAAAGCCGCCAGTTTTATTTCCGACAAGTGAGTTGGCGACGCCAAACAACCGTTCCGTGATGCCGCCGCGTCCCATAATTTCACCGGCAATGATAAAGAACGGGACGGCCATCAGCGGAAAGGAGTCAATCGAAGTGACCATCGCCTGAGCTAGGAAATCGATCGTCTGCACATCGGCAAACACGATGGTAAGCAGGGTCGCCACACCGAGTGCGATCCCGACCGGTACGCTCAAAAGGAGCAGTACGGCAAAACTAATAAACAATATCGCTTCTGTCACGGCTACATCCCTCCTACCTGTCTACCTTCGGTTGGTCGTCTTCATTTTTCTCAATCAGCTCTTCCTGCGTGTCGAGCGCTTTGTCGTGCTCAAGCTCGACGGAGAAGTCACCCTTGCCTGCAAGCGCCCGTCCCTGCTGGTACAGCTGCTGCAGAAGCCGGATCACCGTGAGCCCCATTCCGACAGGTGTCGCCATGTAGACGAGTCCCATCGGCACTCCAAGACCAGGTGAACGCTGGCCGAGCTCAAGAATACGTGTCGCAATATCGGTGCCGTAGTAAATGATGACAACCGCAAACGCCAGGAAAATGACATTGGAAATCATATTGAGAATGATTTTGCCACGGTGCTTAAACACAATCAGCATCACATCCACTTTGATGTGGCGCTGCTTTTTAATCCCGTAGCTGATCCCGATATACACAAGCCAGATAAACGAGAACCGGGCCAGTTCCTCCGACCAGGCCAGCGAATCGCCGATTACGTAGCGCATGAACACCTGGAGGGCGATAATAATGATCATAATACTGGAGAAAACAACGAGCAGTGCCTCCTCGATATGTTCGTCCAGCCATCGGATAATACGCATGCTTCCACCGCCTTTATCATCAAAGCCAAGCTTAAGTACAGAAATAAATGGAGCACGGCCAGTTCCGGGCGCCGCCTAAGCGGCGTCCGGCTTTGCTCGTGCTGGAAAGCCGCCCCAAGGGGGATGGGGCGGAGTATGTCAGGAGTGTGGTACACTCCGGCTTCCTTCACTTACTGATGCATTTCCTCTGCTTCTTCAACGGCCTGGAAAAAGCGCTCTACAAAGTCCTGATCCAGCTGTTCAGCAAACTGGTCGTTAACCGGCTGAACGATTTCCGCCATTTCTTCGCGGGCCTCATCCGTTACTTCAGAATGCTCCATGCCTTCGTCGATCAGTGCGTCAAGCAGCTCTTCATTTTGCGCACGGTTCTGTTCGATCTGGAACTCGCCTGCCTCCTGAGCGGCATCGCCTACGATCTCCTGGTAGTCATCCGGGAGGGAATCATAAAACTGCTTGCTCATCAGGAAGACGAACGGGCTGTAGACGTGGTTCGTATCAGAATAGTAATCCTGCACTTCATAGAATCCTTCCAGGTAAATCGTCGCAAGCGGGTTCTCCTGACCGTCTACTGTACCCTGCTGCATGCCGGTAAACAGTTCACCGAACGCCATTGGCGTCGGGTTCGCTCCAAGCTCGGAGAAGGCTTCTAAATGCACTTCGTTTTCCATCGTGCGGATCGTCAGTCCCTGGAAATCTTCTGCTGTTTCAACCGGCTGTGTGCTGTTCGTCAGATCGCGGTAGCCGTTTTCCCACCATGCCAGTCCAACCATTTCCTGATCCTCAAGAGAATCGAGCAGCTCATCACCGATTTCCCCGTTCAGTACTTCCATCGCCACATCTTCATTGGCAAACAGGAACGGGAAGTCGAGAATCGCATACTCCTCAACGAAGTTCGTTACAGGTGCCGTGGACGGAATCGTCACCTCCTGGCTGCCTAGCTGCAACGCTTCCATCATTTCACGGTCGTCACCAAGCTGGGAGCTGTGGTAGGTCTCGACGTACACATCGCCGTCTGTTGCTTCTTCTACGATTTCCTTAAAGCGGAGAAGCCCTTCGTACTGCGGGTGCTGATTGTTCAGCCCGATGCCGGCTTCAATGACGTAGGAGGCATCGCCGCTGGAGTACTCGGAGTTCGCTGCTTCTGCCTCATTGTTATCGCTTACATTTTCTTCCGCATTGTTCGCGCCGTTGTCCGCACCGCCGTTATTGTTTTCTGCATCGCCGCAAGCTGCAAGCACTGCTGTGAGACCAAACGCCATCGTTACGGAAAGAACTGCTTTCTTTTTCATGAATACGTCACCTCTTTTTTATAGTTGGAGGGGAGCACGCTCCCCTCATGATACCTACTTCTTTACAACTGCATGGCCGCCGAATTCGTTTCGGAGCGCTGCCACTACCTTGCCAGTGAACGTGTCGTCTTCCTGAGATCGGTGGCGCATCATCAGAGAAAGCGCGATGACCGGTGCCGGTACTTCCAGATCCAGTGCGGATTCCACCGTCCACTTGCCTTCGCCGGACGAGTTCATGACGCCGCGGATGCCGTCGAGCTTTGGATCTTTTGAGAACGCGTTCTGCGTCAGTTCCATGAGCCAGGAGCGGATAACCGATCCGTGGTTCCATAGCTTCGCTACCTGCTCGTAGTCGTAGTCAAACTGGCTTTTTTCCAAAATGTCGAACCCTTCTGCGATCGACTGCATCATGCCGTACTCAATTCCGTTATGGATCATTTTGAGGAAATGACCGCTGCCCGGCGCCCCGGCATGCAGGTAACCGTTTTCAATTGTCGTATCAGTAAAAATCGGTTCGATGCGGCTGATAATCTCCTGATCGCCGCCGACCATCATGCAGGCACCTTCTCTCGCACCTTCCACGCCGCCGCTTGTTCCGACATCGACAAAGTGCATGCCAAGTCCGCGCAGCTTCTCATTGCGTGCAAGGGAATCTTTATAGTTGGAGTTGCCTCCGTCGATCACGGTGTCACCCGGCTCGAGCAGCTCTGCCAGCTGATCTACAAGCGCGCCGGTAATTTCTCCTGCCGGCACCATCAGCCAGACCGTTCTCGGTGCTTCCAGCTTCTGCACAACTTCTTCCAGGCTCCAGGCCGGCTCCGCTCCTTCACGTGCCAGTGCACTGATCTGTTCGTTATTCACATCATTTGCAACAACCTCGTGCTGATGATCCATTAAATTCAGCGCCAGGTTATAGCCCATTTTTCCAAGGCCGATAAACCCGATCTTCATACAGCCACTCCTTCCGAAAACGAAAAAGAAATATGTTTTCTTCCTGTGTCCTATTATAAGATAAAAAATTTCTTTTTCAATAGATAATAAAGAAAAAATATTTTTTTATTTTCTAAAATGGTTTATACTGGTCTCATACCACACCACATTGATAAAGGAGGCAGTGACATGCAGCAGCTCGCACAGGGGCATTGTAAGCATCGCATCCGCGCATCCTATCACGAGTTCCGCGCGAAGGAAAAAGTCATTGCAGATTACATCTTAGAACATCCGGAAGACATCATTCACTCCACCATCAGCCAGGTGGCAGATAACCTGCACGTCGCCGAAGCGACCGTGTTCCGCTTCTGCAAGCGGATCGGCTTTAAAGGCTACCAGGCGATGAAAATTGCCCTCGCCTCCGAACTCGTCAAAGGCGTGAAAGACATTCACGAAACGATTCAGGAGGGCGACGACGAAAAAACGATCGCCGAAAAAGTGTTCAAGGCTAACACCCGTACCTTAGAAGATACGCTCTCCGTCATGGATGAAGGAAAGATGAAGCAGGCGGTCGACATTCTCGTTCGCGCGCGCCGGATTGAGTTCTACGGCAACGGCGGCTCCGGAATCGTCGCCATGGACGCGCATCATAAATTTATCCGCACCGGCATTCCGACCGCTGCCTACAGTGACTCGCACCTGCAGCTCATGTCTGCGTCCCAGCTGACGCCTGAGGATGCGGTCGTGTTTATCTCGCATTCCGGAACGAACCATAACATATTGGAAGCCGTCGACATTGTGCAGAGTGCAGGCATCCCGACGATCGGGATCACGACGATCGCCAAGTCGCCGCTCAGCGAACGGGTCGATGTGGCGCTGTTCACTGTGTCGGAAGAAACCGAGTACCGCTCGGAAGCACTATCGTCGAGACTCGCGCAGCTCAGCTTTATCGACGCACTTTATGTAAACGTTAGCATGCAGAAAAAAGAGCAGGTACAGCAGTCGACGAAGAAAATGCGCGAAGCTATTTCCCGTACGAGAATTTAACTGTTCATAAAGGAGTCGTTTGATCGTGACACAGTTTACCGCCGGCCTTGACCTCGGCACCACGAGCGCCAAGGCTGTCCTCTTTACAAAAGCCGGAGAAGTCGTCGGCGAAGCAGAATGCAGCTATCCGGTCCAGCACCCGCACCCGGGCTGGGCGGAACAGGATCCGTTTGCGATTGAAGCGGCCGCTGTCAAAGCACTGAAAGAAGCGGTCACTGATGCCGGCCCCGGCGAGCTCTTGTCGGTCGGCCTCTCGTCTGCGATGCACTCGCTCATCTGCGCCGACGCTGATGCTGTGCCGCTCTCTCCTGCGATCACGTGGGCCGACTGCCGCAGCAGCAGCCAGGCTGACGCGCTGAAAGCATCTCCTGCCGGAACGGAAATCTACCTGCGCACCGGCACACCGATTCATCCGATGTCACCGCTCGTCAAGCTCAGCTGGATGCGTGACACCGGCTACGCGCCATATAAACAGGCAGCCCGCTTTCTATCCGTAAAGGAATGGATCACGGCGCGCTGGTTCGGCGTGTACCACGTTGACTATTCTGTCGCCTCCGCCTCCGGGCTCTTTAACATTCACGAGCGCACGTGGGAGCCGCTCGCGCTGGAAGCCGCCGGCATTACGGAAGCGCAGCTGTCTGAACCGGTGCCGCCGCACTTTATTTTCCGCGGACTCGATCCGGAAACGGCTGAAGCGATCGGGATTAAAGCCGATACCCCGTTTGCGGCCGGCGGCAGCGACGGGCCGCTTGCGAACCTCGGCATCGGCGCGATCAACGCCGGCGAAGCCGCGATTACGATCGGCACGAGCGGCGCGATCCGCCAGATGGCGTCCGCCCCGCGCACCGACAGCCGCCAGGAAGTGTTCTGCTACGCCTTCACCGATGACCTATGGATTTTAGGCGGCCCGACGAACAACGGCGGCAACGTGCTGGAGTGGCTCAAGCAGCACGTCCATACGGCTGAAACCGGCACGAAGGATCCGTACGAAGCGCTGTTCACCGACATGGAGCACGTCGCACCCGGTGCTGACAACCTGCTCTTCCTGCCGTGCTTAAACGGCGAGCGTGCTCCCTATTGGGACGCGGCCGCAAAAGGGGCCTACGTCGGCCTGACCGTGAGCCACACCGACGCTCATATGACGCGGGCCGGGATCGAGGGGGTGCTCTTCAGCATTCAGAGCATCTCTAAGTCGCTCGAGCGCCTCACCGGTGAAGCCGGGAGCATTTACGCAAGCGGCGGCTTCGCCCGCTCGGACGTCTGGGTGCAGATGCTTGCGGACATGTTCGGGGAAGACATTCACCTGCCCCTCTCCCACCAGAGCTCGGCCTGGGGAGCGGCATGGATCAGCCTCTATGCGATCGGTGAAGTCGATGACCTCGCTTCGATCAAAGCGCACATTCCGATGCGTGAGTCGGTCACCCCGAGAGCAGACGTGCACGCCGTCTACAGCAGGCTCTATCCGGTATTCTCCGGATTGTACGACGCGCTGCGACCGGCGTTTCACGAGCTGCACGCCCTCTCTACCGATACAACACTGGCCTCCGCTTCCAAACGGTAAGCAAAACGCCTCCTTCCACTATTGGAAAGGAGGCGTTTTTTCTATTTCTCATGCTACACTAAAGCCAAAGGAGCGATAACGATGACCCTTTCCATCCGACCTGTAACAGCCGACAACTGGCGTGCGATCGCCGAGCTTGCACCGCACCCGTCCCAAGAAGCGTTTATCGAAGCAAACGCCTTCTCGATGCTCGAAGCTGTCTTCGATGACGAGCACGACTGGCAGTGTTACGGCCTCTATACCGATGACACTCCCGCCGGCTTTATCATGATCGGTGCCAAAAGCAGCGACGGCTCGTACATCTGGCTCGACCGCTTCATGATCGACCACCGCTTTCAGGGACGCGGACTCGGCGGCGCTTTTCTTCACGAAGCGATCCGCTTCATCCGCGACAAGCACCGCGTGAACGAAATCGTCCTGAGCGTCATCCCCGAGAACAAACCAGCAAAGACATTCTACGAGAAGAACGGGTTTGTCGATCTGAAACGCGTGAATCCGGAAGATGGGGAAGAGATGTTTGTTTATGATTTAAAGTAACAATGAAATCAGTCTGTTATACTGGAACGTAACTACCAGTGGGCGGTGACAGCGATGTATCATAAGCTTCGGGAAGGCGAATTAAAGCATGCGTACATAACAGACGAAGAGATCTGGCGGATTTTCTCACGGGTGATGTCGACGAAATCCTCAAAATCCTCCACGTATAAGTTCGTGCTGTTTAAGTCGCTGATTGAGAATCTGTACAACGTAAACGACCGGCTCGAGGTGAACTACGATCAGCTCGCTTACAGCTTTGCCAAAATGTTCTGGAACATGGTGGTCGGAAACGGGATCACGCAGCACAATACGGGAGCGAATGCAAAAGCAGCGACGATTATTTTGGATTATCAGGCCGCATATGCCACTCCTTCCGGCTGGAAATTCGATAAGGTGCCGGACGCAAATCAGGTGGAGATCGTCCGCAAGGTGAAGCAGGCGATGAAAACAAACGTATTTGGTGCGCTGTTTGGTGATACGGAAGAGACCTTTTACGAATTCAGCCATATGCACGAAAAACTCCGCTTCCATCCTAACGTTTATACGTTTCTGTTAAAGTATCAGCTTCTGCTCGTGCAGCTGACCAATTTCCACCTGGCACGAATGATCGAGAAGCTGAACGGTACCGCTTCCGGCCTGCTTTTGAAAGTGGAAGACCTGTCCAAGCGGGAAAACCTGAAGCCGTTTGAAAAAATACTGCTTCACTACATGGATGCATCCTGCTTTTACTGCGGAAAAGATGTCTCCACCGGCAAACGAAGCACGCACGTGGATCATTTTATCCCTTGGTCGTTCGTGCAGTCTGACCAGGTTTGGAACCTAGTACTCAGCTGCCAGACTTGCAACAGCTCCAAGTCCGATAAGCTGGCAAAGCCTTATTATCTGGATAAACTTCTTGATCGAAATGAAGCATTACAGGGACAGGCAGAGATCGCTGATTTCGACGTTTACGCCCCTGCCAAGCTGAGGCAGATGTATCAGTATTCCATTAAAAATGGGTATAACGATATCTGGGTGCCGCCGGCTACGTAATCCGAAAACAAAAAGAAACCTGCTGCGTCTAAGACCAGCAGGTTTTATTGGTTCTATAATATTTGTTGGGGTTTTAACACAATGGTGGCATAAAAAAACACGCAGGCTCCAATTCCTTTATACTTGAATTGCTGAGAAACAAGACAAAGGAGTGGAGCTGCGTGCACCTGCATGTTATCACAAAATCCATTGGATTAGAAGGCGTCATCGTGACCAACTGGACTTATCACAATCGAACCATTCAGATTCATGTCGAACTGCCTAAACGCCGACACACCTGCCCGGCCTGTCAGCGAAAGACTAGACGGATCCACGATTACCGGATCCAAAAGCTGGATCATCTGAAACAGGCGGAGCGCTGGACGGTCGTGTTTTACCGAAAGCGCCGCTATGCCTGTTCCTGCGGAAAACGGTTCGCAGAAAGCGCCCCTTTCGTGGCACGGTATCAGCGTCAGACCATCGAGTGGAATCAAATGCTTGCGCTAAACGTCGTGAAAGCCAAAACGTTTACCGATACCGCAGAAAGTGCCGGTACCTCCCCCACGACCGTGATGCGCCGGTTTGACACCCTGGCCGCCCCGCAATGGAAGGCGGTAACCGAACTGCCTCCGGTGATTGCGATTGATGAGTACAAAGGGGATACACGGGCAGGGAAGTTTCAATTGATTATCGCGGATCCAGTCACCCGGCAGCCGCTGGACATTCTCCCGGATCGCCGGGCGGATACCCTTAAAGCGTATTTGCGGGAGAAGGGCCAGCGGGTCACCACGGTGGTGATGGACATGAGCCACAGCTTTAAGCATGCCGTGAACCGGGCACTCGGCCGACCGGTGATTATCGCCGACCGATTTCACTATTGCCGGTATGTTTATTGGGCTTTGGAACGAGTCCGGCGCCAGGTCCAACAGTCATTT
>NZ_JBHSGK010000010.1:0-29373 GCF_042654445.1 Bacillus daqingensis
AAACGGGCGGTTTTCATATGAGATTCTGCGATACGAAACGAAAAATCGCTAGATTTTCAGTGGCCCCGGAAGCAAGTGGAGGCATTTTATTTATAGATGAAGCGTACGACTTGTATCGAGAAGATAATGATCGAGATTTTGGTAATGATGCGATTACGTATATCATGCAGGAAATGGAGAATCGAAAAGGAGAGTTCATAGTTATTGCCGCAGGCTATGAACAAGAAATGGATGCCTTTCTAAAAGCGAACCCTGGCTTAAACAGCAGATTTGACCACCATATTACACTGCCAGACTACGATCCAGATGAATTGCTGCTTATCGGAGAGGCAATGCTTGCGAAAAAGAGGCGGAGTTTAACGAAAGAAGCGTCCGAATGTTTCTTTGGTGAATTGACAGACCGGTGGCGCAAACGGGATCGTCATTATGGGAATGCTCGTACAGTTCGCAATCTTGTTCAAATGATTCTAAAAGCCCAGGGGCAGCGCATGATGTCTCAGCCGGATCATGAATGGACGGCCGAAGCGATCACAACAATAGTAAAAGAGGATATTCAACAAGCGTGTCGCTCGGAGAGGCATACTATTTTTGAAGTTCCGGTTCAGGAAAAGGAACTTCAACAAGCCTTAACCGAGCTACATAAGCTAATTGGGTTAACGGAGTTAAAACAAGAGATTGAACAGGTAGTTACCTTAACCCGGTACTACAAAGAAGAACGAAAAAACGTGGCGATGCTTCACCCTCATATCGTGTTAAAGGGCAGTCCAGGGACAGGAAAAACGATCGTAGCACGTCTGCTGGCTCGAATTTATCAGGCGCTCGGTATATTAGAGGGGGGACATATAATTGAAGTGAACAGAGATAAGCTCGTCAGTTCATACCAAGGTGAGACAGAAAAGAGAACGAAAGAAGCAATTGAAGCCGCACATGGTGGAATGCTCTTTATCGATGAAGCCTATCAGTTAACACAATATGGGATCGACGATATTGGCCACAAAGCAATAGAAACGTTACTCACTTACATGGAAGAAGCCAGGGGGAGCATGATCGTGATTGTTGCCGGGTATAGGGAAGAAATGGATCAGTTTCTACAGGCAAATGCAGGGTTACCAAGACGATTTAACCAGACCTTCGACTTTCCTGACTACAGCCCGGATGAGCTATTGCGCATTGCAAAACTGATTGCAAAAGAACATGGTTATACGATCGCGAAGGAAGCTGAAGAAAGCCTTTATACGATCTTTCACAAGCATTACAGCGTTCGAGATCGTACATTCGGAAACGCTGGATTCGTACAAAATATCATGAGTCAGGCATTTAAAAAACATGACTTGGCAATAGCGAGTAAAACACAAACAGAGCGTCAGATGCTAGATCAGCAAGTCATCCATGTGCAACACTTGCCATAGGAGGGGCTAGAAGTAGACAGAAGATGATTCTGTCTGCTTCTTTTTGCGTTAAAGCCTAAAAGGTGAGTCGATAAGCTGAAATCTCAAATGAGTCTCAAATTACTTTACATATTATTACTTAATATAGTTCTTTTTGTCTTGCTAAAGTAGGCATCTACTTGCTATAATAATATTTGCCTTAAATCTTATTACCTTTAGTACCAAAAAATAGAAAAAAGGTGAACTTTAAATCAAGATGTATACGGAACGTTTATGATAGCGCAATCGGGACATTGCGCTATACTTTCGAGAGGTGGGTCATATGAATCGTTTGGCGGAATTAATTTTACAGGGGAGACAAAATAGAAAGCTTTCACTCGAAGAGATGGCAAATCGATGTGGGATCTCCAAATCGTATTTGAATTACTTAGAGCGGGGATACCGCAAAAATCCTTCTATTAAAGTAGCAAGCCGCATAGCAGCAGTCCTGCAAGTGCCGTTGGAGGAAGTTGTTTCACGAATTGAAGAAGACGAGGCCGACACGGCGCAAGGAGGAGAGGCATCCCTTTGTCCCTGCTGATAATCAGGAAAGTACGGAGAATGAATGATAATTGAATCAATGAATAAAACCGGGTCCTTTTACTAAGGGCCCGGTTTCGTTTCGTGTATTGACTTGTTAAAGAAGTAGGACTAACTTGTCAGATGTTGAAGTCACGACAGGAAATAGGCTTCTTCGTGAACAATGGCAAAGCGATCGATCCCGATCTTCTGCAACTGTTCCGTCGCTTCGGTAAAGCCATATTTGATTTCTTCTGGTCGATAAATACCGGAACCAACAGTCAAAGTGATACTCTCCACCGGCTAAATCTCTTGCTTTTTGAGGGCCAAATGAAGATTTTCCACACTTGCAATAGATGGATGTTTATATAACGAGTTAAAAAGAGCGTGTAGCTGCATGCTCTTTTTTATGCTGCTCGTAGGACGGAAGTAGCCCGCGGGGGTTGCTAACGTTTGTTTTTTACCTGAAATGTTTTAATGGTTTCCGGTGAAGGGTAGAGAGTGCTTACGTTGGCAGCGAAATCGCCATTTAGAAACGACAATTAGCAGCGAAGGAAGGGATATCATGAAAAAATTCACGATTAGTATGACGACGACGGCTGCATTACTTACCCTGGCAGCTTGTAACGCTGGAGAGAATGACGAAGCAAATAACGGAAATAACCTTGGAGGAGAAAACAGCCAAGAAGAAGTAAACGAAGAACCTGAAGTCGATATGGCCGACAATAATGAAGATGACAACGAGATGAACAACAATGATGACCTGGAAACGAACGATGATGAAACAAACGAGTTGAATAATGACATGGACGAAGAAGAGAGCGAAGCTGTGATGGATCAGGATGTAGAGGATTTTGATCTGAATGTAACGCTCGTAGACGACAGTCAGTGGACCTTCACGTACACGCCGGCAGAAAATGAAGATGACACACCGGATGCAACCGTTTCTGGTGACGATCTTGAGCTGGAAGGCGAAGAAGCAGTCGAAGAAATGGAGGCTTATTTATCAGACTTCATGATTGACGCTGCGAGTGACGAAGAGGAAGTACTGACAGCCGTAGCGGATACATTTGACTTTAGCGAAGAGGACATTGAAAGCTATGACCTGACCATTGATTTCCCAGAGCATGAGGATGCGACCGAGTGGAGCTGGCAAGCAGAAAATGACGGCGAAGGTAATGACGAAAACGATGATGGATTTGATACCGAGGATAACAACGAGTAATCACATGAAGCAGTCCGGCATTTCCCCCTATGCCGGACTTTTGTATGTGATAATGGACCGTTCCATATAAGAGCGAATGGAGAGTAAAAAGCTTAAACAAGCGTACTCTTTTCACGCGTGACATCCTCCAGCGTATAGTTATCCAAATAGCGATAAAATCGTTGAATCCCCCGGTACATTAACAGCTGCAGCTCGCGGTCCTGATCGGCGTGAGGAGGAATGTACATATCGATCTCACGCACCGGTTCCATGTCCCGGACAATGTCACCAATCGTCGATTCCCATGCTTTCGACGTGAGAATGATGCCGCCGGTCTTTCCCCGGTACGTACGAATATAGGAAAGCTGCTGCAGGTGGTGAATTGCTTTACGAACATGGGAGACAGCTAGCTGGTGATGATCGGCTACTTCACTGGACGTCACTTTTTTCGTATGGTGTTCCGCAGAATAAAGCAGGATTTTCAAGGCTACATCAGTAAATTGGGTCACCTGCATGAGTCATCGCCTCCACTTTCTATTAGTTGATTTCACTTCGAACGTCAACGTAGCAGTAATAAGGAAATGAACGGACTTCTCTTTTACGAAACCGGGTACGCATAAATCACATATCGCTCCGGAGCAGTGCCTACGAGATGGAACGGGTAGCACGTGCTGACGACGAGCACTTCTTCGCCCATCTCCCGAATGACGGACGTATCATCTTCATCTACAATCTCCGTTTCGCGCATCTCGTATTCAAACTCCCCGTAAGGAGTCGTGACGATAAAGCGATCGCCGATTTCCAGCTGACCAAAGTCACGGAAAACGGTATCCCGGTGCCCGGAGAGTACAATTTGTTCCCCTTCACCCGGGTAGGCGGTTGATGCGACCCGCCCGACGCCTTTCGCTAAGCTGTCGGCGTCTGTTCCTTCAATGATCGGAAGGGAGCGGCCAAGCTTTGGTATATCGAGAACAGCAAACGATTCATTTTCATGAGCTTGAAACGAGGACGCTACGCTCGTTTCATTTGCGTGGGTACTGTTCTCAACAACCTCCTCCTTTTCCTCCGAGTTGGAAGCGTCTTCCGAGCCGGATGCGTGTGTCGCAGCTTCAGCCTGCTGCGAGTTATTCGATTCATTAGCGGAGACGGAATCATCGGTTTCACTGTTAGCTGCCTGCTCGGTTTCCTCTTCTTCATTGTGAGAGATCGCAGAAAGGAGGGCTGACGTGATATCAGTAAGCGCGTTGGTCACAGAAGACGTTAAAAAGGAGGTCTCATCTTCTGTACTTCTGTTTTCGGCCGGTGCTGCATCTTGGCCTTGCTCAATCCGTTCCAATGCTTCCGACATGGAGGCTTCCTGCGCCTGTTCGGAATGGAAATACTGAAAGCCGAACACGCCAAGCAACACGAGCCCGATGGTCATGAGACTGATACTAAGCCACTTCATGAGATCACCACGCCGGCTCGTTTTAGTATGTTGATGTAACCGCAGTAGCCGGAAATGTAGTGTTCAATGTCATCGATCCGCATTCGAAACGAATGGTGTCGGATAAAAAAGCCGCCGGTGAGCGTATCTGGATGCTTCATATACATGGCGATTTCTGGATAAAAATAGCCGTTACGCTGATAGTCAGCCCGGTGGTGAATGGTTTGAATGACGGCATCCTCATCAATCTGCTCCAGCAAATCAGGGTGCTCGCTTTCTTTTACGCGCTGGATCAGCTCGTTTGTCGCGAGCAGAAGCTCTAAAAAGGTTGGATAGGTCGTTTTCCGCTCATACATAAAATCCAGTTTTCCAGCTGCGTTTTGTAAGCCGAACTTGAGGTAGCCGCGATCCGGTACGATTTTGACGAGCTCGTTCGTGCAATAGCTGAGCCAGTGGTCATGGTGCTTCCAATAATCGTTGGCAATAAAATGATCAAAGGCGCTTCTCACGTTGTTCAGCCAGCGATCGTCCTGGTCGAGCTGATACAGGCGCATCCAGGCAAAGGCCGCTTCTCCTTCGTAATACACGATGCGAAACGCTTCTTTAAGCTCGAAGGTTTCGTGTTCGAACACGTGCTGAAAGCTTCCATCCGGCAGCTGAAAGAACTCCATCGCCATCGCGAGCTTCTGGGCCGCCTCTACGTAACCGTCGTTTCCTTTTATGCCGGCTACCTCAACATATTTTGTAAGTGCCAACACCGCAGCGGCATTCGTTCCGAGCTTATACTCATACGTGTCTGGATTTGTACCGTCGCGAACAAATAGCCCGTGCGGATGCGAGACAGTTCGCTCCTGAAGCAGAAAATCGAGTCCGCGTTTAACGGCGTTTAAGGCCTCTGGATCTCGATGCACCTCACACGATTCGGCGAGTGCATAGAGAGAGCTTGCGTGGCGCAGCATGTTGTAGTGGTTGATTGGTGTAGAGAAGGGGGCGAACATGCCGTATTGAAACTCGCCGCTCTCCTGCAGCATCTCACATAGCTTTTGCTGGCCAGTCTGGACTAGCTGCTCTACGCTTTTTTCTGTCAATCGCTCGTTGCGGCGTCCGTTATCGTAAGCTCCCGTTAACAAGGTAACCGGACCGTGCTCGTCGCAAAACACGCCTTGTGTATCGAACAGGTAGACGGCATGCACGTTTTGAAAGTCAAGCGGCTTTGTTTCGGGACGGTGCTTGTTGATATAGTGATGCACGTTCTGCTCGGCAATGTAAGCACGGTTATGGTGTTTGCTGAAACGGATAAAGGCATTGCCGAGAACTTCCTGCTCCATAAACGCATGGTGAAAGTCAGCATCAAAGGAAATGCCGCGTCGCATGTAGTTTTTCTTTGTTTTCGTAAGGAGTGTTAGGAAGGCTGCGCCATCAATTGGTTCCACGTTCGTCACGACGTCCACCTTGATGGAGACAGGCTTATCCGCCATGCTCGACGTCAGGTATGCTTCTATGTCCCGCTTCGCTGCTTTCCACGACGCACTGCGAAAGGGAATGACAGATGCCCGCTGATCGGCATAGCCAATGGATAAAAAGAATACCAGTCTGCCTCGCAGCGGGAACGAGGTTTCGGTGTCCTGCTGTAGCTGCGTGAACGCGCTTGTGAACCAATTATGGATGCTCATCCGCTCATCTCCTTTTGGTTGTTCGATTATGTAGGGCGGGCGCCCGGTGACGAGCGCCCGTTGTTCATTATGATCGTCTAAAACGTCTTGCTACCATCGTGCCTGCTCCTGCTAAAAGAGCTGCAATGCCGGCAAGTCCATAAGCCCACATTGTGGTAGCTGTTCGTGGGAGCGTTTCGCCGCCAGGTACGGTTTCCGTCTCCTCTTCAGCAGATGTTAGATTTGGAGCGGTGATTTCCACAGCATCAGACTGATTGCCATCCTCATCTTCCTGATAGACAAACAATGTTTGTCCCATCGTTTGAGCAGGAGAGAGGCTGACGCTGAAGGATCCGTCGGACGACACTGCGCTTGAACCAAGCACATCGCCTTTCGAATCCGTCACAACCGCATCCAGACCAAAGCTGCCGTCTCCGGTAACCGTCGTACCGGTACCATCAATGGCGACGTTATCCGGCGCAGGGACCATAACCTCATCCTCTTCGTCAGCATCGGCGTCAGCGTCGGCATCGGCATCAGCATCAGCGTCAGCGTCAGCGTCGGCATCGGCATCAGCGTCGGCATCAGCGTCGGCATCGGCATCAGCGTCAGCGTCGGCATCAGCGTCGGCATCAGCGTCGGCATCAGCGTCGGCATCGGCATCGGCATCGGCGTCGGCATCGGCATCGGCATCGGCATCAGCATCGGCGTCGGCATCAGCATCGGCGTCGGCATCAGCATCGGCATCAGCGTCGGCATCAGCATCGGCATCAGCATCAGCATCAGCGTCGGCATCAGCATCAGCATCGGCATCAGCATCGGCATCAGCGTCGGCATCAGCGTCAGCGTCGGCATCAGCGTCAGCGTCGGCATCAGCGTCAGCATCAGCATCGGCGTCGGCATCAGCATCAGCGTCAGCGTCGGCATCAGCATCAGCATCAGCGTCAGCATCAGCATCAGCGTCGGCATCGGCGTCGGCATCGGCGTCAGCGTCGGCGTCGGCATCAGCGTCGGCATCAGCATCGGCGTCGGCATCAGCGTCGGCATCGGCGTCAGCATCGGCATCCGCATCAGAGTCGGCGTCGGCATCAGCATCAGCGTCAGCGTCGGCATCAGCATCAGCGTCGGCATCAGCGTCAGCATCAGCATCAGCATCGGCATCAGAGTCGGCGTCGCTGTCGTCGTCCTCATCAAATACGATGATATCGGAATCGGTTAAACTACTAAGCAGCTCCGCACTGATGGTTGACGTGCTGACACCAGCCCCAAAGATTTCAACCTCACCATCGAGACCTGTTGGATTGTCTAGAACGACCGGAACATCGACTGTTGTATTTCCAATAGCTTGAACTCCTGCAAGGTCATTTGATAAATCAAGCGTGCCGTCGCTGATATCTCCTATCAGAGACGTCAATTCTGATGAAAGATCTGTTGCAGTATCTAGAAGAGTATTTACAGACGAAAGAAGAGGGTCTACTAGAAAATCTAATTCCCCTGGAATGTCATCGCTGACAACTAGCTCTAAATTATTTAGTGCATCTACGACATCTTGAAGCGCTTGATTAACAACATCCGTGACAACTCCTTCTAAGTGATTCCCTAAACCGTCTGAGAAATCAACGATAATCGCACCTTCAGGGGTTACCTCTACGTCAATGGAATCTTCGTATGCCGTAAGAGTCGATAAAGAGGCCTCGAGATTGTTTAACGCATCGACAGCATTCCCTAGCTCTTCTAGACCATCGATATTTACGATGTCAATTATTCCAAGCAATGTATCCAAATCGCTTGTTAAACCTGATACGAGTGATGTCAAATCACCAGTTAACGCATTCAATTCCGTTTGAAGAGCAGGGAGGTCATCTAGAGTGATCGCTGTCAATTCAACGCGAACATCCGCAGGACCGGCAGTTTGAATAAGACCGCCGAGCTCATCAGCACTAAAGACAACCACTCGATCTGGTGAAAGCACTTCGGCATCAGCCAAGCCTGTTCCAGTGAGAGATAAGTCTAAATCATATGTAGACTCGTTCTCTGATAACTCTGCTGAAATGGCGACGTCTGTTAGTAACTGGACTTCTGCTAAACTGGCTGCCTCGGCAATGGAGGCTTCCGGATTGGTTAAAACAGAACCTAACGGGGAACTGCTTAACACTGTCGCTCCTGGGAGTACGGGAGCTAAAAACATAGCTGAAGCGACACAAGCAGCAAGGACTGTTTGTTTACGACGTTTTTTCTGGACATTCTTGATCTGCATTCGTTCTGATTCGTGCACGAAACGCTTTCTCATAGGGTCCCTCCTAAAACGTAGTAACCTGTTTGTTCGGTAGAATGAACAGGTTCCGTTTTAAGGTTAGCACCCTAATTACTTTAATTATACCTTATGAAATGTACATATTATGGTAACAATTACATAAATATATACCGTCATAAAGTAAATTTGACGAATAATGACGAAGGTTTCGTACATTACAGTGAATGGAAGTTGACATGACAGAATTTTCAAATTTAAAAAGTATAAAAAATGAATGATATCAATATAATAAATTTAGATAAAATTATGTCTTTCGTAACGTTTTTATTCATTTTAATGAACAAGAAATTGTTATATCGCATATATGGATGAAAGTGTGATGTAATCATTTATGGTCTAAGCAAAAAGTAATAGCATACGTTTGAGAGGATGGATTGGATCAGTTCAATTTATACACCTTTTGACTTAATTTAGGGTGAGGCGTAATAATCGGATGAAGAGGCATTTGACAATGTTCACTCATTTTTGCAGACAAAAAAGCCAGTTTAAGAGAAAATTCTCCTGACTGGGTTCTTACTAACTAGATTATTTTGTCTAATTTATACGGCACGATCCATATCATCGATCATTTCAGAAGCACCTTCCGGCTTTTTCGTTGCAAGACTTACTCCCACTGTAAAGAGGAAACCGATGATAAATCCTGGCACCGCTTCATAGGTGATTCCAAAGAAGTAAGTCGTCAGGAAAGCTTCTACATCGATAAACGCATAGGACCATTCAGGCTGTTCGGCTACCATAATGACAGTTAAGAGTCCTGAAATCATACCGGCAATCACGCCTTTACGAGTGAGACCCTTCCAATAAAACGCGAGTATAAGAGAAGGTCCGAAGCAGGCACCAAGACCGCCGAATGCAAAGAGAACCATCCAAAATACAAACTGTTCCGCCGTTGCAGCAAGCCAGATCGAGAGCCCCATAACCATGACAATCGTTAACCGGCTGTAGAGAACTAAGCGCCGTTGAGATAAGTCTTTATTTTTTGCAATGACTTTATCAAGCATGTCGCGAAGGACAGCGCTTGAGCCGACGAGCAGCTGGCTGTCTGCACTGCTCATAATGGCAGCGAGAACCGCAACGAGTAAAATCCCGGCAAAAAACGGGTTCATCACTTCTGCACCGAGTGACGTAAAGATTTGTTCGTTATTGCCGTTGGGCAACATGTCGGGAGCAGGAAAATAGACGCGTCCAATCAATCCGACAAGAATCGCTCCCCAGCCCATAATGACATTCCAAATCGTAGCGATAAGAGCAGCCTGCCGCATTTCGTGAACATTCTTCAAGCTCATGTATCGTACGACAATGTGCGGGTTACCAGGGCTGCCAAACCCAATCCCTAACAAGCCAATCACTGCCCCGAATGCAAAAGCAAATGGAGAAGTAAAGCCGCCGCCCTCGGCCTGCATCACGTCAAGAACTGGACCGAAGCCGCCTAGCTGAATCAGTGCGACGACCGGCAGAATAATGAGCGAGAAAAACATGAATAAAATTTGCAGAACGTCCGTTTTACTAACGGCGTGAAACCCGCCGAGAATGGTGTATAAAAAGATAATGGCTGCTGTCATCCACATACCTTGCGTCTGAGAGATGCCCAGGCTGCCGGAGAACGCAGTAGCACCACCGACGAGCTGACTGCCAACATAGGCAACCATAAAGAACAAAATGATAGAGGCGCTGATCAGACGCATAATCTTCCAAGGATCGCCAAGGCGGCTTTCAAAGATATCGGGAATCGTGATGCTTCCGGTTTTTTCACTAAACGTTCGAAACCTCCTTGCGACAAAGAAAAACATAAACACTTCGACGGTTATGTATCCAGCGACTGCCCACACGGCATCCAACCCTGTTAAATACGCTGTTCCCGTTACCCCTAAAATAAGCCAGGAGCTGCGTCCGGAACTAACAGCTGAAAATGCAACGGTCCATTTATTTAATCCGCGTCCTGCCAGAAAAAAGGCCGTTAACCCGCCGGAGCTTTTGCGCGAGCTGATCACACCGATGACGACAAGTAAAACCAGGTACGCGATCAGAACACTTACAGTAACTGGATGTGCTGTAATATCCACGACTAATCCCTCCTCACTGCTGCTTTTCTTGTTTGCCGGTTATGGTGTAACAAACGAAACCCAAAAGTAAAATAGCTGCCGGTACAATCACTAAGCCGAACCATATGCCAAACGTCATCTGTAATCCCTCCCTTGCTGTAAACGCATACAATATACATTAAAGTAATTATATGGAAGAATCAATAAGTTGTAATTATTGAGACAAAGCAGGAATTCAAATTAAGGTGCATCGAGAGTGCTTAGGGAGGTTCTAATTTTATTTTTGACATTATAGCTTCAAAAAATTATGACTCAAGTGAGTAATTCATTTAGCACCAGAGATCTATTTTATGTGCAAAACAGAGTTTGGAAAAAGGAGAGCTCTTTGTAAAAATATATTTAAATAGGAGTGGAAGGATTAGAAAGAGAAGCGATTGCTGTCGTTCAGCGTAATTACCAATACTTACAAACGAAAAAGTCAGACTTTTTTGAGTATGGTCTTGTAACCTATATCAAATTAACCTATAATGAGATCATAAAAGGTTATGATGTTTAATAAAAGGTATCTAAAAGGTGGTGTTCGTTTGAAAGACGTTCAATTATCAAGTGAGAATAAATCGTTTCAATCCATTCATTCAGAGGCGTTTAAGAAATACGGTAACGTACTGGATTCACAGAAATTCGCTTCTTCCATTAAAATACTGGAGGAAACCAAGATGCCCATAGAAGAAAACATGTATGTAGCTTCTGATGAAACGCTCGAGAATGATCAAAATTCGATGGAGGAAGCAGCTTTCGTATTTGGTGAGATGGAGCTTCAGTCTGGCTACTGTAATGGCTACACGTCAGCGATCAACGCAATGGAATTTCATAAGTCAAGTGAAATCAATGCTGCTGCTACGGATTTGATTTTATGTTTGGGAAAGCTAAATCAAATGAAAGAGTCGTTTTCGACAGATGATGCAGAGTTTTTCTATATCAAGAAGGGTGAAGCATTCGAAGTCTTTGCTGAAACACTACATTTTGCACCAATGGCGGTCTCTAATGAAGGCTTTAAATGTCTCGTGATCCTCCCAAAAGGAACAAATGAAGAGTTAACAAATCATGCTTTAATTAAAAAAGACAAGCGCTTATTTAAAAAGAACAAATGGTTACTAGCTCACCCGGAGCGGAAGAAGTTGATTGATCAAGGGGCATGGGCTGGCTTAAACGGTGAAAATACGCACGTTAAATGGAGGCGTTAGCATGGCAGAAGCCGTAAAACTTGTAACAGATGAAAATTCGTTTGCGATAAGGCTGAATGGGAAAGAAGTAATCAAGCATTCAACGGAGAACCCTTTTTTGTATATAGGAAAAGGAACAGAATCAGTTGACATGTATCGGGGCAATTTTCAAATTGATGATTATGTAACCGAGCGGACGCCGTTAAAACTTGTTTCTGTTGAGAAAACAGAGGCTGGACTTGATGCTTCCTTTTCAGACGGGCACGAGGAAGTACTAACTTTGCAAGTTCTGAAAAAAGAAGACCGTGTTCAGATTACATTTAATTGTAAGCGTAATCATAATCGGATCTGGGTGCGGTTGCAGTCATCTGCAGAGGAAAAGGTATACGGGGGAGGAGAACAACTCTCCTACTTTAATATGAAAGGACAAAACTTTCCTTTATGGACCTCGGAACCAGGTGTAGGAAGAAATAAAAACACGTATACGACATGGCAGGCAGACGTGAAGGACAAAGCAGGTGGAGATTACTACAATACGAATTATCCTCAGCCGACATTTGTCTCGTCAGATAAATACATTGCCCATATGAATACGATAGCTTACGCAGACTTTGACTTTTCAAATGATGATTTTCATGAGCTTCATTGTTGGGAAATTCCAGAATCGATTGAATTGATTGCTGGAGATACATATGCAGAGCTGTTGAGAAAAATAAAAGAGCGTTTTGGAACACAGCCAGAGCTGCCGGATTGGACTTATAACGGAATTTGGTTAGGGATTCAAGGGGGCACAGACGTCGTTGAAAGGAAGTTACAAAAAGCAGAGCGCCACGGTATCAAAGTGGGGGGAGTATGGTGTCAGGATTGGCAAGGAAAACGAGTGACTTCCTTTGGAAAGCGTCTAATGTGGAACTGGATTTGGAATGAAGAGATGTATCCTGGTTTGGATAAAAAGATATGGGAGTGGAAAGAGAAAGGAATTCGCTTCTTAGGATACATTAATCCATATGTTGCTGTGGAAGGACACCTTTTCAAAGAGGCAGAAGAGCAGAACTATTTGGCGAAGCAAAAAGATGGGTCCACGTACGTGGTAGACTTCGGCGAATTTTACTGCGGGGTCGTCGACTTTACAAACCCAGAGGCAACTGAATGGTATAAAACGGTCATCAAAGAAAATTTAATCGATTTCGGATTAGATGGCTGGATGGCTGATTTCGGAGAATATTTACCGACAGATGTGGTACTGCACAATGAAGCCTCAGCTATGAAAGAACATAACGCCTGGCCAGTCCGTTGGGGAGAAGTGAATCGGGATGCGATCCATGAGGCGGGTAAACAAGATGAGATCGTATACTTTATGCGGGCTGGCTATACAGGTATTCAGGAAGCCTGTCCACTGCTTTGGGGAGGCGACCAAAGTGTGATATGGGAGAAGGATGATGGGCTTGCTTCCGTCATTCCAGCGGCCCTGTCTTCAGGAATGAGCGGATGCGGGTTGCATCATAGTGATATTGGAGGTTACACCAGCCTTCATGGAAATAAGCGCGAAAAAGAACTGTTATTACGCTGGGTAGAAATGGCGGCCTTCACACCTGTGATGCGGACTCATGAAGGAAATCGGCCGGATGATTGTTTTCAGTTCGATGGAGACGAAGAAACCTTGGACTTTTTTGGTGCATTTACAAGCATCTACACACATCTGAAGCCATATATTAAATCACTTGTAAAAGAAAATACGGAAGCTGGACTGCCGGTACAACGGCCGCTCTTTGTACACTATGAGGAGGATGAGACGGCTCACGACATTCAATATCAGTATTTGTTCGGAAAAGACATGCTGGTGGCGCCGGTTATTGATAAAGAAGCGGAAACCCGTGAGGTCTACTTACCTGAAGATAACTGGGTGCATGTGTGGAGTGAAAAAGAATTTAGAGGAGGATGGATTACTGTCTCTGCTCCTCTCGGCGAGCCGCCGGTATTTTACAGACGAGGCTCTGAACACGAAGAACTATTTCAGCAAATTGCACAAGTAAAGATGAATGGAGGCCGATCAGATGCTTAACGTACTTTATCTGCCAATCGCCAGAAAGACCTTTAATACAGAAGCTGCAGATCAGCTTCGGATTGAAAGTGAGGATCTTCTGCGGCAATCTGTACACGTGTTAACGCCAGGTGAATTAGTCACCTCACCAGATGAGCTTGAGGTATTTCTAAATAATCAGGAGACGGAAATCGACCTTATTGTCTATCAAAGTCTAACGTTTGCAGACGGAGAGTTTATCCAGGCTGCGATTGATCAATTCAATGCACCTGTCATTGTATGGTCCGTAAGAGAACCTGCAGTAGGAGGGCGACTTCAGCTGAACTCCTTAACTGGTGGGAACAGCACCTCCCACGTTCTGCGCAGCAACAATCACTCATATAGTTTTTTATTTGGAAATCCGGATGAAGAAGCGACGATAGAAAGGCTGACGGGCCTGCTTAGGGTGATGAATACGGTACGAGAAATGAAGAAGTTGAATATCGGTGTGGTGGGAGAACACCCACCCGGATTTTATTTTTCAGGAACAGAAACGAAACAGCTTCAAGCTGTATTTGGAGCAGAGATTACAAAGGTAGATTTATATGAAGCCTTTTCCCGAGCCAAAGAGATGCCAGAGGAAAAGTGGAAGCCGGAGGTAGATATAGCTGAAAAAAACATTATGAGTCTTAACCGAAATGATGAAACGGTTAAGCGATTTGCTCAATTCACAGCAGCGATGCGTGATTATATCGGAGAAAAAGACCTATCGGCACTGGCGATTCGGTGCTGGCCTGATTTCTTTAATGAACTTGGGGCGGCTGCCTGTTCTACGCTCTCTCATTTAACGGATGAGAGTATGGTTTCTGCTTGTGAATCTGATATACATGGATCACTCTCCATGTTCATTTTAAATCGTCTCTCAGGTGGTAAAGCACCATATTTAGGCGATATGGTTCATATCAATGAAGAAAATAATGCGCTTGTTTTCTGGCATTGCGGAGCAGGAGCTTATTCATTGGCCAGAGAAGCAACAGGAGCTCAGCCTGGCGTTCACCCTAACCGTAAACTCGGCTTGACGATGGAATTTGGTTTAAAAGCTGGAGAAGTCACGTTATTCAGGGTTGGGCATACCCCGGAAGGTTACCGGCTGCTTGTGTTTAAAGGAGAGGCACTAGATGTGCCGCAGCGCTTTGATGGCACAACAGTCGAAGTGGCAGTAAAACAACCCGTGCAACAGGTGATGCAGACGCTGATGGAAGAAGGTTTTGAACCCCATTACGCTCTCGTTCATGCAGACGTTACAAACGAAATCAAAGAAATTGGCAGATTGTTAAATCTACCAATTGTTGAAATTGAAGCCTAAGGGGGAGTTGGTATGAGGGTAGCGGTAGGTCAGGCAGGAGGACCCACCTCCGTTATTAATCAAAGTCTGTCCGCCTTCATTTCGGAATTCTCTCCCGGAGATCTTTATTTAATCGTAAACGGATATGAAGGATTGGCAGATGATCACATGATTCAAATGGGTGAAGAGGAACAGAAGCATATACAGATGCGCAAACAAGAGCCGGGGGCATTACTCGGTTCAGGAAGGTTCTCTTTTACTCATGAGCAAATAAAACGCGCTCTGTCACACTTAATAAGACGTAAAATAGACGTTCTTGTTTTTATAGGTGGAAATGGCACGATGAGCGCACTTCATAGCTTGCAGCAGCAAGCAGAGGCTCAAGGATATCCTCTGAACGTTATTGGTATACCTAAAACAGTGGATAATGATATAGCCGGAATTGACCATGCCCCGGGATTTGCAAGTGCAGCCAAATATGTTGCCCAGAGTACCCACTTTTCAGAGCTGGATTTGAAAGCGATGCGTAATTTTGAGCAGGTCAGGATTCTCGAAACGATGGGGCGCAATGTTGGATGGTTAGCTTCAGCGGCAGGATACCTGAGCACTGAAAGCCAAGGACCTGATTATATTTACGTACCTGAACATGAATATTCTATTGATCTTATTATGAAGGATGTTGCAAGAGCTTATCGGGCAAAGGGCTACTGTTTAATCGTCATAAGTGAGGGTGTGAGCCTGAATAATAATCAAACTTCTTTATCAAACTCCAGAGGCAGAACGATTTTAGGAGGTGTCTCAAAGCAGATTGAAGGTGCGGTCAAAGAGAAGCTTCAGCTGACAGCGCGTGCAGAATTGCTTGGCATGAATCAACGCTGTTACAGGCCCGCAGTGTCAAAAGTAGACGAAGCAGAAGCCGTGCTGGTAGGACACAGAGCAGCAGAACTTGTAAAAGGGAATGAAAGCGGATTTATGATTGGCCTCCAACGTCGTGATACAATAGGTTATAAGGCAGAGGTCACACAAGTACCACTGCATATTGTATACGATGGAGGTGAACGCTTTCTTCCTGATTATTATATAAACGAGCGACAGCATTACAATAAGTGGCTGCAAGGCATTATTGACATCCCGGAGCCTGCTGTTTCTAAGCATTCAGGAAGAAGCATGATCTTATGAAAAAACAAGCACAATTCTTAGACCATTCAAAAGGATCTCTTTATTTACAAATAAAAGATATATTAATTGCGAGGATTCAGGATCAGCATTGGCAGCCTAATAAACTGATTCCTACTGAACAGGAACTGATGGATGAGTTCGGAGTAAGCAGAACGACCATTCGGCAGGCAATTCAAATTCTGGTTCAAAACGGGCTTCTTGAAAAAAAGCAAGGCAGAGGCACCGTCGTAAAACCGCAACGTCTTCAGGGGAGTCTTGGGCGCTTGAAGGGATTCGCAGAAGAAGTAATTGAGAGCGGAAGAGTCCCTCGTTCTAAAACGCTGCGAGCAGAATTCAGAGAAGATTTATATCAAGAAAAGACGGTTTTGATGCTGCAACCACATGAGAAAGTGCTTTTAGTGGAGCGGATCCGATTTGCCGACGAAACACCTGTCGCGCTTGAACGGACTGTATGGCCGGAAGAGATCGGAAAACTATTAATCAATGAGAACCTTGATGAAGCAAAATACTATCATATTTTAGAGCAGCAAAACATTTGGCTGAAACGGGCTTCAGAACAGATTAAAGCGATCAATGCTACTTTGTTGGAAGCAGATTATTTAGGGATTAGAGGCGGCGAAGCATTGTTGGAAATGACACGATTAAGCTTTGGAGTAAATGATAAGCCAATAGAGTATACGAAAACCAAATACCGCGGAGATCAGTACCAGTACGATATCGATCTCGAACGATAGAGGAGGAATTAGCATGCCATACGTTTCTGGTAAAGACATGCTGACAAAAGCTTACCAAGAAGGTTTTGGAGTAGGAGCATTCAGCGCTCATAATGCGGAAACTATACAAGGGATATTGGCAGCCGCTGAAGAGAAGCAAGCGCCAATTATGATTCAGGTTGGTCAGAAAGTCATTCAAAATGTTGGTCTTGAACCAATGAAAGCGTTAATTGATGTATACATGAAAGACATTACTGTGCCAGTGGCTATCCACCTTGATCATTGTCGCGATGTGGCTCAGGCGATGCGTGCCATTCAGCTGGGATTTCAGTCTGTGATGTTTGATGGCTCTGCATTATCAATAGACGATAATGTAGCAAAAACCAAGCTCGTAGCAGAAGCCGCCAAACATCTTGGAATAGGAAGCGAAGGTGAAATTGGTAAAATAGGCGGAACAGAAGATGATATTACGGTTGATGAAAAAGACGCGCAAATTACGACAAAAGAAGAAGCGGTTTCCTTTGCCCAGGACAGCGGGGTAGATTATTTGGCTGTATCGATTGGAACGGCTCACGGAATCTACAAGCAGGAGCCCGAATTGGCCTTTGACCGGATTCAGGAAATATCTGAAGCATTGAATCAACCGATCGTCATGCATGGTGGATCCGATGTTCCGGATGAAGATGTACAAAAAGCAATTTCATTAGGTATAGCTAAAATCAATGTTGATACAGAATTACGGGTAGCATTTACAGAAGGAATGAAGGAATGCTTAGCGAATAATCCCGAAGAGTATCATTTAGCTCACTCACTCGGTGCAGGCAAAGATCAAATGAAGGCTAAAGTAATGGAGAAGATTGACGTGTTTGGAAGTGCGGGAAAAGCAGATTTATTTTAAAAATTAAAGGTAGGTATGAATATTAATTTGAGGTGATGTATTGTGGCGGTATCATATGAAACCTATGGTCAGTGGATAGACAATCAGTATCAGCTAAGCAGCGATCGAATGAATGTAACGAATAAATTTACAGACAGTGTCATAGCTGAAGTAAGCGTAGCGACGAAAGAGGAGTATGTGAAAATGGAGGAGTCTGCGGTTCAAGCATCACGTCATCTACTTTCTACTTATGAGCGCTATGAGATCTTAAAAAAAGCAGCTGATTTATTAAAAGATAGGCAGCAGCAGTTCGGTGAAATCATTGCTGCTGAAGTTGGTAAATCCATCTCAGAAGCAACAGGAGAGGCCGGAAGGGCAGCGCTGACGCTGGAAGTATCTGCAGAAGAAGCGAAACGAATCCAGGGCGAAGTCGTACCTGTAGAATCTGCACCTGGCAGCGAGAATCGGCAGGCGTTTACCATCAAAGAACCTGTCGGGGTGATTGGAGCGATTACGCCGTTTAACGTACCGCTTAATCTTGTTTGTCACAAGCTCGGACCTGCGCTGGCATCTGGAAATGCCGTCATTTTAAAACCAGCGGAAGTAACGCCGCTGAGTGCGTTAAAGCTGGCTGAATTGTTGAAAGAGGCTGGACTGCCTGAAGGATGGCTTCACGTTATCACAGGAAAAGGAAAAGAAATCGGTACGTGGATGACAGAAAGCGAACGCATTCAAATGATTACGTTTACAGGAAGTCCTTCTGTAGGACTCTGGCTGAAACAGCGAGCAGGGCATAAAAAAGTAAGCCTCGAGCTTGGAAATAATTCAGCTGTCATTGTTCATAAAGATGCAGATATTAAAAAAGCAGCCGAGCAGGTAGCACAAAAATCGTTTAATAACGCCGGACAGGTTTGTATTTCCGTTCAGAGAGTTTTTGTTCATAAAGAAATAAAAGCTTCATTTTTAAAGGAAGTGAAACATTATACGGAAGCTTTAGTTACAGGTGATCCGTTTGAGAAAGAAACACAAGTGGGGCCGATGATCAGTAAAGAAGCGCTAAAGCGGGTTCAGCAATGGATCACCGAGGCGGTGGATCTGGGAGCCCAGGTATTAACTGGAAATGAAACAGATGGAAATCTGCTGAAACCGACGGTTCTTGTTGACCCTCCGCAGCATGCGAAGGTTTGTCAGGAAGAAGTCTTTGGCCCAGTTGTATCTATTTTAGAGTACGAGACAGAGGAAGAAGCAATTGATTTTGTGAATCAATCAAAATATGGACTGCAGGCAGGCTTATTCACAAATGATCTTACGTTTATCATGAGGGCCGCTAAAGAAATCAAAGTAGGCGGACTGATCATCAATGACACGTCAGGATACCGAGTTGATCATATGCCATATGGAGGATTGAAAGAAAGCGGAGAAGGAAAAGAAGGCCCTAAATACGCCATGCAGGAAATGATGAATGAGCGATTGATTGTCCTTCAGCCAGCAGAGTAACAGGATACAAAGCCTGCTCCATGCCAGGAGCATCTCGATTTTCAATACGAGATGCTCCTTTCCTGTACAAAAATACAGATAAGGATACAGGATCCTACGTTTTTTAAAAGTAGATTAGAGAGGAAAAATGAATGGAATTTCTAACAGTAGTACTTCCGATTTTTGTAATCTTCGCCATCGGTTATATTGGACAAAGAATATTTTCATTTGATACGCGGCAATTGTCGACTATGGCCCTATACTTGATTTCTCCTTTCTTGGTATTTAGAACATTTTATACAAATACATTGTCACAAGAGTATATGTACCTTCTGCTTTATACACTGCTGTTATCTGGAATATTGCTTGTTTTAATCAGAATGTTTGCGACGTTTCGAAACTGGCAGCCAGGTGAAACCGCTGGTGTCATGCTTGCAGGATCTTTTATGAATAATGGGAATTATGGAGCTCCATTAGCATTATTTGTCTTTGGCGCAGCCGGAATGGATATTGCAATCATTCTCATGGTTTTACAACAAATTATGATGAGTACGGTAGGTATATTCATTGCTTCCAAAGGCGGAAAAGGCGGGGGATCGGTAGGGAAAGCTATGATGAGTGTATTGAAAATGCCGATTTTACATGCAGCTATTTTAGGTATCACCGTACAAGTTTCTCCATTATCATTAGGAGGAGCAGTCGCCAACATCGTTAGCTTAGTAGCAGATGCGGCAATTCCAGTCATCATGATTATTCTCGGGATGCAGCTCGCTAATGTCACCATTAAAAAAGTAAAGTATGAAATGATTGTTTCAGCAGTAGTTGTGAGGATCCTCATCTCGCCACTTTTAGCGATCGTGCTGGTTTGGTTTATGCCGCTAGACGAAATGACAAAGCTTGTCATGATTTTAATGGCGGCAACTCCAACCTCTGCCAATATTACTCTTTATGCGCTGCGCTTTAAAACGGAGCCTGAATTCGTCTCTCTTACAACATTAGTTACGACGGTGTTAACACTTGTATCGATGCCAATTACGATGTGGTTTTTGCTTTCGTGAACAATAAAAAAGGAGAGGGCCGACTGGCCTTCTCCTTTTTTGTTAACCTTTGACTGCACCTGCTGTCATACCAGCTACAAAGTAACGTTGCAGGAAGATATAAGCGAGCACCATCGGAGCTGAAGCGATCATGACCCCTGTAAATAACATCGGGTAGTTTGTTGCATATTGCCCTTGGAATTCAAGAAGAGCCAACGGGAGCGTTTTATAGGAGTTATCCGTGATAAATAACAGCGGATACAATAAATCGTTCCAATGCATGACGAATAAAAAGATAGCCGTCGCAGATAGGGACGGTAACGATAATGGAATAACGACAGACGTAAACATTTTCCATTCACCTGCGCCATCAATCGTAGAAGCCTCAAAAAGCTCTTTAGGAAGAGTTTTCATAAAACCGGTTAATATAAAGACTGCTACAGGCATCGTGACAGATATATTGACGAGAATTAAGCCAAGTAAACTATTGGTTAATCCAAGTTCAAGAACGACATTATAAAGCGGGACCATGTTAACTTGAGCAGGAACCATCATTCCTAATGTAAATAGAAGGAAGACAATCGTGCCTACCCAGTTCGATATCCGGGTGATCGCAAAAGCAATCATTGCGGAGAAAAACAGAGTAAAGGTTACGGAGAATAAGGTAACAATAACACTGTTTACAAAATAACCTGCCATCGTTTCACTTTGAAAAATGTCGATATAATTAGTGATATTCAATCCGTCTCCAGGCAGACCTAATGGATTTTCAAACGTCTCGCTCATGGTTTTCATGGAAGTCAGGACGACCATCGTGAGCGGAACGATAATGAGCAGTGCATAAATAAGAACCGCAAAGCGCCGGAATAGCATGTTCATCTCTCCTTTTAATAGGAAACTTTATCTGAACGCAGAACCTTGAATTGAAGGAACGTAATAATGGCGATAATGACCATGAATATAACGGAGATCGCGGAAGCATAACCAAAGTTATAGTTTCGGAAAGCGACCTCATAGATATAGGTAGCGATGATTTCTGTTGAGTGGTTAGGTCCGCCACGCGTCGTTGCGAAAATTAAATCGAATGCTTTAAAGGACTGGATCGTCGTGTAAGCAACAACAATAGTAGCGGATGGAGCTAAAAGCGGCCACGTAATTTTTTTGAACGTCTGCCACTTGGAGGCGCCCTCAATTTTGGCTACTTCGTAAAGATCATTTGGTATTGCATGTAGACCAGCAACAAAAATAATAAGCATTTGACCGGTATGAAACCACACCTGTGTAAAGGCAAGAGAATAGATAGCGATGTTTTGATTTCCTAGCCAGTTCTGTTGAAGAGCCTGCAGGCCTACTACATCCAGCAGTGAATTTAGAAGCCCCATTGACGGGTCATAAACGAAAGACCAGATAAAGGCAACAGATACAGACGATAAGATAGTTGGAAAGAAAAACAACGCTCGTACGAAAATATTAAACTTCGTATTCTTAATAAGAATGATCGCAAAGATTAAGGAAAACAGCGTCTGGAAAATGACAACGAAAATCATAAAAGTGAGGTTATTTCCAATCGATTGCGCGAAAATGCTATCATTAGTCGCTGCTCGAATATAGTTATCGACACCGATGAACTCAAAATCTGTTGAGATACCATCCCAGTTCGTGAATGAATAGAAGAACGCACTTAAGGTGGGGAAGATAAAAAAGATGCTGTATAAAATGAAACCGGGTATGAGAAACAGAAAAATGTTTTTAGATGCTTTCATAGCAGTATCAGTCCTTTAATGAATAATCTGCTTCACTAGTTATGTAAAGAACACGGAGGGAGGTAGCTCCCCCCTGTATCAAGTTTAATCGATATTCTGATCAACAACTTGCTGGGCTTGCTCTGCAGCTGACTGCGGATCGTCTCCTCCAAGAACTTGTTCAATGGAGCTTAGTACCGCATTTTCTACAGAAGAGTTAGTAATAAAGAAACGCGGCTGAAAACGTGTTTCTTTGTCTGTTAACCAGTAAGCCGTATCTTCCAAAGCCTCCGAAGTATAGTCTACATCTTCAATGGTGAGGTGCTGACCTGTTTCATTTGCATATTTAGAAGCTACTTCAGGCTGACTCAAATAATCGATAAACTGTTTGGCCTCTTCCTGCTTATCGGAATTCGCATTTACACCGAGCATGAAAGTAGCAGTATGAATACCTTCGTAAATTGCTTCATCTTCTGCTACCGTAATTGGAGCTAAAAAGTCGAGATTGAGATCGGGATTTTGTTCTGTTAGGGAAGCCATATGATAAGAGCCTGTCGCTAGCATCGCGGCTTCCTCTTGAGCAACTGCCGCTATCGCTGAGTCCTGCTGAATACCAAGGGCATCCTGAGAAATAAATTCTCTATCTAGCAGAGTCTGGAAGTCTTCAAGTGTGCTAACCCACCATTCATTAGTAAGCTGTTCTTCACCGGCTTCTAATTTAGCGAAAATATCTTCATCCGGAGCATTATTCATCATCATACTGTTCATAAATTGGTTGGGGCCGATATCGCCCCCTGGAAAAGCAATTGGAGTGATATCGTTCTCTAACAATGTGTCACCCATTTCTAGAAACTCGTCCCAGCTGTTAGGGGGTTCAAGACCTAATTCATCGAACATATCAACGTTATAAACGGGCATATTAAATACCATTTGATATGGGAGAGCCATTTGCTGACCATCTGCTTGTCCAATTTCAATTGCTTCAGCATTGAAATTGCCGACAAAGTCTTCGTCTGTCAAATCCTCGAAAAAGCCGGCATTTTGAATGACTTCAAATTGTGAGCCTGGGAAAGACGTGAAAACATCTCCCACAGACCCATCTCGCAGCATCTGCTGAGCATTCGACTGATACTGTTCGGAAGGATAGATATTCATTTCCACTGTAATATCAGGATGTTCGGCTTCAAATTCATCAATAATTTCATCAAAGACCTCACTATCTTCGCCGCGCCAGTGGATAAAACTTATCTGCGTCTGATCTCCGCTGGCTTCTGCATTAGACTCGTTATTGGATGAGCCAGCGTTGCCTCCACCTTCTTCTCCTGCACAAGCGTTCAAAACTAAAGCAAGTCCTACAGCAGTTGCAGATGTCATAAACAAGCTCTTTTTCATGTGAACCACCCCTAAACATAATAATAAATAAATAAAGATAGGTACCTTTAACTCCAAAAAAATATGCGCTGTTCATATGTAAGATTATTGCATGATATTGAAGCGCTTTCAACCATTTTTTTAAATAGTTTGAAAAAAAGAAAAGTCACTGAATGAATAAAGTGAATACTGAGTTAATTGTTTTTGTCATGAGAACAAAGTGTAATTGAGGTTTAAAGGTTACTATGTTTTAATAAAGATGATAATAAATACGGATATACAAAAGGAGTCGTCGTTATGAATTCATACCCAACAATGAATGATGTGATCGATTCTCAAGTGATAGCAGCTGTGAAACGCGAAAAAGATATGGAAGCCGCTCTTAAATGTAAAGCCGATACGGTGTTTCTTTTATGTGGAGATCTCATCTCTGCTGGGAACATGATTAGCGCGTTAAATCAAGCAGATAAAAAAGTGTTTTTGCATATCGATTTACTGGAAGGGATCGATAACAGTAAACACGCCTTACGGTTCGCGGCAAAAGAGTGGAAAATTACCGGGATTATTACGACACGACTTCATGTCACAAAGAATGCAAAAAAAGAAGGATTGTTAGCTATACAACGAATATTTGCCATTGATCAATCCGCTTATCAAAAAGGACTCGACATGGGTGATTATGCGGATGCTTTAGAAGTGTTGCCCGGAGTGATGCCGAAAGTAATAGACAAAATGACAAAGCGTGTTTCTACGCCAATAATCGCAGGCGGACTTATTGAATCAAAGCAAGAAATTAGAGAGGCATTAAAAGCAGGAGCCTTAGCAGCTTCGGTTAGTAATACTTCGTTATGGAATACTGGTCTTTAAAATAACTTGCTACGAGGAGGGAGATTGATGAAGGAGAAAACGAATAGGCAGTTGGAGCAATATAAGGCCCATATTCGAGATACACGCACAAACGAACTTGAAAATGTATACTACTATTACGTGAAAGTATATGAAGAAAGTCAGAAGACACAAAACTAAGGAGGGTCTCTCGATAACAATTAGAAGTCGCTGAACGATATCATTCAGCGACAGGGTTATTGTGCTTAATATATATCAGGCCTGTTTTGATGCGAAGCGATTCAAAATAAATGCTGGTTTTTTTCTGGCAAATTTAATCGGGGCTATTCCTAGATCGTTAAGTTGTTTTATATCGCTCTTTATTGACCCTATCTGGGTACTATACTCAGTAATCATACGCCCGGTCAGTAATTTCGTATGGGTGAGTGCTGCGATCTTCGCTGAACTTGCCGGGATAACGGACAGCTTTTGTTCGACGCACTCTTTGCCGATTTTTGTATACAGCCTGTGAATCCGCTGCTGATGGATCCAAAGCGTTGGCAGGGAATAGATCATGCGCAGGAAGTGCGGCAGCTTTTTACCGCTGCTGTCGAGAATCGCGTCAATCGCTTCGTGCACGTCTTCGATTTCCTCCAGCTCGGCAGACAGTTGCGGGAAGTGCCACAGCTGACGGACGGTTTTCGTGCGGACGCTTCGTTTGAGCCTGTTCTCTTCGAAGCGGATCAGTCGCTCGATTTCCTTTTGTTCACGCTGGAGCTTGTGAAGAAGCCTTTTCACATGGTCAAGCTGAGCTTTCGTCTCCTGATAAGCCGCTGCGGAGGGAGCGGTGGCTTGAGCTGCCTTTTTCATGCTCCAGGCTTGAATCATGTGCTCCAGTTCATTCCGATCGGCGGGACGATCACCGCTGCAGGACAGCTTTACGATCGACAACAGCACGGCCGTATCGCGGTAGGCTGTGGAAGACCCTGTCTGCAGGTTGCTGTAGGTTGTGTGTTCAAGCAGATCCATAAACGTACCGGATGCCAGCAGCGCTTCATTCGGACAGCTTGTTTCACGTATCCGCTGAAACAGCGGGTTCACGCCGCGGGTCGTCACATACAGCAGAATCGATGACCGGGAAAAGCTCGTTAACTGTGTCAGCTGCTGAAGCTGCACGCGCTGCTTCGTGGAAAGGCTGTGGATCACATACTGCAGCAGCTTGGCGGCAGTCGTTTGTTCATCAGCGGATAAGGCAAACCACTGCGTGTGCAACTGCTGAAACGTCGCGTCAATCAGGTCGGTGATGACGTCGGAGAATCCGATTTTCAATGAAACGCCATGAGTACGGCTGTAGCTGCCACAAGCTTTCTGCAGCAAGAGGGCAGCGACTTCACTCAACTGCTTATACGTATCAGGTGAACCGGTCTTGATGTTGTAATAACAGGCGAGATCCATCACAAGCTGACAGCCTGAATCCGAAGCGTTGCGGTTTTGCGACGAGAACCGGCACAGCTGCTCGGAAGCATCCTGAATAACGGCAGGATCGGTGGTCAGGACAGAATCAACGAATCGAGCATGATGCATGCAATCACTCCCCTTTGAGTAAGATGCGCTACGAGTCATGATGACAGACCTGGCTTCCTAAATATTACCTTTCTACACCTTATACTACATAAATTATCAGAAAATTACAACTTTAATTTATAGAGGGGAATATAGAGGTTTACTAGCGGGTGAAGTCGCCTATAAGTAGCGTGTTTACGCATAAAAGTGGTTCACATACGCATAACGGCCGTTATCATACGCACAATGAAGCCTTCCTTACGCATAAAAGCCGTATCGATACGCATAAGCGTCGACAGTTACGAATAGTTGCCATGCCTGCCACAAAAAAAGGCCGCCATCCTTGGCGGCTTCTTCTTATTCTTCTGAAATGGTATCTCCTTCATAATCGGAAATGCCGCCCATGACGACGGTCAGTTGATCGGTGTCATAGCCGTTCTCGATCAGATGTTCTCCGACTTCGATGCTGCGGTTTTGCGTCTGGCAGAGAATAATGACCTCCTGATCCTCGCCGACGAGTGACGGATCTTCCATGACGTCATTCATCGGAATGTTCGTGAATCCGCTGATGTGCTCTTCTGCGAATTCATCTTCTTCCCGGACGTCGAGATAGAGAACCTCATCGTCAAATCCATCCTCATATATGTGCTCCTGCAGCTCATCGGTGCTCATTTCCTCCATTGCGGTTTCATCGGTCCCGCAGGCGGCAAGCAACAGGAGCGGCAGGGTGTATAATAGCTTTTTCATTAATATCGTCCTCCTCGCAGACAGTATAGCATGCGGACCTGTTCAGTGCTAAAGTAATGGGATACATTTATTGACATGGGGTCTAAGGATCAGTGCCTTTTGTCACTTTGTTACGGTTTCAGGCTGTTTTTTGGCCTATTTGTGACTTCGATTCATTAAATCATCCTATTGAGCGATGAATGCGCTCCCAATAGAATGAAGAGTGTACGCTACTTTTCTACATAGGAGGCCAAGATGCATGAAATTTAAACGTAGTGCAGCAGGGGTATTGGCAGTGAGCATGATCGCCATGACAGGAACGGTGGCAGCAGAAGGTCCGGGAAACAGTAACGGAAAAGGACCACATCGCGCTGTTGAAAACGTAGACGTGATCGATGCAGAAAGCTTTTCCATTTCGTTTGATAAGACGTATCCGGCAGGACTTCCGCTGGAGCGAATTGTCGACGTATCGGTTGTGGATGAAGACGGGGAAGCAATCGATGTCGGAGATCTGGATGTAGAAGTAAACAAAAGCGACCGCTCGGAAGTAACCGTGACACATGACTCGCTTCGCGGGGAAACCGGTACACTGACGGTTGGAGCAGAAGAGCTTGACTTTGACTACTATGAATTTGAATTAAGTATTTTCCATACAAATGATAACCACGGCCGCACCGATGCGTTCCCGCATCTCGTAACGGCCTATGAAGCAGCGCAGGAAGAGTACGGGGAAGGGCTGCTTCTTGATGCAGGAGACGTGTTCTCCGGTACGCTTTACTTTAACGAGTTCCGCGGTCAGGACGCCGTGCAGTTCATGAACTATATGGGCTATGACGCGTTCGTTCCCGGTAACCACGAGTTTGACCTCGGTGATCCGGACGAAGGACACCCGGAGCTGGTGGAGTTCTTTGAAGCTGCAGAGTTCCCAATCGTTGCAGCCAACATGGATTTCTCCGGAGACCATGGTTTTGATCACCTCGTTCAGGGCGGTATCGCGCGTGACGCAGAAGACAGCAACATCTATGACGGCATCATCGTCGAGCAGGACGGGGAAGAAATCGGTATTTTCGGTTTAAATACGGAAGACACAGAAACGATCTCCAGCCCGGAAAATGTTTTGTTTACGGATTACTTGGAGGCCGCGGAGGAAGCGGTAGCCAACCTGCAGGAGGAAGGCGTCGATAAGATTGTGGCGCTAACGCACTTGAACTTCTCCGGCAGCTACAGTGATCAGACGCTCGCAGCAAATGTGGAAGGCATCGATGTGATCATCGGCGGCCACAGCCACGATGAAGTAGAACCACCGCTGCTCGTAGAAGAAAATGCAGACGGTGAGCCAATGGACCCGACTGTCATCGGACAAGCCGGTGAATATGGTGATTTCCTGGGGGCAATGAACGTCGTGTTTGACCGTGACGGTGTTGTCACAGGAGTAGACGGCGAGCTGTTTGCGTCAGAAGAGTTTGAAGCAGACCCTGTGGCAGCCGAAATGCTCGAGCCATTTACAGCGGAAGTAGAAGAGCTGCAGAACACGCCGGTAAACGCGACGATTGTCAATGACCTTCCGAACCCGCGCTCCGGTGCTGGAAGTGATGTAAGCGTGCGCGCGAATGAAACAGCGCTCGGCAACCTGATCACAGACGGCCAGCTGGATGCAGCGCTGACAGCCGATGACGATGTCATCATGGCGGTTCAAAACGGCGGCGGAATTCGCGAAGCGCTCGCAGCAGGCACACCGTCGATCGGTGACGTGATTACTGTTCAGCCTTTCGGTAACCGACTGGCACTAATGGATATCACAGGGGACGAGCTGTACGAAGCATTTGAGTTCAGCGTAAAAGACGCTCCGGATGAATTTGGCGGCTTCCTGCACGTATCTGATGGAACCGAAATTGTTTACAGCAGCGACAATGAAGCAGGCGAGCGTGTGGAATCCATCACCGTTGACGGCGAAGAAATCGCGCGTGACGATACGATGCACACGATCGCAACGAACAACTTCACCGCTGGCGGCGGCGACGGCTATGATGTCTTCGCAGATATTAACGATGACGGACGCGTAACGATCGTCGGCTTCACCGACTGGGAAATGCTCCGTGACTACATGGAAGACCTCGGCGAAGTAGACTACGATGTAGAAGGACGCATCGTCGACACAGCAGCTGAATAATCAATAGCGACGGCCCCTTTCGCATGAAGGGGGCTGTTTTTTGTGAGAAAAGAAGGGGCTTATCGAGTCGGTTGAAGAAGGCAGTTTTTCGCATGGAGGGAAAAGTACCTCGTAAAGAGCGAAAGCCTCCTCATAAAGAGCAGATCGCACCTCGTAACGGGCAAAACCCGCCTCGTAAACGGGGGTGCCGGTGCGAATAGCGGAGTTGAGCTGCGAATAGTGATGAAGGTGGGAGCTTCGGAAGTATCCGAAGCTTTCATATTTACAGGAAGGATGCTTTCGGCCGGGAGCCGAAAGCATCGCAAGGAGGTTTCTCACAAAAGCAGGAAAATACCTCGTAAAGAGCAAAAGCCTCCTCATAAAAAGCAGATCGCACCTAGTAACGGGTAAAAACAGCCTCGTAAACGGGGGTACCGGTGCGAATAGCGGGATTGAGATACGAATAGTGAGGAAGAGGGGGCTGTCTCAAAAGCCCTTTATGAAACAAAAAAAGCGGTGCCGGATGTGTCCGGTTCCGCTTTT
>NZ_JBHSGK010000011.1:0-284154 GCF_042654445.1 Bacillus daqingensis
AGAAGGAATTTACACGGTTAACTATATTTACATGATTGATCATGCAGGAAATAGCACTATTCAATATGCAAGAGACGTAGACTTTTTGCAAGGTTTAGATTTCGAAATTGTTTATCAAGAAGCTATCGAACCTTCCGTTACTCCACTAGATGATCAATTCATTTTAAATAGTACTTTATGGCAGAACGAGTATATTGATGGTGATCTTTACATTGGACCGGAAGCGGTATTATCGGTAATGGGTAATGTTCATGTTACCGGAGATGTTTACGTTTATGGAGCGTTGCAAAGCTATGGCGGGCTTCGAATTGACGGTACAATGTTTGCTCGCTCAGCACAGTATGGTGGTTCTTCGCCTTATTATAATGGCTCTGTTCATTTTTCGAGTGGAAGTAATTCCATATCCAGACAGGTTTTTAATAATTCGCGATGGAACCACCCGCTCGTTATTGATGAAGAGAATGTCTACCGAAAAGACGGGGATATCATCGTTGAAGGAGCGGCGGTGCCGGTATTTGATTTGTATGTAGGCAATCAGCAGGCTTCCTTTAATCAGGATGGTACGTTTGAACATGTTTATGAAAACAGTGATGCTGAATCGATCTCGATTCATACAATTGATGTGTTTGGATTTACTAACACGACCACGATGTCGGTAAGAGAGTATGGCCTCCCTGCATGGCCTGCTGAATCTGAGCTTGCAGTGAGTAATCTAACGGATTCATCGGTTACGGTCTCCTGGCCGGAAGCCATTGGAGATGAAACGCCGGCTGCGTACCAAGTGTTTGTAAACGGGGAGGAATTCACCCAAACATCGAACGACATACTCGAAGCTGAAATTAGCGGGCTTGAGCCGAATGTTACGTATACGATTGGTGTAAAAGCCGAGGGGACCGAAGGCTTGATGTCTTCAGAGCTGAAAAAGGAAATTACAACAGAAAAATCGGAAGAAATGTTGCAGTATGAAGCAGCAATAGAGGAAGCTGTTGCTGCTATTGATGCCCTGCCATCTCCAGAGGACTTAACGCTGAATGAAGATGAGGTTCTTACAGAAGCAAGAATGGCTGTAACGAAAGCCGAAGAACTTGGCGGATTTCCTGACTCGGAACGTTTGGAAAAGCTGCAGGCGCTGGAGCAAAAGCGAACGGAACTGCTCGAAGAAGCTGTGAAAGAAGCAGAACGGCAAAGTGCTATCGCCTCGGCTGAAGGGGCAATTAGTCAGCTTCCTTCCGTAGAGAATGTCACGCTTGACGATCAGGAAAGAGTTCGAGATGCCCGACGCTTCGTGGAAGCTGCAGTTGAAATTGGTGCAGATGCATCTCAAATTATGAAAATTGAAAAACTGGACGAACTGGAACAACGTTTGGTGGAACTGCAGCAGGAATACGAGGATGCTCAGGCAAAACAAGCAGCCTACGAAATTGCTCAGGAAGCAATCTATTCGTTGCCGTCTCTTGAAAACGTGAGCCTGGAGGATACGTCAGCTGTGGAAGCTGTGAGAAATCAAGTAGAAGATGCATTTAAGCTCGGTGTCACTCGTGAGGATTTCACTGATTATGAGCATCTGACAGCGGTGGAGAACAGGTTAACGGAGCTCGAAAAAGAAGCGTATGTAAATGAACTGACGGCTTCTGTTGAGACCGCTATTGATGGACTTCCAGAACTCCAGGATCTTGCTGTGGAGGATAAAGAAGCTTTGCAGGAAACAAGAGAAAAAGTGAACGAAGCTGTAGCAGAAGGTGTTTCGTTAAATACTATTTCTAATCTGGAGAAACTGACAGCCTTGGAAGAGCTGATGCTGGAATTAATCGCAGCAAAGGAGCTCGCAGAACAACAGGCTAACGTAATAGGCGAACTCGAACAAAAAATTAGCGAGATGCCTGACCTTGCCGATTTGACGCTTGCTGATGAAGAGCGAGTTGAAACGATTCGCGAGATGATTCGGGAGGCACTTGAGCTTGGAGTTGAAGAAGCAGAATTGCCGCTGCAGCAGGAGTGGACGGATCTGCAAAACCGCTTAGCAGAGCTTGAAGCCGAGGCTGCTGAAAAAACAGCGCTCATTGACACAGTGAATCAACAGATTGCTGCGCTGCCAGGGTTGGAGCAGCTGACTCTGGAAAATACTGACGCAGTGAAGACGGCTCGAGAGGCTGTGAACAACGCTTTAGAAGAAGGCGTTGCTATTGAAGAGATTGAACAGGCGGAACAATTGGAACAATTGGAAAATCGTATAGCGGAACTGAAAATGGAACAGGAAGAACGTAAAGCTCGTGAAGAATCGATAGAAGAAGCAAGAGCAAGCCTGGAGCAGCTCCCTTCTATTGAAGCTTTCAGCTTGGAATTTGAAGAGCAGATTCGTGAGACACGAGCCCAGGTGGAGGCTGCTATCGAGCTTGGAGCTGAGTTTAGCGAAAATGAGTTACTTGTATTGGAAGAATTAGAAGCATTGTTGGAGCAACAGCTGGAAGCTGAACGCCCATTGATGGAAGACGGGGACGAAAATGAAGATATTCGGGAACTGAAATTCCACTTAACTGCGCTTGGGTTCGGCAGCTTTCCTGTAGAACCTTCTATGAGATTTGGGCCGGTAACAGCTGGAGTCGTTCAGGAATTTCAGGAGTACTTCGGACTTCGTGCAGATGGAGTCGTCCGTCAGGAAACGGTGGACCTCCTGTACTCGATTCGTGGATCTATTTATAACGATGGCGGTGCAGCAGACGAGATTGTCACATTAAAAGAGATGCTGACGGAGCTTGGATTTGGTACATTCCCACAGAATCCTTCCAATCGTTACGGATCTGTCACGATGGGGGTTGTATCGGAATTTCAACAGGCAAACGATCTGCGCGTCAGCGGTATAGCAGACCCTGTTACACTTGCTGAATTAGAGCGGCAGTATGAGGAAGCTACGAGACCGCTTGATTTACCGTATCGAGATGGCCAGAGCGGTCGGGAGATAGTGGTGTTAAAAGAAAACCTTACGTCATTAGGGTTTGGCAGCTTCCCTCAGTCACCGTCTAATCGCTACGGTCCGGTAACGGCTGGAGTTGTAACGGATTTCCAACAGTATTTTGGGCTGACAGAGACTGGAGAAGCAGACGAGGAAACACTGGCTGTTTTAACAGAGGTACTTTCTTCTGTTTATACGGATGGCGGTGAAGCGGATGAGATTGTTACGTTGAAAGAGATGCTGACAGAATTAGGATTCGGAAGCTTTCCGCAAAATCCATCAAATCGTTATGGTCCGGTTACCATGCGTGTGGTATCGGATTTTCAGGAAGCAAATGGATTACGAGTAAGTGGTATTGCCGACCCGGTAACACTTGCAGAACTAGAGAAACAGTATGAAGAAGCGACTCGGCCGTTAGATCTTCCGTACCGGGATGGTCAAAGCGGCGATGAGATTGTATCGCTGAAAGAAGATTTAACAACGTTAGGATTCGGAAGCTTTCCGCAATCGCCATCGAACCGTTATGGTCCGGTGACAGCGGGAGTCGTATCAGATTTTCAGCAGTATTTCGGTCTTGACGTTACTGGAGAAGCAGATCAGGAAACATTAAATGAAATAATAAGCATCTTAACGTCTGTTTATATAGATGGAGGCGTTGCAGATGAAATAGTCACCTTAAAAGAGATGCTCACGGAAGCAGGGTTTGGAAGCTTCCCGCAAAATCCATCGAACCGGTACGGTCCGGTTACGATGCGAGTGGTATCAGATTTTCAGGAAACAAACGGGCTTCGCGTCAGCGGAATAGCTGATCCAGTAACACTCGCACTTTTGAATGATTTAACTAATTAATCGTATTTTGTAAGCACCTTTCTATCTTATGGATAGGAAGGTGCTTTTTTAAGATCTGTTCTCACTAAGTAGCAAGAGGATCTTCTCGTAACGAGTAAAACACGTCTCGTAAACGGGGGTACCGGTGAGAATAAGGGAGCTGAGTTGCGAATAGTGATGAAGATGAAAGCTTCGGAAGTGTCCGAAGCTTTCATTTTACAGGAAGGAGGTTTCTCGTAAAAGCAGGAAAGCACCTCGTAAAGAGCGAAAGCCTCCTCGTAAAAAGCAAATCGCACCTCGTAACGAGTAAAAACCGCCTCGTAAAGGGGGGTGCCGGTGCGAATAGCAGGGTTGAGCTGCGAATAGAGACATAGAGTCCGTACTAAAAAGGCGTACCGGAAGCTGGAATCGGGAATGGCAGTAAGAGATCTTTCAGGAGGTGCAGCATGACGACGATAGCAAAGCTGGTATTTGATTGTTTGCGTGATGCAGGGGTAACCACCGTGTTTGGTGTCCCTGGAGATTACAACTTCGCGCTGTATGACGAGCTGGAAACGAGAGAGGATATAAGGATGATCACGAACCGCAATGAGCTGAACGCCGGCTATGCGGCTGATGGCTATGCCCGCGTAAAAGGAGCCGGGGCGATATTGACGGCGTTTGGCGTAGGAGATTTAAGCGCAATGAACGCAACGGCCGGGGCCTTCAGTGAGCAGGTGCCAATTATTCACATTGCGGGTTCGCCGGACTCGGCGGCACATGAAGAAGGAAAGCTGGTTCATCATACGCTTATGAACGGAGATCTGGACGTGTTTCGGCGCATGCATGAAAACGTCACCGTGAGAGCGGTGCGTATTACAGAAGCGAATGCAGCGGAGGAAATTCCGCTCGCGGTTCAGCAGGCGGTGGAAAAACGGCTGCCCGTGTATATAGACATACCGCAGGATGTGGCAGAAGCGACAATTGAGCTGCCGGAGCCGCTGGCTGGTACAGAGCAGGAAGCCATCAACAGCGAATGGGCGGCGGATGCGATTTACAAGGCGCTCAGTGAAACCGATCGTGCCGTGCTGCTCGTTGATCTGCTGACGTCGCGCTACTTTCTTGAAGATGCGGTTATTGCCTTCAGCAGGCACTATCAGCTGCCGACAGCCCAATCGATGCAGGCGAAAAGTGCCTTTCCGGAGAGTGATCCGCAGTATATCGGTACGTATGGCGGCCAGTTTGGCGAAGAAGACGTCACGTCATTTATTGAAAAAGCTGAGGTGATTGTCACAGCAGGACTTCTATTGTCTGACTTTAATACGGCGAAATTCACCGCAGCGCTACCTGAGGAAAAACGCATTGATTTATATCACGACCACGTTGTGATATTTGGCGACATCATTGAAGAGGCACCAATAATTCGCGTACTGGAAGAGCTCATGAAAAAAGAAAAGCTCGCCTTCCATCAAAAGCCTCCGCAGCAAAAAGAGAAGCTGACGTTTACCGATGATGACCCGCTCCAAACCGACATCTACTATCAATTGTTAGCAGAAGCAATAAAATCAGGTGACGTCGTGTCGGTGGATACCGGAACACTCTCGTACGGCATGCCGTACGTTCCGCTGAACGGTAACGTCCGCATGATCGCACAAGGCTCTTGGCAAAGCATCGGCTATGCGCTTCCGGCTGCTCTAGGCGCCGCTGCTGCGGGAAGGGACGGGCACACGTGGTGCCTCATTGGCGACGGCGCGGCCCAGCTGACGATCCAGGAGCTGAGCACCTTTACGGCGGAGGATCTCGACGTCACCGTGATTCTGCTGAACAATAAAGGGTACACGGTCGAACGAAAGCTGCATCCGCCCCGGCCGGACGCAAGCTACAACGATATACCGGAGTGGGATTATGAGAAGCTCGTGCAAGGATTTGCGCCTGATTTTACGTATGCGAGCGTAAAAACAGCCGGTGATTTGCAGAAGGTGCTCCAGTCCGGTGAGAAAAAACGGTTCATTGAACTGATCGTGGAAGATTGGACAGATGCTCCTATGCATTTAAATAAATTAAATGAGACGCTACGTTCATAATTTTTTGTTAAGGAGAGGGCATCATGGGTCGCGTTTTAGTGATTGGAAGCATTAATGTCGATATGGTAACGGAAACGGATCGGATACCCGAACAGGGAGAGACGCTGATCGGCGGACGCTTTCGAACCGTTCCTGGCGGGAAAGGAGCGAATCAGGCCGTCGCTGCCGCTAAAGCTGGGGCGGACGTGACAATGATCGGCGCCGTCGGCGATGACAGCATCGGCAGCGACATGCTCGCGAATTTAAGGAAGGCTGGTATCGATACTTCCTGCGCTAAAATCGTACAAGAGGAGGCGACCGGAACGGCGGTGATTCTTCTGACAGAAGGCGATAATCGCATTATTGTGTCACCTGGTGCGAACGCATTACTCACATCTTCTTTCATCGCTTCGGTGGAGTCGGTGATTGCAGACAGTGATGTTGTATTGCTGCAGATCGAAATACCGCTTGAGACGGTAGTAGAAGCGGTTCATTTAGCACATAAACATGACGTGCCTGTTGTGCTCAATCCCGCGCCTGCCGCAGCGCTTCCGGCTGAGGTTTGGGAGAAAGCAACGTGGATCACGCCCAATGAGCGTGAGCAACAGCAGCTGTTCTTACATGGCGAATTCCGTGAAAAGCTTATTACCACGCTAGGGGCAAATGGTGTCGCTTATTGGGCGGACAATGAAGTGAAACAAGTGCCAGGTCATAAAGTTCAGGTGACAGATACAACTGGAGCAGGAGACACGTTCAACGGAGTGTTCGCATCGCTATTAGCAGAAGGAGCGACTTGCGAGCAAGCGGTCGCAATGGCAAATGCAGCTTCAGCGTTATCGGTACAGACCTTTGGCGCGCAGGGGGGAATGCCGGACCGGAAAACAATTGAAACATTTTTAGCTGCCAGAAGACCGGAGTAACTGCCGGTCTTTTTTAGTTGGCGTGAAAAACACAACAAATTACCTCTAATCATTGAAGAAAAGCAGTACTTTTTACCAATCGAGTGATAAACTAGAAGAAAACACCTTCTAGGAGTGGTTATGTGAAAAAAATTCTCCTGCTCTCAACGATTGCACTGCTTGCCGCCTGTCAGGAAACCGATACCGAATCCGCTGATGCAGAAACGAACGTGCAGGAGAACGAGCGTGAGGAAGAAAACGAGTCAGTGGAAGAGGAGCCTGAAGAAGCCGATCCTGCCGAGGAGCTGGACGGCGTTTGGTTCGATGAAGAAGAGGAGCTCTACGTTGTTGTTGATGCCATGGAGCAGACAGCTGTTTTAGCCAATGAATCGGATACAGTGGAAACGACGATCAAGTCATGGGACAGCAGTACGGTCGAGCTGGAAGATGCTGATCCGTTCTTTGAAGAGGAAGAAATCGATTGGGAAAGGAACGAAGAAATCCTCACGCTTCAGCAGGGCAGAACCGTCTATTTACTGGAGAAAGCGAGTCTGAGCAGCTACCTGTCCTTCCTTGACGAAGCGGAAGAGGAAAACGAAGCGGAGGAAGAAATAGATAATGAGCCTGAAAATAACAGCGAGCAGGAAGAAGTAAATGACGAAGAGAGCGAGCTGGAGGTCGAAGAGGACTCGGAGCCGGAGATCAACTGGACGACTTACACGAACGACCGCTTCGGGTTTTCGGTATCGTATCCTGCTGAATGGAATCCGGGAGAGGCACCGACAAATAACGATGGATTGACGCTGTATGAACAGAACGGCAATACCGTTACTGTCTATGCATCCTACGCTGCAGGGAGTTTTGCAGAAGGAGAAACGTCTTCTGTCACAATCCAATCCGGCGAAACCGCCGAACAAGCAGTGCTTCGTGAAGGGGCAAGCGTGACGTATACAGCCGAAGTAGTTGCGCATGATACTATGTATACCGTCTACGCGAATGTGTCAGACTCCTTCTATGCTGAAATCGAGCAGGTGCTGGAAGACATGACCCGTTCGATGGAAGTTTGGGGAGAAGAGACACCAGATACCAATGCATCTGAAGATATGGATATGGACATGGATTTAGATGGGACAGACGAAAATGAAGCCACTGTTATGGAGGCACGATTTGTGGATTACTCAGAATTTGCACCCAAAGATGTATTCAATGATTCTGTATTTCATAATGTGAAGATAGAAGACTACGGTACAGTAGCCACTTTTGAAGGTGACTATCCAGGAGAAATCTTTCCTGGAGAACCAGGCTTTATTGAAGCTACTTTCGAGTTAATTGATGGAAACGTCTATACAACTTTATTTTACAATGGTCATATGGTAACGAATGAAGAAGCTTATCATAATCTCATGCAATTCTTTTTATACTAATATGTTTTACTGTTGAGGAGCCACTATGAAACCAATTATAACTTCTTGGGCCCTCGTCCTTGCCTGGATGGGGCTTATCTTTTATTTTTCGCATCAGCCCGGAGATCGTTCCGGGGAAATGAGCAGCGGCGTGCTTCAGGCACTCACGGCACTACTTCCGTTTGAACCGAACGAAACGTTTCACTTTCTACTTCGTAAAGGTGCCCATTTCACCGTCTATGCGGTGCTCGGTATTTTGCTGCTGCGGGCTTTGAAGCTGCACGTTTCGGGTAAAAAGGCGGTTGCCTGGGCGCTGCTCATCAGCTGCTTATACGCTGTTTCAGATGAATACCATCAGACGTTTATTCCGGGACGATCTGGAGAGGTGGGAGACGTGCTGATTGATACTGCTGGAGCTGGGGTGGGTATTTTTCTCTATAACCTTATTAAAAAAATAACGACCCGTTCTTGAAGATACAGCCGTAATCTTGAGAGGCTGGAAAAAAATAACACTATTTCCATGCCCTCAGATTGCTGAGGGTGTCTTTTTTTATGTGAAAAGCTTAAAAACCTAGATATAATTAGTTAAAAGTCACAAAAAATCGCAATTACTCCCCAATGAATGATGAAAATGTAGTATATTGTGGATAGTCATTACCAATTTAATATGACTATAACAACCTGCTATCTTTATTCAATGGAGGATGCCATGATGCAAAAACGTACCGTACGAGAGCTTATGCAAGCAACTCGTTTACATAAAGCAACGCTTTACCGTTACATTAAAGAAGGGCTCATTACGCCTTACAATTTTCATACAGCTTCAGAAGATAAGGGGTACTTCTTTACGGAAGAAGAGTATCAGCGAGTGGTTACAGAATTTGCGAAGCCGCCGGGATATACTATCAAAGATCTAGCGTTACGGTTAGGCATGAGTCGCTCTGATATCATGAAACATTTGCAAGAAGGGACGCTGGAATCCTCTATATATCATTATCGTGGACAGGAACTTTACATTATTAGCGAAGAATCGCTTAAGTATTTTTTGAAGAAGAAGTGAATCAGCACCAAGCTGCTCCTTAAGGAGCAGCTTGGTGCTGATCTATTACTAATAGTCGATATCTTGACTCGCTGTTTCCGTTGTTTCCACCAGTTTTACGACTTTTAATTCATCTTGATCACGCTTTACTTCATACACAGAGTCAAACGTTTTTACCTTTAGTTCTTCAAAATCATAATCAATGGTGTATTCTTCTTCAGTATAAACTGTAATTGTATCTCCAGAGACATCATAGTTCTTGATCTCAATGCGATCAATGGACTGCATAATATTGCGATCATACAAACTCTCCATGTAAGTGAATGCTTCATCCTGATAGTCACTTCCGTCAGGATGAATGTAATCCTCTAAATCATAAAAATAACCGGTATTTACTGCATAAACGCTTTCGATAGTAAACCAATTCATTAAATCATAAATTTCATCATCCAGAGCCTCTAATTCCCGCTGTTCCTGTTCAGCTTCTAATTCTTTAACCGCTTCTTCTGAGCTGTTTAAAGTAAACGAAACTTCTTCTGTAAAGAAATCTCCGCCTCCATAGTAGTAATCGACCTGATCGAGGATCCAGTTATCGTTTATATATTCAAAAACGTAATACACACGATCTGTTTCCTCTTCGATCACAATGTCTCCATCATAATCCTCATAAGCTGAAACCCAGCTTTCATCGGCTTCAGCGGCGATATACCAACTTCCATGTTGAAAGAGTAAGTTGGATTCAGGGTAAAGCGTTACTTCTTCAAGCATAAGCGAGCCGCTTCCAGCGTTTCGATTATAATGAGCGCTAATTTCTGCTTCGACGCTTTCCAATATCGATTTTGCATCATTGCTTGAAAGGGCAAGATCAATATAGTGGTGGTTGCTGTCGTCGGCAAAAAAGTCCATCGAGCGCAGATCGCCGAAAGGGGAGGATGCTTCTACATATAATTCCTCGCCACCCTCCAGCAAAACAGGTCCGAACTCAACTTCATCTAAGCCGATTTCTGCGGCAGCTTCACCTTGATAGAAGAGCTCTGCTTCTTCGACATTGGTTTGAATATATAAATAGTCCAGGTGAAACGGCAGCATGAAGACGTCATCCTCGTAAAACAATTCGAGCATGTCTGTTCTCTCTACGTCACCGTGCTCGAGTTCCAGGGAAGCTGTGACATCGTAATAGCCGGGTGGATAATCGCCAAGCCAGTATTCATCTGTGCCTTGCGGAATCGCATCGATCTCCTCGTCATTCAGATAAAACACGACATCGTCGTAGTTTGTAGAAACGACCAGCGGGTACTCGTCTACTCGGAATGCATATGTATCATAAATGCCGAGTGTGCTTCCTGTTGTTTCCAGACTTAAGAACCGGAGATCCCATGGCGCTTCGTACCGGTTTGATGCAGTGGCGAAGTTTTCAGCTGAAACGAGACGAAGCTGATCCGACATAAAGGAGCTGAATTCTCTGCTTATATAGGGGCTACTGAATAACGGTTAATTTCTTGTGCCACAAGGATTTTGGACGTTTTTGTCGAAAAGAGATGCAAGGAAAAACCCGTCCGCGTTCAAAAATCCTTGCATCTGGAGGCGATGATCCATGTACAATCACTCGGAAAATCAGCTGTTACTGCCTGGTGACTTCTTTCTTCCTTTCGGAGGTTCCCTGAACCCGTATAACCGATGGGTTCATCTGGCCCAACTGATCCCATGGGGCCAAGCGGAAAGCATGTACAAACAGAAGCTGAAAGATGTCACGCAGGGAGCGCATGCCTATTCGGTCCGGATGGCGCTTGGGGCACTTGTTATCAAAGAACGGCTGGGAACAAGCGACCAGGAAACGGTCCAGCAGATCGCAGAAAACCCCTACCTGCAGTACTTTCTTGGTCTAGCGGAATACCAGGAGACCTGTCCATTTGATGTCTCTTCCCTCACGTATTTCCGACGTCGAATCGATGCGGACATGATCGCACAGGTGAATGAGTGGGTAGTGGAAGCCGCCTCTTCTTCCTCTGACGAGGAAGATCCTCCAGATGATGATCACGGCGGACCATCCGCAAACAGCCAGGAGGGAAGGGATCAAGACGCAGCCCCCTCCGATCGTCCTCAATATCATCAGGGGAAACTGCTCATGGATACGACCTGCACCCCGGCGGACATCGCCTACCCAACGGACCTGAAGCTTTTGAACAATGCCCGGGAGAAACTCGAAGCCATTATCGATACCATGCATGAAGAACGACCTGACGGAAGCGTCAAACCACGTACCTATCGAAACAAAGCGCGGAAACAGTATTTGGCAGTGGCAAAGAAGCGGCGGCCTGGGGCAAAGAAGCGTCGTAGCGCGATCCGCCAGCAGTTGCATCATGTTCGTCGGGACCTCGATCATGTAGCGGCGCTGGCGGAGGAAACGACCCTGATGCCGTTGTCCACCAAGCAGTACCGAGATCTCCTCGTTATCCAGGAGCTGTACCGCCAGCAGCAAACGATGTTTGTTTCCAAGCGGCGCCGTATTGATCATCGGATTGTCAGTATCGCACAGCCCCATGTCCGCCCTATGGTGCGCGGGAAAGCCCATGCAGCCGTGGAGTTCGGAGCAAAGATGTCCGTGGTCGTCACCAACGGATGGACCCACCTGGACCGACTGGAGTGGGATGCCTATCACGACGCGGAAGATCTCCCTCGAGCGGTGGAAGCGTATTACGATCGCCACGGCCATTACCCGGAGGCGGTGCTGGCTGATCAACTGTACCGAACGAGGGAGAACCGACGGTTCTGCCAGGAACGCAAGATCCGACTGAGCGGCCCCAAGCTCGGGCGTCCGTCGAAAGAAACCAAAGAAGCAGCAAACCATCAGGCCTATCAGGATGCGTGTGAGCGAAATGCCGTGGAAGGGAAATTCGGCGAGGGCAAGCGCAGCTACGGACTAGGTCGTATTCAAGCACGTCGTCAAGATACCAGCGAAACCGTCATCTCGCTGCAAATCTTAAACCTGAACCTGGCGAAGGCCCTACGGGACCTTCCTGCTTGGTGTGTCGTTATCCTTCGCAAGCGAATGAAAGACAGTCGATCCATGATGTTCCCCTTTCAACAGTTGTTTTTATTCAAAAAGCCAGTTATTCAGTAACCCCTATATAGGGATCATCGTTTATGTAGCCCAATAGATTTTCGACATACTCCGTTGTTAATGATCCGGAATCAGCGTGCAGATAGCTGGAGGCGGAGCCCGTATTGCCTGTCGCGACGGCTTCTTCAAAGTTAGCGATCATTCGTTCCGGAGACGTCCAGTGATTCATAGCAAGATGACCAGCTCCAATCAAAACTGTGGGAATAAGTAGAAGCGGGAGCCATTTTTTCGGTTTCTGTGGAGCAGGAGTTTCAGAGCTGCATGAGGGACAGGCACCATCCTTTAATTCTGATCCGCACGATGTACAAAAAGCCATAATAAAACCTCCTAATCGATTATTCATGAGACTATCATACCCTATAATGCATGATAGTAGTAGGATAATTATTTATATATTCCTGATTTATATGATAAAAGAATTGTTTATTTATGATATATACGTCATACTAAATGTAAAAAGGAGGATGAGCATATGAGCGTGCAGTATTGTTCATCATGTGGAGCTGCAGGAAGCTCCGAGAACCAGTTTTGTGGAGAGTGCGGGGTGCAGATGCAGCGGGCTTCCGGAGAATCGGCTGTGCAGCCGGCGGTGAAAGGGATTGTCGAACAAACATCGGCCAGAATCAACGGCCTCGTTGGAGAGGAAGGGAAGTTAGATCTAAACTTAAAAGATGTCTTTTCTTCTGTCTTTGAAAAGCATACAAAAGATGAAGCGGAGCTGCTTTTTATATCTGGTACGTCACGAACTACGCCTGCTCCAGCTGATATACAGACGTCCTGGCCAAAGCCATGGCTGTTCTCGAGAGTTTTCTTAGTGCTGGCTGCCGTGTACCTTCTTCTTTATGTAGCGGCGACCTCATTTGAAAGTGCGCTTGTGATTCCTGGCTTGATCGTGATGGGCTCTTTCGCAGTGCCTTTTTCCCTGCTCATCTTTTTCTGGGAAACAAATGCACCGCGCAATATAAGTATTTTCGAAGTCGTTCGAATGTTTTTTATTGGTGGTGTCGCTTCGATCGCCGCGTCCTTATTCTTATTTTCTATTTTTCCTATTGTCGAGCTGAACGTTCAGGGGGCAATTATGGTAGGGGTGATAGAAGAGGTCGGAAAGCTGTTAATTGCAGCTTATTTTATTAAGCAGCTGAAAGTGACATATATTTTAAACGGTCTTTTGATCGGGGCAGCGATCGGCGCAGGCTTCGCTGCGTTTGAATCAGCTGGCTATGCTTTTGCGCAGGGCATGGCGTATGGAGAAAGTGCCATGATCGCGAATATTTTTGACCGTGGCTGGATGGCCATCGGAGCGCATGTCACCTGGGCAGCGATCGCTGCAGGTGCACTCGTTTACGTGAAAAACCAGTCAGAACTGAACTCTTCTCATTTCCTGGATACCCGGTTTCTAAAGCTATTTGCAGTTCCAGTCATTCTTCATGCAGCCTGGAACAGCCCGTTCTTTGTACAGGCAGAATCGATGCTGCTCTATGTGGGCTTAATAGTAGTCGCCTGGATCTTTGTTTTCTCACTCATGAACGCCGGACTAAAACAAATCTCCCGTATGAATGAACACCGGGTTGTCACTGAATAGGAGGAACCGGATGGAAATCATCATGCTCTTCCCGTTCGTCGCCTTTGCCATCTTTATCGGGATGTTCTTAGGAAGCGGACCGGGGAAGCGGAACGGGCTGGCCGGCTGTGCACTCTTCGTCATGGTTGTTCTGACGCTTCTGTTCAGTTTTGTCATGATGCTTGGAAGATAACGAACGGCACCCTGTTAACTGCAGGGTGTTTTTTGGTGTCATTCATAATTACTTTAATACCATTGTGGTATACCAATTAGAAATATTGGTATACCGACTTGAGGTAAGTTGAGTAATTCTGAAAAAGAAAAATAAAATAATTACACGACTTAATGAAGATAAAACTCTTTTATATCAATGGTTTATTGATATTTGACTAGAGATATTAGAAAATTCTGTGTTGACAAAAAATATGACATCGTGCAGAATAGCAATCAAATGGTATACAAAATGTATACAACGAAGGAGGAGTTATAAATGAAATCTGCTGCGAAACTATCTATTCTTGGTGCTCTTTCAACTGCCGTCATTCTTTCAGCCTGTGGAAACGAAAATACCGATGATGCAAATGCTGGTGAAGCAGAGGCCAGTAACTTTCCGGAAGAAGATATTTCGTTTATTGTTCATACGAGTGCTGGGGGGCCAGCGGATCTAATGACAAGAGAATTGGCTGGGGCTATTGAAGAAGTGATTGATTACAACGTTGTAGTTGAAAACCAGCCGGGCGGAAGCGGTGCGACACAAATGAATGCGCTTACAAGTGCAGATCCGGATGGTTATACCCTTGGTACCATGACTCCTTCGCAAATCGGGTTGATAAATGGCACGCTTGATGATCAGTTCGATATTGATGATTTCACATGGATGACACGGTCTCAGATTGATCCCTACGTATTAGTGGTACACGATGATAGTCCGTATGAAACACTTGAGGACTTCGTTTCAGATGCTCAAGACAATCCTGGGCAAATCACTGTCGGTGGCTATGGTGCACAGGGATCAGGTCATAATATTGCTTTCAACATCTTTTCTGAAAGCGCTGACATTGACGGAAACTGGACTCCGTTTGAATCAACTGGAGATGCTGTAACTGCAGTTTTAGGGCAGCATATTGATGTAGCAAACTCTAACCCTGGAGCGGTAGGAGAATATGTGGAAAGTGGTGACCTTAGAATTCTCGGTGTTATGTCAGACGAGCGCCTGGAAGCTTTTCCGGATATCCCTACTTATGAAGAAGAGGGATATGAAGTAGATACAGACTGGCAGCAGTTCCGTGGTATTTATGGCCCGCCAGGTATGCCTGATGATGTAAAAGAAGCTTGGAGCGACATTTTCCTTGAAGCAATGGAAACAGATCGTTATCAGGAGTATATGGAAAATGCCTTTATGGTGGAAGGGGCGCTGTCACAGAGCGATACAGAAGACTACATTATGTCAGTGCATGAACTGACTCAGCATTGGTACAACGAAATAGGCTTTGAAGATTAACTTTATGTAAGGGGGAAAACGTATGCTAACTGCCAGATCTTATCTAGCAGATATGATCATTGCAGCTGTAATGATTGTACTTTCCATTTGGTTTTTTATTCTTTCTTTACAGCTTCCGCTTAATTTTGGAGGAGGTGATTTTGGAGCAGCTGCTTTTCCCCTGCTGGTTACCATCTTAGCTTTCTTCTTATCGGTTATGCTGCTCATTTCAGCTTGGAAGAAACGAGCAGAGGATGTAAATGACAAAATTGAATTTAAGCAGCCACTGAAGCTTATTTCTGTAGCGGGCACGCTTATTCTCTATATTCTGTTAATCCCGATCATCGGATATTACATCTCATCGGCTATCTTTTTTCCGCTTCTTCTGCTGCTGGCAAAAGAGCGGAATTGGATCAAAATTGTTTTCGTCACGGCAGGATTCCTTTTGTTCTCTTGGGGAGCATTCGATTTAGCATTAGGTGTACCACTACCGTAGGGGGATCACAACATGGTTGAGAATCTGTTAATGGGCTTTCAGGAACTACTTACGATCGAAATAATGCTTATCATCATCATGGGAACAATTATCGGTTATTTTGTGGGCTCTCTGCCTGGTTTGACCCCTAGTATCGGTATTGCGCTGCTTATTCCGTTTACGTTTACGATGGATCCGATACCGGGACTGATTCTGCTCATCACGCTTTACGTGGCGGCAGAGTATGGCGGCGGAATAACGGCAATCTTATTGAATGCTCCGGGCACCCCTGCTGCAGCTGCAACAGCATTTGATGGGTATCCGATGACCAAACAGGGAGAAGCTGGTAAAGCGCTCACGATTTCAATTGTAGCTTCGGCGATCGGCGCGCTTATCAGTGCGATCCTATTGATCTTTACAGCAGTACCTGTAGCCGGTTTTGCCTTACAGTTTGGACCTGCAGAATATTTTGCTTTAGCTATTTTCGGACTCAGTCTTGTGAGCAGTTTATCGCAGGGCTCGATGCTAAAGAGCTTAATCGCAATGCTCTTCGGCTTGTTGATCATCACAATCGGGATTGATCCCGTCGATGGAGTCGTACGATTTGCATTTACGAATAATCTGTTGGAAGGCGTTCCGTTTCTTCCTGCTTTAATTGGGTTGTTCGCTTTATCTGAAGTGTTTTATATGCTTGAAGATTCAACGGATAAAAAGAAAGAAATGAAAAAAATAAAAGGTTTTGAAGGTGCATTTCCAGCATTAAATAAAATCAAGAAAACATTAATTAAAGCTCCAATTCTGGGCTATATCATAGGTGTCATCCCAGGAGCAGGAACGACTATTGCATCATTAATCAGCTACAATGAAGCTAAAAGAACGTCCAAAGATAAAGAGAGCTTCGGAAAAGGAAATCCGGAAGGCATCGCCGCTTCAGAAGGGGCAAACAACGCTGCCGTTCCCGGATCGCTTGGACCGCTGCTCGCACTCGGGATACCAGGTTCAGCAAGTGCCGCTATCTTAATCGGTGCTTTAACGATTCAGGGTCTGGAGCCGGGACCGATGCTTTTCACGAGAAGTCCTGAAGTGCCTTATTCCATTTTCGCTTCTCTGCTGCTTACGGCACCATTAATGTTAGCTGTAGGACTGCTTGGAGTGAATATGTGGGTACGTGTCACGCTTATTCCTAAAAATGTACTGGCTATCATCGTCGGCTCCATTTGTATATTAGGTGCCTACGCGTATAGCAATTCCATGTATCCGGTATGGATTATGTTAATATTTGGTGTAATAGGCTATTTGTTTAGAAAAGCCAGCATTCCGACAACGCCAATTGTACTGGCTATGGTATTAGGCTTCTTAATGGAAGTAAACTTCCGACGGGCGATGGTTGTGTCCGGAGGAGATGTATGGTTTATCTTTACACAGCCAATTGCCATTATCTTAATTGTATTAGCTGCACTAAGTTTATTTGTACCGATGATTAAGCAGTTTAAAGAAAGCAGGCGAACCGCTTAATGGCTTCGTAACGAAAGGATGATAGAAATGCCGACAGACCATACTTCAGCAAAAAATGGACCAGTATTTCAACAAATCTGGAACTTAATCATTACTGGCGAAATTAAATCCGGACAGCTGTTAACGGAAAGAACACTGGCTGAATCGCTTGGAGTCAGCCGAACGCCAATAAGAGAGAGTCTCCGTAAACTTGAAAAGTACGGTTTAGTCAGGCATGAACCCCATAAAGGTGTTCGGGTTGTATCTGTAGACAGAGAATCTGTACGCCAGCTTTACGAAGTGCGGGAGCTGCTCGAAGGACTTGCAGCTGCAACGTTAGCCAAAAAAATTCAGGATATTGATATTTCTTCCATGGAAACGCTGCTGTACAAGGCTGAGAAAGCAGCTGAAGAAAATGATATAAAAAGACTGTCGCAAATCAACGCCGGATTTCATTATGAGCTGGCAAAGAAATCTGGAAATATGTATTTAGAAGATATAATGAGCACCCTGCAGTCTCATATCAGTTTAGTGATGTCAAAATCGCTGTCCCTAACTGGGAGACCGCAGGAAAATATCGCTGAACACTGGATGATCCTTCAGGCGATTAAGCAAGGTGATCCTAGTTTGGCAGAATCCATCACAAAATACCACGTCCGCAAGGCAATGGAAAAAGCGTTGAAAAAGATTGATGCCGCGGAACGGGAGGAGACATAATATGATAAGCAACCAGGTAGACACAGCTGTAACAAAAGAGCTTGCTGTAAACATTCTTCGCACAAAGCTATCAGATATTCCGGAAGAGGTAAAGGAGCATGGCAAAAAAAGCATGCTTAACTGGCTGGGAGTAGCAGTCGGGGCCTCGCGGCATGAATCAGTAGAGATCGTACTTGGATTGAATGAAGAACTTTCCTGGAATGAAGACGTAACAATACTCGGCAGGAGTGAGAAAGCAGATTTACTGAACGCTGTACTTATTAATGGCATGTCCTCGCACATTTTTGACTTTGATGACACGCACCTTGATACGATTCATCATCCGAGCGGACCGGTAGCACCTGTTGTCTTTGCGCTTGGTGAAAAGTACGACGTGGATATGGACACCCTCCTTCTAGCGTTTATTCTCGGCTGTGAGGTAGAACTTCGAATCAGCAACGCCGTATACCCGAGTCATTATGACCTGGGGTGGCATATCACGAGCACTGCCGGTGTCTTTGGAGCGGCAACTGCTGCAGCGATCATCCTGGATCTCGATGAAGAAACGCTGCTGAACAGCCTTGGCTTGGCCGGCACGCAAGCGAGTGGGCTGCGTGAAATGTTTGGCACGATGACAAAACCATTTCATCCTGGTAAAGCTGCTCAAAATGGACTGTTAGCAGCATTGTTAGCTAAAAAAGGATTTACCAGCTCCAAGCAGGTTCTCGATGCCAAGCGCGGCTTTGCCAACGTACTGGCTCCTGAACATAATCTGGAGGAAGTCAATATGAAATGGGGCGAGCAGTGGGAACTTCTAAAGAACAGCTTTAAACCTTATGCTTGCGGAATTGTGCTTCATCCATCAATTGACAGCTGTATTGCGCTTGGAAAAGAATATAACGCGGACGACGTTGAGAAGATTGAAATCACCGTCAATCCTTACGTGCTTGAACTGACCGGTAAAAAGACACCGAAAACCGGACTGGAAGGGAAGTTCAGTATTTATCACTCTGGAACAGTAGGCTTTCTTTACGGAAAAGCAGGCGAAGAAGAGTATGGGGATGATGTCGTAAACTCGGAAGCAGTTCTAACATTCAGAGAGAAAATTGTGCCGAATGTTGACGATTCGTTCAGGGAAGATGAAGCAGTTGCAGTCGTGACGCTGAAAGATGGTACACAGAAGGAACATCGGGTCAAGCATGCCACTGGAAGTGTGGATAATCCGATGACACAAGCAGATCTGGAAGAAAAGTTTCGTAATTTAACGATTCCTGTCATTGGAGAAGCTAAGACAGAAAGCTTAATCTCCAATATGATGGAATGGGAGGAACATCGAAGCCTTGCTCCGATCCTTGAGAAAGCTCGATAAATACAAATAGCTTTTTACTGAAAAATATAAGGGAGAGTTGTCCGGTTTTGGCAGGGCAGCTCTTTCTTTTCGATGTTTTCTGGAAATGGATGTGAAAATATGAAGCAATTAGTGTCCATCTGCTTAGCTTTAACGAGTATTGCTATCGTGTATTTCATAGAAACTACCTACATGACGTATAATATGCTGCCGTTAACGACAAGTGCCATCTTTTTATTTGGTCTGTCATTTTGGCTTTTAAATTATATGCCAGCTCCAATAACAGGTATTTTCATCATGATTCTGTTTGCTTTATTCGGGGTCCTATCGTTTGAAGAAGTCGTAGCGGGACTAGGGCATCCGGTCATCTGGCTGGTCATTTCTGTTCTGTTTCTTGGTGCTGCGGTTGAGCATGTATCATTGGATAAACGGCTCGCCTTCTATATATTAAGTAAATTCGGGCGCACAGAATCGAAAACATTATCAACATTTATCGGCATTGGATTTTTGTTTACATTTTTAATTCCTAATGCGATGGCGAGACTTTCGCTGTTGATGCCTATTGCGACAGGGATTATTAAGGAGAAACAACATAGTGATGCTAATTTCAATAAATCGATTATATTAATTGTTACATTAGTTCCGTACATCACGACGGTAACAGTCATAACAGGGGCAAGTGGATCTATCTATGCAGCAGGACTGTTTGAAACGACGCTCGATTATTCGTGGAGCTATCTGTTTTGGCTGATACTGATTGGGCCGATTTCGATCGCTACGCTGGTTTTCATGGGGGTATTGATTCGCTTCCTTTTCCCGGTGTATCATGACACGTCATTCACAAGAGAGTCATTTACCCATAAATTAGAAGCAATCGGTCCTGTTACAGCGGCAGAGAAAAAGCTGCTTGGTATTTACGCATTGCTAATACTGGGGTGGATCACGAATCAATGGCACCCATTATCTATTTCTATGCTTTCGGTTATAGCGCTGGTAGTGCTGTTTTTACCAGGTATGAATATTGTGAAGTGGAGTCAAACGAGCAAAGATATTAATTGGGGCGTCCCCATCTTATTCGCTGCTGGATTAGCCATTGCAGCTGCTCTTGAGGCTGGGGGAGTAATCGATGTATTAGATCAGTTTGTACTTATTCATCTGGAAACAATTACACCGATAGCGCTGGCTGCGATCATCATGGTACTGATTGTCGTCATTCGAATAGGGTTTACAAATTTTAATTCGATGGTAGCATCCACCATGCCAATTATTTTAGTACTTGGCATAGCAAGTGACGCCAATCCCATTTGGCTTGGTATGCTCTATTTGATTGCCAGCAGTACGTCTTTTTTAATTCCAACGCAGTCGATTGGAAGCATCACCACCTATGCGCTAGGCTATTATTCTACACGGGATTATGCAAGGATCGGTGGAGGGATTACGATCTTTATTATAGTTGTTTCGTTAGCAGCCGCTATTTGGTATTGGCCGCTTGCAGGTCTGCCAATCTACGATTAATCTGGTGTATACGAAATACGTAAAATGCTGTATAATTTGGTATACCAAAAATGTATACCGGAGGGGATTTGATGTATCGAATTGGGCTGCTTTATGGAGATGATATTGGAATGGAAATTATGCCACACGTGGATGAGATGCTGCAGCAGCTGCTAAGCAAGCAGATCGCCACAGTGGAGCAACTGCCAATTGGCATGGAAGCATACAATAAATTCGGTACGACGTTTCCCGAAAACACTCTGGAGCGACTAAAAGAGATGCACGGCTGGGTTCTGGGGCCGATCGGACATTCTGGTTACCCGCAAGTTCCAGAAGCGGTTAATCCACATCCAATTATTCGTAAGCATTTCGACCTGCACAGCAATATACGACCAAGCAAAAGTCGTCTTGGAACGAAGCCACTGCACGATAAGGTCGATTTGCTTATTGTACGTGAAAATAACGAGGGATTTCAGCCAGATCGAAATGCGTATATCGGACCGAGCGAATTTATGCCTTCTAAAGATATGAGTATTTCCATGAGAATTATCTCGAGGGAGAATTGTGAGAAAGTAGCCAGAGATGCTTTTGAACATGCGCTTCAGCGTAATCAGAAAGTTACAGCTGTCCACAAAAAATCGGTCTTCAAACACGGTTGCGGCCTTTTCACAGAAGTATGCAGCGAAACGGCGAAAGAGTATCCGACGGTTACATATGAGGAGATCAACGTAGATGCTTGTGCAGCAGCTTTAGCGCAGAATCCTCAACAGTTTGATGTGATTGTTACAACGAATTTATTCGGTGATATATTATCGGATCTCGCAGCAGGAGTCACTGGAGGGCTCGGGCTCGCTTCTGGAATCAGTGCAGGATCTGAATATTGCATGGCCCAGGCTGTTCACGGATCAGCGCCGGATATTGCGGGAAAAGGATTAGCAAACCCATTTGCTCTGGTAGATTCGGCTGCGATGCTATTATTATGGCTGGGAGAGAAATACCATGATCAAAGCATTTTGCGAGCTGGAGAAACACTGCGTGAAGCCTTGATTCAAGCTGTATCTAGCGGACGTGCCACCCCGGATTTGAATGGAACGTTAACCACTTCTCAAATGTGTTCTATAATAAAAGAGAATGTTTCGTTACAACTTACAGGGGAGGAGCATAGAAATGAATAACGGCGCAAATACGGATGTGTTTAACCGTTTGTATCAATTAATAACTACTGGATATTTTCGAGCCGGAGAAAAACTGAGAGAGCGCGAAATTGCAGAGCTGCTGCAAGTCAGCCGTACTCCGGTCAGACAGGCTTTCCATAAACTTGAACGACAAGGATTAATTGTCTCTGAAGAAAAGAGGGGAGTAAGAATTCCAACCTTCTCTGAAAAGCAAATCCACGATTTATATGAGATGAGAGAAATATTAGAGGTGTCAGCTGCTCAAATGCTTGCAGTTAACCGGAATGAGGAGATAATTTCTGCGATGCGAGTGGTTGCAGAAGAGGCAGCAGGTGCAGAAACACCAAAAGAGCAGAGTTTAATTAACAATCGTTTTCATCACTTGCTGATGGAAGGAGCAGATAATGAATATTTACTGCAAGCGTTTATGAACCTGCAGGCTGCTATAAACGTCATGCGTGCTACCTCTTTGTCAGTAGAGGGTAGAATTCACTCGAATGTCGATGAACATAAAGATATCGTAGCAGCTTTAGAAACATTTGATTCTCAAAAGGCTGCAGAAGCAGTGGGACAACATATAAGATCAAGTTTGAAGCAAGTCTTACAAAAGTTGAAGCAGGAAAACTCAAACATTCATTTTTCTTAATTACTTAAACGATGAAAGAAGCCCCTTCTGTCTTTATTTTTGGGCAGAAGGGACTTTCCTTTTATTGTTTTGATAAAGTAGGAAGATTCCCTATAATATTTTCAAGCGAAATATCTGCAAATCGTTGCAGGACTTCCCAAGTAATGTAGCCGATATGCGGCGTAAGAATGACATTTGGACAGTTTTTAAATGGATTTTCCGTAAGTGGCTCTTCTGGATACGTATCAATTCCTGCTCCCAATAAGTGACCGCTTTCCAGAAGCTCGATTAATGCTTGGTTATCAATTAATGCACCGCGAGCTGTATTGATTAGGACGCTGCCTTTTTTCATCTTAAATAGTTTTTCACGGTTAAGAACATTTTTTAATTCCGGGACGAGACGAACGTGAATGGAGACAATGTCAGAAGTAGCAAGCAGCTCATCCAGCTCTAAAACAGGAATTTCTTCATCGCCTTTCTCCCCGGTTGGGCGCCACGTAACAGGCTCCATTTGAAATGCTTGAGCTACCTTTGCAATTTCCCTGGAAATTTCTCCATACCCAATCAAGCCGATGCGTTTATGCTGAAGTTCAAATCCGGGTATCTGTTTCCACTGTTCTTGCATTAAATGATTTCGATGAACGGTAAACTGACGCATACAGCCAATGATCATACCAAAAGTCAACTCAACAACAGATGGAGCTGATGTACCGCCAGTCAGTGTTAGCTTAATGTTGTTTTCTTCGAGCGCACCTTTATCCAGATGGGCGGTTCCTGAGCCAGTTTGAGAAATCATCTGCAAGTTTGGCAGCTGTTCAATCACATGTCTTGGCATTTTTGCTCTTTCACGTACTAAAATAGCGATATCTGCATTTTTTAAAGCTTCCACTGTATCTGAATCAGAACGAGGTTCAGCGTAATCAAACGTATAGCCTTTCTGCTCGAGTTCTCTCACTTTGGGTGAACTTGGGAATACCTTTTCAAAATCGCCCAAAACAGTAATTTTTCCCATATTAAGCACCTCAGATTATTTTGGTATACATATTTGGTATACCAATTATTATAGTGTTTTTTTAAAGTATTGGCAACACTTTTCTGACAATTGTTATTGGAAGGAGGAGTCTGGTGGTTAAAAAGCTCATAGTTCTCATAGCCGGGCTCTTATCCGGCTTTATCTTTCATATGATCGGTGTACCGGCCGGCTGGCTGATCGGTGCGCTTTTATTTGGAGCAGCGTATGGAATGGTTCGGCAGGATGTGGCTTACAGGGGTCCGTTGTTTAAGGGGGCGCTTGCCCTGATCGGTGCAAACATCGGCGTGCTGACAGAGCGTGATGTGTTTCTGCAGGTCGGGTCTTATATCGGACCGCTGCTGTTGACACTGATGCTCACGTTTGCCGGCAGTTTTTTACTCGGCTGGCTGCTTTATAAAAATGCGGAAGGAATGGATGCGAAAACGGCGCTTTTCTGTACGATTCCGGGCGGTGCGTCAGAAGTGATCGTGACGAGCCGGGAAGCGGGAGCAGACGAACGAATCGTGGCTGCTTTTCACTCGTTCCGAATTTTCTTTTTCGTGTTTACGATTCCGCTTATTGTCGGGATCGGCACGCCGGCAGCTGGAATAGCTGGAATCGGGGACGCAGGCATGACCGTCTCACTCGCCGCTGTTATTCTCATCGCGATGGCAGTAGCGGCTCTTCTGAACCGGTTTTTCCCGCTGCCTGCCGGTATTTTACTGTATGCGATCGTCACCGCTTTTCTGCTCAGTGAATTTTTCATTCCAGTGCAAAGCCTGCCGGATTATATCGGTGGTATCGGCCAGGCGCTGATCGGTGTCATGATCGGTGTCACATTTAACCCGCAGGTTATGAGGCGGCTGTACGGCTTCGGGCGTATTTGTATCTACATCATCGTTCTCTTTCTCGCGCTCGGGGTACTGCTCGCATGGCTGTTTCATACCGTGAGCGGCTTGAATATGATGACGAGCCTGCTCAGTATCGTACCAGCAGGGGCTCCGGAAATGTCGGCGACTGCCTTTGCCTTAAATCTTGATCCGACGCTTGTCGCGAGCCTGCAGATTATTCGCGTGCTGACGATTTTACTGATGCTGCCGTTTTTATTGAAGCTGATCGAACGGATGGAAACCCGGATAGCAAATTAAACAATCCCCTGCGGCTGAATGCCGCAGGGGATTGCTATTACGTTCGCTCGGCTTCCAGCCAGTTGTTATGAATGCAAATATACACGAGCTGCGTCCGGTTGCTGACGCTCAGCTTATCGTAAATTCCAGAGAGCATCGTGGCGGTCGTCGATTCAGCTAGATAGACGGTCTTTGCTGTTTCTTTCGTGTTCATGCCTTGAATGATACAGGCGACAATGTCGAGCTCGAGCTCTGTTAACAGCTTCGCCAGCTTATTCCGAACGAGATGAAATTCTTTGATAGGATTGTCACGACGGCGGTATTGATGAAGATGAACGGCCATTTCACGGGCGGCATACGGCTCAATCAGCGCATGGTTATTCGTGATGGCCTGCTCAACATGATGAGGATGCTTGTCAACGTAAGCTGCGGAAACAAGAACTGGGAACAATTCCTGTAAATCCAGGACATCATGGGCAGAAAGCGGCTTCTTCGTAATCAGCACGGGGAGCTCCTGACTCTGGATATCGTGCTGGCAATCCAGTTTAAACTGCGCAATACACTGAATGTCGTCTGCCAAGTAAAAATGAGCGTGCACCGGTGTGTCTGTCAGCGCCCGACTGATCCTGTCTGACCAAGTAAAATCTCCTTCACCTATACAATCGACCGCCGACCTCCGCTGAAACAGCTCATTCATCCCGACATCCCCCTCTACATTTGTCCGTATCTTTGGCTATGTTTGAGAGTATAATCTAAATTATGTAAATATGTAACATCATGTGAGAAAATGGGAAGAAAGAAGGGTGTGTTAGTCACATATTTCAGCAGGTAGTTGAGAAAGTTATAAGTGAAGGATGGCGGCTTTATCGGAGAAAGCTGCTTTACTGGGTGGATGGATCAGAGGTTCTTATCAAATAGAGTAAAGTACGCATAACGATTAGTTGTCTACGCAAAAAACAAGAAACCGTAGGCATAACGGGCAGATAAGTACGCATAAATGACAAGAGCGGTACGAATAAAGGACAGTAGTTACGAATAGCGGCACGACAAGGTATAGATAGAAGGAAGCTTTCGCCGGACGAAAGCCTCTGTAGAATAAGGTACGCAGCAGAGAGCTTCGGCCGGTGCCGAAGCTATGGGTTCAGGTGGATGGATCGGAGCTGCTTATCAAATAGAGTAAAGTACGCATAACGATTAGTAGTCTACGCATAAAACAAGAAACCATACGCATAACGGGCAGAAAGATACGCATAACGGACGCCCCCCCGTTCGAATAAGGCCATTCAGTTACGAATAGCGGCAAATGCCCCTGCTTTTCGCTGCATCTTCTCTCGGTTTGACACCTCTTTTTTCAGATTCATGTTCCCTTTTACTCGTCAGGTAAGCTACACTGATACATATTTATGTCAGGATGTGGTGCTGGTTGAAACGCTTTAAAAAGAAGCAGCTGTCGCTTAGAGCGGTGCTGATTATGCTGATCGTGTTTGTCGTCGGCGTGTCGCTGCTGTTGACAGATTTGCTGATCAATCATGCGGTCGGGGAAAACATTCTCGAGGAGCAGGAGCAGAAGGGTCAGACGCTCGCATCGCTCGTATCTCAGGAAGAGCGGATCATCACCGGCTTGGAAAACGAGGATGTCGAACAAGTTCAGGCGTATGCCGAGCGAGTCCGGGAAACGTCAGATCTATTGTTTGTTGTCGTGATGGATATGAACAGCGTCCGTTTTTCCCATCCGGATGAAGACATGATTGGCGAGACGTTTGTCGGCGGGGATGAGGGACCGGCACTAGAAGGGGAAACGTACAGCTCTCAGGCAGAAGGGACGCTCTCGCCGTCACTGCGCTCGTTTTCTCCAGTTATAAACGAGAACGGTGAACAGATCGGTGCGGTTGCAGTCGGGGATTCGATGGAAACGATCGAAGAGCAGCTGACTGCGAACCACTTCATTATTTTGATGAGCTCGCTCGTGGGGCTCGGTGTCGGCATCACGGGCGCTATTTTGCTTGCTTCCTATGTGCGCCGCATTTTGCATGGACAGGAACCGCGGGACATCGCGCGAACATTTGAAGAGCGGAACCGGATGCTGCAGTCCGTCCGCGAAGGTATCATAGCCGTTGACCAGGATGGAACCGTTACCCTTGTCAATGAGTCCGCGCGGCAGATGTTTCAGGAGGCAGGCCTGAAAGGGGAGCCGATTGGCATGAAGGCCGCAGATTACATGCCGGAAACCGGGCTGCACCGGGTCTTGGAAACAGGAGAGGCGGAGCTGGATCAGGAGCTGCGGCTCGACAGGCTTACACTGCTGTTAAATCGGGTGCCACTCACGATAGGGGAGGAGGTTGTCGGCGCGATCTCCACGTTTCGGGACAAAACAGAAATGGATGCTCTGGCAAAACAATTATCCGGTGTGAAAGTGTACAGCGAAACGCTGCGCGCTCAGTCGCACGAAATGAAAAATAAGCTGCACGTGATTATGGGCATGCTGCAGACGGAGGCGTATGAGGAGCTGAAGGACTATGTCAGGCAGCTGACCGAGCTTGACGCGCCGGCGCTTGATGAGGCACTCAGGAAGTTTGAGGACCCGGTGCTGAGCGGCTTTATGCACGGCGAGCGCAGCTACATGCGGGAAAAACAGGTGGAGCTCGTGATCGATTGCCCGGATAAGATACCGGCGCCTGCAGATGCTGCGATGAATCACCACGTGATCACGATCGCCGGCAATCTGCTCGACAACGCCGCAGAAGCTGTGCAGCATCAGGCGGACGGCAAGGTAGCGATCCGCTTTTCCTACCAAAAAGGTGAGCTGCAGATTGAGGTGTCAGACAACGGCCCGGGCCTGACCGATGAGGCTCAGGAGAGGCTGTTTGAAAAGGGCTATTCGACGAAAGACGGCGACCGCGGCTACGGCATGCATCTCGTCTGGTCAGCAATTCAGGAGCTTGGCGGCAGGGTGGCAGTAAATACGAGACGAGGCAGGGGAACGAGCATTTCGGTCACACTGCCTTATAATGAAACGGAGGTGGCCCGATGATTCGCGTGCTCATCGTAGACGACGATCCGATGGTGGCCAAATGGAACGAAACGTATGTGTCGAAACTGAACGGTTTTCAAGCAGCGGGCGTCGTGCACACATACGCCGACGCAAAGGAAAAGCTTCGGCACGGACAAGTCGATCTCGTGCTGCTCGACATTTATATAGGGGCGGACAACGGACTGCAGCTCTTACAGGAGCTTCGCGCAGAGAGCTTTTGGGAAGGCGACGTGATGCTCATTACGGCGGCTTCTGATGTTGATTCAGTCAAAAAAGCAATGCGCTACGGGGCAGTGGATTACATTATGAAGCCGTTTGATTTTGACCGGTTTCGAGAGGCAATGGAGAAATATAAAAGTCGGACCAAGCTGTTCGCCGAGCACGAGCAGATCGATCAGGACCGGCTGGATCATCAGTGGTTTCCGAAGGTGGAGCCAGTGCAGGAAGACTTGCCGAAGGGGCTGTCTGTATCGACGCTGAAGCGAGTGGAAGAAGGCGTTGCGGCGCTTGATAAAAAGGCCTTTTCTACGGAAGAAGTGGCGGATGTCACAGGCATTTCCAGAGTGACCGTTCGGAAGTATTTAAAATATTTAGCGGAAACAGGGGCGCTTGGAGAGCGTTTAACCTATGGCGCTGTTGGGCGTCCGCAGCATTTGTTTCTGCTGGAAGAATGAAAAAGCTGACTGCGGTCAGCTTTTTTTATTTACAAAATAACTTCTTAATTTACGTAAACTAGGCGCCTCCTATGAGATCGGTTACAGTTAAGCCCATACTAAATTGAAAGCGTTTTCTGAGGAGGAAGCAACATGGCCATTCAACGACATGACAGCAAGGCAGTGGAACTGCACGACAGACTTCGAGGCAAGATCGAAATAACGAACCGGGTGGAGATTACGAGTGAAGAGGATCTCAGCCTCGTGTATACGCCTGGTGTCGCAGAAGTGTGCAAGGAGATCGAACATGACCAGGACCGGCTGAACGATCTGACGGCACGCGGAAGCATGATCGGGGTCGTCACAGATGGAACGGCCGTACTCGGATTAGGTGACATTGGACCGAAAGCTGCCATGCCTGTGATGGAAGGCAAATGCATGCTGTTTAAAGCGTTCAGCGGTCTGAATGCCTTTCCGATCTGTCTGGATGAAAAGGATCCGGAAAAGCTGATTCAAATTGTGAAAGCGATGGCACCGTCGTTTGCTGGGATTAACCTTGAGGATATTTCGGCTCCTCGCTGCTTTGAAATCGAGGCACGACTGAAAGAGGAGCTCGACATTCCCGTTTTTCACGATGACCAGCACGGAACGGCGATCGTCGTACTTGCCGGTCTGTTGAATGCATTGAAGCTGACGGAACGAAAGAAGGAGTCGACAAAGGTGGTCATCAACGGCGCAGGCGCCGCAGGCATTTCCATCGCCCGGCTCTTACTGAGTGCAGGCTTTATGAACATCACGCTCGTCAGTCTGGAGGGCGTTGTAGCCAAGGAAGAAGCATGGCTCAACAGCAGTCAGCAGGAGATCGCCTGCTGGACAAATCATGAAAACGTGCGCGGAACGCTGGATGATGTGATCACCGATGCGGACGTCTTTATTGGGGTGTCGGCACCGAACGCCCTTCGTCCGCTGCAGGTAAAACGCATGGCGCCGCGGGCGATCGTGTTTGCACTGGCAAACCCGGTACCGGAGATATATCCAAATGACGCAAAGCGAGCAGGAGCGGAAATCATCGCGACGGGACGATCTGATTTTCCAAATCAGGTGAACAATCTACTGGCATTCCCGGGTATTTTCAAAGGGGCCGTCCGTTCAGGCGCTTCAGACATCACCGTTGAGATGAAGGTCGCAGCGGCTGAAGCGATCGCCGGACTGATTCCGGAAGAGAAGCTGACCCCGTCCTATATTATTCCAGGTTCACTGGAAACGCATACGGCTGAAGCAGTCGCCAGGGCGGTGGAAGACCGGGCCCTGAACCAAAAAGGAGGCGCTGAAGATGGAAGCAGCTAGAAAGCAGGAGCAGGCTACGATTCATGCCGCACCAGAGCAGGAGCAAAAGCAGAGCAAACGACAGGTATCCGTGTTTCACATCCCGCTGCCTATTTTCGCGATTGTGCTCGTCCTGACGATTGCGGCGATGTTCACCGAAACGCTCCCTGCCGGCATGATCGGAAGCCTCCTCGTCATGATGGTCATCGGAGAAGCACTCGGCTGGATTGGAGACCGGACGCCGATCATTAAAGGATATCTCGGAGGAGGGGCCATCGTTGCAATTTTCGGATCGGCGTACCTCGTTTACAGCGGTATATTGCCGGAGCCGGTGACGACACAGGTCGATGCATTTATGACGACCGGCGGCTTTTTGGACTTTTATATCGCGGCATTAATCACAGGAAGTATTCTCGGCATGAATTCCCAGATGCTCGTCAAAGTCGGAATGCGCTACTTCGCGCCGATCTTCGGGGCTATTTTAGGGGCGGCGGCGCTTGCGGCGCTGATCGGTCAGCTCGTCGGTTTTTCCTTGCAGGACGCGGTGCTGGTCATTACGCTTCCTATTATGGGCGGCGGCATGGGTGCAGGTGCCGTCCCGATGGCGCAGGTGTACTCGGAATTTCTCGGGCAGCCGGCCAGCTACTACATCTCGATTCTCGTCCCGGCGCTTGCTCTTGGTAACGTCTTTGCGATTGTGCTCGCAAGCATGCTGCACAAGCTGGGCGAGCGGGTGCCATCTTTATCTGGAAACGGAAAGCTGATGGACGGATTTGAAGAGCCGAAGCAGGCTACTTCCTTCAACCTGCAAAAGCTCGGCGTCGGTGTAATGGCAGCGCTGTTGTTCTTTACCGTCGGCCACCTACTCGGTGCGGTGCTGCCGATCCATCCATATGCGATTATGATCATTCTCGTCGCAGCGGTGAAAATCATGAACCTGCTGCCAAGCGCGGTCGTTGACGGCGCAAGCCAGTGGTATCAGTTTGTTGCAAAAACGTTCACGCTTGCACTCTTGTTTGGAATAGGTGTTGCGTATACGGATCTTGAGGCCGTACTCGCTGCGTTGACGCTGCAGTATATTCTTATCGTGTTTGGCGTTGTCGCAGGGGCGATGCTCGGTGCCGGAATCATCGGCAGACTCGTCGGGTTCTATCCGATTGAATCAAGTATTACAGCCGGATTATGTATGGCAAACATGGGCGGAACCGGCGACGTCGCCGTACTTTCCGCAGCACGCCGCATGCAGCTCATGCCGTTTGCTCAGATCGCCTCCCGCTTAGGAGGAGCGCTGATCCTGCTCATGGCCGGACTTCTGATCACCATCTTATAGCGACGAGCCGCTCTGCGAATAAGCAGAGCGGCTCTGACTATGTAATGCAGCTGTTGTGCGGATAACGCAGAGGCGGATACGCATAACGAACGAGAGGCTACGCACTAAGTGAATTGCAGTACGCATAACGAGCAGATAAGTACGCACAAATGACGGGAGCGGTACGATTAAGGGGCTATAGTTACGAATAGCAGCACGGCAAGTGTCAGAAGGGAGCTTTTGCACAGCGAAAGCCTCTATCTAAAAAGGACCTAAGCAGAGAGCTTCGGCCGGTGCCGAAGCTATGGGTTCAGGTGGATAAGGGAGTGTCACGTAATGAGGAAGAAGTTCCTCATAAACCGGGATAAGCAGCTCGTAAAAGCCTGAGGACACCTCGTAAATCAGGAAAAGCACCTCGTAAAGAGGGCACCCGTTGCGAAAAAGGAGCGCCAGTTACGAATAGCGGCACGGCAAGCTACAGAAGGACACTTTCGCCGGGCGAAAGCCCTTGAATAAAGAGGCACGTAGCAGAGAGCTTCGGCCGGTGCCGAAGCTATGGGTTCAGGTGGATAAGGGAGTGTCACGTAACGAGGAAGAAGTTCCTCATAAACCGGGATAAGCAGCTCGTAAAAGCCTGAAGACACCTCGTAAACCAGGAAAAGCACCTCGTAAAGAGGATCCCCGTTGCGAATAAGGAGCGCCAGTTACGAATAGCGGAGAAAAAGATCCGCTTGCGTGAAAACATAAAAGAGCTGCGCCAAAAACGTGCGGCGCAGCTCCCTATCGGATGCCGATGATTAGGCGTTTCCGACAGTTAAGCAACTAGCTATGGGACTTGGGCGATGTGGAGCGCTCGCCCGTAAGCACCGGCGCGTCCTCTTTTGAGAGGAAGAGCTTCTGGATGAACTCGGTTTCGTTCATCGGGCTGCCGTCACCGACGAATAATCGTTTCGATGAGGTCCGATGCTCATAGCTATCACTTACGGATGGGTGCATATTGGGTATTTATGACCTCCCTTTTTGTATGCTTATTCCCGGTGTCATCACCTTGGAAACAGCAATTTGCTTTGTATGACTGTATAATACGATAAAAGACGAAGAGAGGCAATAAGGAAAGGTTGTTGCGGCTATGCTTCAAAAAGATTCCCGATATGCGATTATTGTCTACCATTTATTTCAGTCTGCCTATGAGGTCACATACAGCAGTTTAGTCGAGCGAACGAGCACCTCTCGCTCCACGATCATGCGTGATCTGGATTTTATCCAGCAGAATCTCCCGGACGGGTGGGAGCTCATCCGCCGCAGTTCGGAAGGCGTCAGCCTGCAGGTGCCTGATGGCGGAAATCTGGAAATGATTACGGCCTATTTTCAGAAGCAGGAAATGTTTTACCGAATGCTCGGTGAGGTGCTGCTCGGGGATGGTATTACCGTGCAGGCACTCAGCTCCACGCTGCATATTAGTAAATCAGCGACATACCGTTATCTGGACGAACTGCGCGACATGCTGGAGCTGGAGCAGCTGACGCTCACCGGCGGCGAGGTGCGTATTGAAGGAGAAGAACGAAGCATCCGCAACTTCATGATGAGCTACTTTGATACGATTGACGCCGTACTGCCGGCGTTTACCGAGGCTGAGGAAAAGGAACGTTTTTTAAAAGAGCTGTCGCATGCCTGCGCAGAAGAAAATCTGTATCTGCATCAGGGCGCATATGAGCGGCTGCTGCGGGTAGCGGCCGTGAGCCGGCACCGTGTGTCGAAAGGGTATATTGTTGCGATTGACGAAAGCCTCTATCAGTCTTTTTCAGAAACGCCGTACGTTCGCGTATTAAAGCACATCCACCACCATCTGGCACAGCCGGCGAATCATACCGATTATGTGAAAGAAATCATGTTTCTCGCGCTGTACGTGCTGATTGAAGAGCAGCCCAAAGAGCGAAGACGCGAGGCGTCGAACATATTTGAAGATGAGCAGGACTGGCGGGTTGTGTATCAGTTTATTGAAATGCTTGAGCGTGAGCTGCGCACGCATATCATGGATGATAATTTTGTCTATCAGCTGACGCAGCTTTTAAAAAGGAAGGAAGTGCAGAGCCAGCTGCGGATTCAAACGTCCCTCATGCGAAAGGAATCATACTACCGGCATTTTCAGGCGTCCCCGGTGTACGAAGCGATTTTGCGGACGATTCAGCTGAGCGGCCTCGAATCCTTCGTCCGATTTCGTGAGGATGATCTCATTGATTTATTCCTGCTCGTACAGGCGAAGCTCGTCAACAATCTGCGCCACACGAGAGTAAACGTGCTGTTGATGACGCGAAACTTAATTGAAAAAGAACTGCTGTATGAGCTGCTCTCCTTTCAGTTTGGGCGCGCGCTGACGATATATGACATCCTGTACGACTACCAGTCCGTGCTCATGTACGACAACATTGAATTCATTATTTCAACAGAGCCGATCGCGAGCAACCGGACAAGGGGCGTGCCGGTGATCACCGTTTCAGCAGTGCCGTCGCCATTGGAGATGAAGAAAATCGAAGAGAAGGTGTCGGCTGTGCAGGATGAAAAGGCTACCTATCATCTGCAGGCGGAATGTCCCTTTTATAACATGATGAAGCGTTCGTTTTCAGGCAGGTAGCGAATGTCCACCTCTTAGAGGCCGTTTTGTACGGTCTCTTTTTTTCGTGAGCAGCAATCGGTCAGTTTTGGAAACAGAGATTGTCGAACAGGGGAGAAAAAGTAACAATCAGCCTATTTTGAAGGGATAATTAAACCTTTATGGGAAACGGAGCTGTCTCAAAAATGAAATAAACTTCATGGATAATGGGAACTCAATTTTTAATCGGGCGGGTACAGTAGCACTACAGCCGTTGAGAAAAGAGGTGATGAAGTGAATGTCTTACTACGAATGATATTTGCGGTTTACGGGCTTCTTGGCTTAGCGCTTTCGGTCGTGGTCTTACTGGAAGTGACTGGTATGTACGCGCTGCTTCAATTAGTGACAGACGGCGGCATGCCTCAGGAAGTATTCTGGACCATTGTCGGACTGACGGCATTTGTCGGAATCGTCTCGCTGATCCTGTTTCTCACAAGTTTCAGAAAAGGTGAGTCGAGTAAAGATACGTTAGAGGTGCCTACATCCAATGGCTACATTGCGATCAAGAAAGATGCATTTGAATCCGCGCTCGGCCGTTTCCTTGCTGGACGCGACGGGATCCGAATGACGGAGTCAAAGGTAAACATGCATTCCAAGAAAAACATGGTTGATATTGACGTGCACTATGCCCCTGTCAGCGGCAGAGGCATTCAGCAGACTGGCACAGAGCTTCAGGAAGAAATAAAGTCGTATTTGGAGAACTGGTTTGAAGTAACAGTGCGGCGCGTCCGCATTTTCGTAGAAGATCCGGCCAAATCCAAATCGAAAAAACGAGTGGTTTAGGAGGGGAAACGATGAGCGAAGCGACGGAAACTTTTAAGCGTTACCGGGGCCGCATTCTCGGACTCCTCGCAGCCGTTTTGTTTACAATTCTGCTGTTTACCGTAGGATTCTGGTACACGGTTCTGATCTTTACTATTTTGATTCTCGGCTATTTGATCGGCCGTCTGTTCGACCAGGATGTCGACGTAGCCGCCTATTTAGACGCCCTGTTTGGAAGAAGAAACTAATATATTCTATTAAAGGAGAGATGCCACATGGCACAACAAAACATTGAATCTACAGAAAAGCTGAACAACGAGGAAGCACCGGAACGTAAGGATTCCCTGACGTACGACACAGATGTTATTAAAAAGATTACGGCACTTGCGATTCATGATACAAAAGGAATTCTCGGCATGAGCGGTAACGTATTCGAAGGCATCCGCGAGACATTCGGCGCGGACGAGAAAATCACGAAAGGTGTTTCTGCAGACGTCGGCGAACGCGAAGCAGCAATCGATATCGACGTGATCGTGGAATACGGCCAGCGTGTGCCGGAAGTGTACGACAATGCAAAGAAGAATGTGAAAGACAACATCCGCACGATGACAGGCCTGGAAGTGGTCGAATTTAACATGAACGTATCAGACGTGTTGACCCGTAAAGAGTTCGAAGGCAAAAACGAGCGCAGCAGCGGGCGAGTCGAGTAAGGGAGGCGGCGTCTATGTGGGCCGTCACCATCGCGTTAACAGCCCTGTGGCTCATCGCCGGCGCCACCCTGCACGCCCCGGCCGCGTTTCAGGTACTGACCCTGCTGCTTATCTTTGCCGCAATCTTTACCCTGCTCGGCCAGGAGCCCGTGATAAACGAAGAAAAACAGTAAGGACAGAAGCCGCGGCTTCTGTCTTTTTTATACTAGATGGCTGGTTTTGATTATAACGGAATATGGGAAGTCTTTTTAAAAGAAGAGAGCCTACATATTAGACGAGGCTGCGTATAACGGGTGGCTGCATACGCATAACACCTGCATACATACGCATATAACGAGGAAAGCTGCGCATAACGAATGGATCGATACGCATAACGCCGGTATCTGCTCCGAATAGTGACCGCGAGTTACGAATAAGGACTGAGCAGAGAGCTTCGGCCGGAGCCGAAGCTGGGGGGGTTGGGTGAACAGGGAGTTTCCCATAAAGGAAACGGACCTCCACGTAAAAAAAGCGAAAGCTGCTCGTAACGAGCAAAAACCGCCTCGTAAAACCCGATCGGCACCTCGTAAACGGGAACCCCCGTGCGAATAGAAGCCGCGAGTTACGAATAAGGACTGAGCAGAGAGCTTCGGCCGGAGCCGAAGCTGGGGGGTTGGGTGAACAGGGAGTTTCCCATAAAGGAAGCGGACCTCCACGCAAAAAAGCGAAAGCTGCTCGTAACGAGCAAAAACGGCCTCGTAAAACCTGATCGGCACCTCGTAAACGGGAAACCCCGTGCGAATAGAAGCCGCGAGTTACGAATATGGACGCCATCATCAGGAAGCTTTCGGCACACCGAAAGCGCCCCATCACCTCCTTTCTTGTTAGAAAATCACACACAAAATCGATTCGTTCAAAAAACTTTCAGTTGTATTGAAAGCGCTTCTATTCTAAGCTAAAGCATAGAAGGGGAGGCGGAGAGGCATGCAGGGAATGACAGGCAGTTTTCAGCTGATGAAATCATTAAACCGCTCGCTTGTGCTGAATATTATCCGGCAGCACGGGCCGATTTCGCGGACTGATATATCGAAAAAGGCAAACCTGACACATCCGACGGTGAGTAACATTGTTGCCGAGCTCACGGAGGAAGGCATCGTGCGGGAGGGACAGGTAGGCGAGTCGCGCGGCGGACGGAAGCCGATGCTCTTATCGATTTACGATGACCACAGCTACGTGATCGGAGTCGACGTCGGTACGGGCCAGCTGCGCGTCGGACTGACAAATCTTAGGGCCGACGTAAAAGAAATTCGCACGCAGAAGTTTCCGGAGGGAATGCAGGAAAGTGAATTTCTGGAGCTCTTGATCCGGACGATCCGCGAGCTGCTTGATTCATCGAGTGTGGAGCGCTCCAAGGTGCTCGGCATCGGGGTCGGCATGCACGGGATCGTCGATGTGGAGCAGGGCGTCAGCATTTATGCACCGCACTTCGGCTATCGTGACATTCCGCTCGTGGAAATACTTGGCCGCGAATTCAAGCTGCCCGTGAAAATGGAAAACGATGCACGCTGTTCTGCGATTGCAGAGCGATGGTTTGGCAGCGCACAGCATTACAATAACATCGTCTGCATTAATGTCGGGGAAGGCATCGGCGCCGGAGTGATCGTCGATGGAAAGATTTTCCGAGGACGGCACCATATCGCCGGCGAGCTTGGACATATGATCGTCGATTTAAACGGACGCCGCTGTACGTGCGGCAGCTACGGTTGTCTGCATACGGTCGCAAGCGGGATCCATATTCGGGAACGCGTGCTGCACGATTTAACGCTCGGGCGCTCGACAATGATGCTTAAAATGGTGGACCGGAAAGAGGAGATCACCGGGGAAGTGATCCATGAAGCGGCACGCAGCGGAGACGTGTTTGCCCAGGAAGTGCTTGCAGAAGCAGGGCGTTTTCTTGGACTTGCCTGCACGAATCTGATCAACACGATGAACCCGGATAAAATTATTTTTACCGGCGGGGTGATGGCAGCCGGCGAATACGTAATGGGGCCGCTTCGGCATTTGATTCGTCGCCGTGCGCTGACAAAAGAAGCTCAGCAGACCGAGGTTGTCCTGTCTGAACTTGGTACAAACAGTGCCATGCTTGGAGCAGTTACGCTTGTCTTACAGGAGATTTTCGAAGTGGAAGGGTGACTTTTCAAAAATATTTTTAAAACACCCTTCCCATTGTGAGAAAAATATGATACTTTAACGATAGTTATTAAAATTACTTTAAGAAGTCGCTCTTTTTTTCACAGAGTTTGAAAGCGTATACACTTTAAAGGGGGAACCACCATGAAAATCTGGAAGATGACACTGACAGGGGCTTTATCGATCGGACTGCTTGCAGCGTGCGGCGGAGGAAACGACGACGCAGACACAAACGGCGGAGGAAATGAAGGAAATGGCAACAGCGAAGCAGATGCTTCTGAAGTCTCCGGTGAAATCACGGTCTGGGGCTGGAATGTTGCAGCTGCTTCCATGGAGCTTGCGGTTGAGCAGTTCCAGGAAGAGTACCCGGATGTTGACGTAGTGGTAGAAGACATCGGCCGTGAAGACCTGTACGACAGACTCACTGTCGGACTTGCTTCAGGCGGATCCGGACTGCCGGACGTGACGATGATCGAAACAGATCGCCTGGATAACTATTTTGCAGAATTCCCGGATGGATTTGTGAACCTGAGTGAATACGGCTTTGACGAGCATGAAGGAGAATTTCCTGAAGCGAAGGCAGAGGCGATGAAGGACGCGGACGGCAACTTCCTCGCAGCCCCTTGGGATATCGGACCGGCGGGCGTGTTCTACCACGTGCCGCACTTTGAAGAAGCAGGGGTCGACCCAGACAGCATCGAAACGTGGGATGACTACATCGAAGCAGGCGAGCAGATCCAGGAAGCTACCGGCGCTCAGATGGCACCAGTTGATATTTCCAGTGACGACGCGCTGTTCCGCATGATGATGAACCAGCTCGGCACCTACTACTTTGATGAAGATGGTAACATCGACATCGATTCTGACGAGGCACAGCAGGCGCTGTCCAAAATTCAGGAGATGCGTGAAGCTGATCTGATCGCAAACGTCGACGGCTGGGATGGAACGGTAACAGCAACGATCAACCATCAGGTAGCAACGGTTCCATTTGGAGTCTGGTATGCGGGTACGATTATGGACCAGGCACCTGAGCAGGAAGGCGAGTGGGACGTATTTAAGCTCCCGGCATTTGAAGGCGACGATAACCGTGATGCGAACCTCGGCGGCTCTGACCTGTCTATTCTTTCCCATACAGAAAACCCGGATGCTGCTTACGCATTCGTCGAGTACTTCACGACAGATGTCGATGCACAGATGGTAGCGCTTGAAGAGTATGGTCTCTTCCCATCTCTGACGGCAGCCTACGACGAGCCGTTCTTTGAAGAAGAAGATGAATTCTTCAACAACAGCCCGATTTGGTCTACGTTTGCAGAAGTAGCGGAAGGCACGCTGCCTGCTAACTACACGAGCGACTATGCACGGGCACTGCGCTACTCTGCGGATGCACAGGCAGAAGCACTGCTTTCCGGCGGTGAAGTGCAGGACGCGCTTGATGAAGCAGCAGGACGCATTGAAAACGAAACAGGACGCGAGCGCGCGAACTAAAACCAGTCCGCACCCTGTTGATCAGGGGCTGAGCCGGCATCGACCGGCCAGCCCCGCTTTTCTTCTTACTTATAAAAATTAATTTAAAAAGTAGTTTCTGCTTTTGGAAGGAGTTTGCACAATGGCTGCGAATAAACGTAAGCGAAAAATCGTCACACCGAAAACAGCACCCTATTTCTTCATCGCACCAGCCGTGCTGTTTTTTCTCGTATTTACTCTCTGGCCGGTGATCCAGTCGCTGCTGTTGAGCTTTCAAACGTCAACCGGCGGCCAAAGTGAGTTTGCGGGCTTTGACAACTACATCCGACTGTTTAACGATGGGCTTTTCTATACGGCTCTGTTTAACACCTTTACGATCCTGATCATTCAGGTGCCGATCATGCTGTCGATCGCCGTTGTGCTCGCGGTGCTCATGAATTCTGCTTTGTTGAAAATGCGCGGCTTTTTCCGCGTCGCGTTCTTCATGCCTGCGATCACAGCGCTTGTAGCCTATGCGATCGTCTTCATGATCATGCTCGATGAGAATTTCGGGCTCGTCAACTACGCACTCTCGCTTGTCGGCATTGATCCGGTCGCGTGGCTGAACGATCCGTTCTGGGCGAAAGTGTCCTTGATCATTGCGATTACGTGGCGCTGGACCGGCTATAACATGGTTATTTTCCTTGCCGGACTGCAAAACATTTCGAATGATTTGTACGAAGCGGCAAGCATTGACGGTGCCGGAAAAATCCGTCAGTTTTTCTCGATCACACTTCCGCAGCTGAAGCCGATTTTCCTGTTTACAGCGGTGCTTTCCACGATCGGAACGCTGCAGCTGTTTGACGAGCCGTTCATCTTAACTGACGGCGGACCGAACAACTCGACGCTGACGATTTCGCTTTATCTCTATTTAAACGGCTTCCGTTACTTTGACTTTAACTATGCTTCTGCGATTGCGTACGTGCTCGTCATAATCATTGCGCTGTTCTCGTATGTGCAGATGAAAGTGGTAGGTGATGACGATGACTGATAAGAAAAAGACAAGCGTGATCATCCGTAAAATTCTGTTGTATATAACGCTCGGGATCGGTGTGATCTTATCGATCTTCCCGTTCTACTGGATGTTTATCGGAGCGACGAACCCGTCCGGTGCCATTTTCAGCGTACCGCCGAACCTGCTCCCTGGTGATTTTTTAGTTGAAAACTTTACGAACTTAAACGAAAACGTCGGCATTATTCGCGTGCTGATGAACTCACTCATCATCGCGCTCACGTTTACGTTCTTTGCGGTACTGATTGCAGCGGCCGCAGGCTTTGCATTTGCGAAGTATCAGTTTAAAGGACGCAATGCGATCTTCTTTACGTTGCTCCTGGCAATCATGATTCCGTATCACGTGACACTCATTCCACTCTTCCAGATGATGGCGGATCTCGGCTGGCTGAACACGTATCGTGCCGTGCTGCTGCCGAACCTGGCGTATCCATTTGCGATCTTCTTGATGAGGCAAAACATGCGCTCGATACCGAACTCGCTGTTGGAAGCGGCGCGCGTAGACGGAGCAGGCGAATTTAAGATTTTCTTTCAGATCGTGCTGCCGACGATGCGTCCGGCACTCGCTGCCGTAGCGATTTTTCTGTTCATGTTTCAGTGGAACAACTTCCTCTGGCCGCTCGTCGTGCTCGGGGACAGCGATATGTACACGCTGCCGGTTGCACTTTCCAGTCTCGTCGGCATGTCCCGCGTAGACTACGGTCAGATAATGATGGGAACAACGCTGTCGGTGCTTCCGATTATGATTTTCTTCCTGCTGCTCCAGCGCCAGTTCATTTCCGGAATATTGGGCGGCTCGGTTAAAGAATAATGACGAACGAAAGTGGGGGTTTTGATGGAAACAACGAAGAAAGCATTTACGTATACACCTCCGGCGAACGGATACCCGGAATGGAACAATAACCCGGAGACCTTTCAGCTGAACCGGGAGAAGGCACATGCTACAATGATGCCTTATCCAGAGCGGGATCTGGCCGTGGGAGGGGATCGGGAAAAATCTCCTTTCCGGACGAGTCTCGACGGGGAATGGCGCTTTCGCTTCGCCGAACGGCCGGAGGAGCGTGACGTGGATTTTTACAAAACAGACCGCGACATGTCCTCATGGGACACGATTCAAGTGCCGTCGCACTGGCAGCTGCAAGGATGGGACTATCCGCACTATACGAATACGCGCTATCCGTGGGAAGAGCGCGAGGACATTAAGCCGCCGTTTGCTCCGACCGTGTACAACCCGGTCGGGCAGTATGTACGTACGGTCGACGTCGCACTTGTAGAAGGTGAGCGCTACCTGCTTCACTTTGAAGGCGTCGAGTCTGCCTTTTACCTTTGGATCAATGGCGTGCTTGTCGGCTACAGTGAAGATACGTTCACGCCGGCCGAGTTTGACGTGACCGACGTGCTAAAGAACGGGGAAAACCGGATCGCAGTGGAAGTATACCGCTGGTGCGACGCCAGCTGGCTGGAAGATCAGGATTTCTGGCGCATGAGCGGCATTTTTCGCAGCGTTTTTCTTTACAGACGTCCGGATGTCGCAATCCGCGATTTCTTTGTCCGCTCGCGTGTGGACAGTGCTAAAGCAACGCTCACGGTGAACGTTTCTTTAGCGAACGATTCTGGAAAAACTGTGTCAGATGTGCATCTCTCCGGCGAACTGCTGGATGATCACGGGCGAACAGTGGCGGATGCCCACACCGCAACGGGAGAAATAGCGGATCATTCTGACGAGACGCTCACGTTTACAGTGCCGGAGCCGAAGCTTTGGAGTGCGGAGGAACCGAATCTGTATACACTAGTGTTAAAGTCCGAGCTGCACGGACGTGCCGTGTATGTATCGGCTAAGACCGGCATCCGCACGTTCGGCATGGAAGACGGATTGATGAAAATCAACGGGAAGCGGATCGTCTTTAAAGGTGTCAACCGGCATGAGTTTTCTCCGGAAACGGGTCGTGCCGCGATTACGAAAGACGAAATGCGTGAAGACATTTTGAAGATGAAGCAGCACAACATCAATGCGGTGCGGACGTCGCACTATCCGAATCATCCGTACTTGTACGAGCTTTGCGATGAATACGGCTTGTACGTGATTGATGAAGTGAACCTGGAAACACATGGGACGTGGGTGTACGGCCAGGAAGGTCTGCAGGAAACAGTTCCGGGCGATAAGCCGGAATGGACGGCGAATCTGCTGGACCGCTGTGCCTCCATGTTCGAGCGCGATAAAAACCACCCGTCGATCGTCATGTGGTCGCTCGGCAACGAATCGTTCGGCGGTACAAACTTTCTGGAGATGCACCGCTTCTTTAAAGAGCGTGACGAGACGCGGCTCGTGCATTATGAGGGTGTGTTCCACTACCGCGAGACCGATGAGGCATCAGACGTGGAGAGCACGATGTACATTCCGCCGCACAAAGTGGAGGAATATGCGCTGGACGCAGAAAAGAACGGCGACGCTAAGCCGTATATCCTTTGTGAATACGCGCATGTGATGGGCAACTCACTCGGAAACTTCTATCAGTACACCGATTTGTTTCAGAAATACGATATCTTACAGGGCGGATTCATTTGGGACTGGCGCGACCAGGCGCTCTGGAAAGAAGAAAACGGGACGCGCTTTCTCGCTTACGGCGGAGATTTCGGCGAATCGCCTCACGACGGCAATTTCTCCGGAAACGGGTTGATCACCGCCGACGGGAAGCTCACGCCGCAGATAAAAGAAGTGAAGCACTGCTACCAGTACATCGATTTCGACTGGGAGAACGGCACGCTCAGCGTGACAAACAACTACTTATTCCGGGATCTCAGCTTTTTAGAAGGCCGTTTTGAACTTCGCTGTGACGGCGAGCTGACCGCGACCGGTTCTTTCCCGCTTCTGGCGGCTCCTGGCGAGCGGGAAACGATTCCGCTTCCGGTTTCGGAAAAGTCTGCATCTGGAACAGCAGTACTGACGGTGTCGGCAGTCCTTGCAGCCGATGAAGCGTGGGCGGAGGAAGGCTTTGAAGCCGCTTCGGCAGAGTGGACGCTTTCAGAAGCATCCATTCCGGAAAAAGCAGATCCGGTTACTCCATATGCTGATGAGAAGCAAGTCGTGCTGAAAGCCGGCGGCACGGAGGCCGTCGTATCCAAGGCGAGCGGGCTGCTGACGTCGCTGCTTGTAAACGGAATCGAACAGCTGATGGAGCCTTTGAAGCCGACGTTCTGGCGGGCGATGACAGACAACGATCGCGGCTGCAAGCTCCCGGAGCGAACGGCTGTCTGGAAAAATCCGCAGGTACAGCACGTGGAGGTCACTACAGATGAAGGAGCTGCATCTGCCGTACTTGAGCTGGACAACGGCAGCCGCGTCATGCTTCGTTACGAGCTCGGTACAGACGGGGGACTCGATGTTTCCATGACGCTGCAGCCTGGAGCCGGTCTGCCAGAGCTTCCGGCTGTAGGTCTCGAGCTGCAGATGTCCGCAGCCGATTCGTTCAGCTGGTTTGGACTTGGTCCGCATGAAACGTACCGTGACCGGAAGCTGTCCGGACGCACGGGCATTTGGCAGGCGGCGCCTGAAGACCGGCTCGCGCCATACTTAAAGCCGCAGGAGTGCGGAAACATCGCAGATCTCAAGCAGCTGACGGTCGGCAGCCTGGATATTCAAGCGCTGACATCCTCGGAGGGAAGCGTACTCCCTTGGTCGCCAGCTGAACTGGAAGCAGCTACGCACGTGCATAAGCTGCCCGAATCTGACAAAACCGTTATCCGACTGCTTGCAGGGCAGATGGGTGTCGGCGGTGACGACAGCTGGGGGCAGGAAACACACGGCGAATTTAAGCTGTTCGCCGACCGTGACTATCACGCGGCATGGCGCTTACGCACTGTTCAAAACTAGCGCAAATGTCCGCTGGGAAGCTATCCAGCGGACGTTTTTTTGCACTTTTTTAGGGGGATTCAGCTTATAAGGAAAACAAGTAAGTTATCTGACACTTTTCGACAAAATCGTGCTATACTATCTCTATAGTGAACGCTCTTAGACCGAACGCGGCCCATGTGCGTCAAGAGGAGGATGAGCACATGAAGAAGACCTTAAACACCAGTTTTCATGTCAGCAACGAACACGGCCTCCCTTACATGGAGCTGAACCCGCTTTTCCAATTTACCGACCAGCGCACCGGCTGGCTGCATACCGCAGGAAAAAGCCGGCTTTACTTGTTTGATGCACACGTGGAGGATTGGACGGTGATCCGTGACATTGCTCACACGATTTCGCCTCGTGTCGGGTTAGTGATGGACACCCTTGAGAAGATCAAGGACCGTGAATCGATTTACGGCATGGTCGCCGTGATTGATGAAATAGAAGTATATGAGCCCTACCGCGGCAAAGGATACGGCAGAGAGCTGCTAAAAGAGATGGAGGCGACGCTCGACTTCATGTACGTCAACTACATCGCGCTCGTACCGGCGTCACCAGGCTCTGAGTATCAGACCGATTCTGCGACGATCCATTATTTCCTGGAGCAGGGATACCAGCTGTATGCAGGTTCGATCGGGAGCATACCGGTCGTTGGAAAAAGCTTATAAAGGAGTTTCGTCCGGGGAGCAGCTTCCCCGGACTTTTTGTTGGTTTCGGAGAATGATAACTTGCTGGGTGCGAATGAATACTTGAGCCTGTGAAATGATAAGATTTTCGCTATAGTGAACGAAAGTTAATAACGATAATAAGTTTGAGGCGGAGGATGAAAACGTTCGTCGGCAGGATGAAAACTTTTACGCTTAGAATGATAACTTACAGCGTGAGAATAAAAACTTTCGCATCCGCGAGCGGCTTTCTTTTAGGCGCGTTCATGATAGACTGGGTATAACGATGACTGAGAGAGGATGATTCAGATGGCAAAAGAAAATTCGTTTGATATCGTATCAAAAGTGGACATGTCGAAGGTGCAGAACGCCGTCGTCATGACTGAAAAAGAAATTCAAAACCGCTACGATTTTAAGGACAGCAAAAGCTCCGTCAAGCTGGACGATGAAGAGCTTGTCCTCGTATCCGACAACGAGTACAAAATGGACCAGCTCAAGGACGTGCTCGTCAACAAGCTGATCAAGCAGGAAGTCGCCGTACAGAGCTTTGACTATGGAAAGCTCGAATCCGCATCCGGCGGAACCGTCCGCCAGCGGGCAAAGATCATTCAAGGAATCGATCAGGAAAACGCCAAGAAAATCGTGAAGCTTGTAAAAGAAGAGAAGCTGAAAGTGAAAACGCAGATTCAGGATCAGCAGGTGCGCGTCACCGGTAAAAACAAGGATGACCTGCAAAAAACGATGGCTGCTGTGCGTGCAGCCGACCTGAGTGTGCCTGTTCAATTTACGAACTACCGTTAATCGAAACCGCCTGTCCTTTTATCAAAAAGGGACGGGCGTTTTTTTGATACAACTAAATCATTCTGACAAAAAAGTTCAGACTTTTATCCTGAATATTGACATGTTTGATCAGTACGATCTGATGAAGATTCCTGCACAGTACGTAATTGTACGAAAAACGGTTGTACATTTCTTTCGAGTCTCGTAGCGTTAGTGTCAGCGGGGCCTTAACGGCTATGCACTAAAACGAGACGAAGGGGATGAAGCGAACATGAAAAAGACGCTGGTTACATTGCTAGCTGTTCTGATGTTCCTGTCAATGGCGCTGCCAGCCGGAGCTGTAGGCAACGGGCCGAATTACAACGGCAACGAAACGATCAACGATTCCAGACTGACGAGCAATGAAGACTTAATGGCGCAGGTAGAACGCGCAGCGGAACGCTCTGATTTTATGGAGCTGGAGATCATCGGCCAGTCGGTAAAAGGACGTGATTTGCCGCTATTGAAGTTCGGTACAAATCCAGATAACCCGACGATCTTGTTTCTGACACAGCAGCACGGAAATGAAGTGCTGATCACAGAAGGGGCACTGCAGGTCATCCGCAGCTTGTCCAACAACCGTCGCCAAAACGCTGAGCTTGCGGAAAACGTGAACGTCTTTTTCGTACCGCGAATCAATATGGACGGCGCGATCGGCGATGTCGATTTTGACACTTCTGACTACGTTGCGGGTGGACTGGCAACGCGTACGAATGCCAACAACGTCGACTTAAACCGGGACCATAACGACTTGACGCAGCCGGAGAACATCGCGCTGCATGAAAACGTGCTGCAGGCGTATGATATTGATTACTTAGTCGATTTTCATCATCAGGGTGCGCGTTCTGCCATTGATGGAGAGCTCGTATCTGGTTCCATTCTTCACCCGACCAATGAGGGTGTCGACCCAGCTGTCGTGGAAATGTCCAAGCAGCTTGGCGCTGTTATGTATGATTCCGTAGAAGACCGCGGCTGGGGACTGCTCGCGAAATATCCGGGCGGAGATGCCAACACGATCGCTCGTAACGGTTTGGCATTTGAATACGATATCGCAACACTGTTGTTTGAAATGCGCGGCATGATCGACAATGTTAACGAATCAGCGGTGCTCGGTCAAAAGAGCAACGGCTACTTGATCCAGCAGGCAGTTGTTTCCATGGAAGCAGCCATTGAAGCAATCGCTGACCGCTCGATCGAAGAAGCGGACACTTCTTTCTGGGATACGCTCGAAACACAGAGCTTCCTGCCACAGGAAGAAGAAGGTGAATAAGCTATTCAGGAGTGAACCCGGCCGCGTGCCGGGTTCTTTTTTGTGAGTGGATTAAGGTCGTGCGGGACTGTTTCACGTCGTGCGTTTAGGCGGGTTGACGAAAGTGTTCAACTTTTGCTGCAAAAGCATTAACGTTGAGCGACAATTGTTTACGTGCTTAAACTGAAGGCTGATATACCAAAGAAAGCGTGATTTGCGGCGGCAAAACGCTCAGCTATCGTCTGCGAACGTTTACCTTGAACGGGCCCCTTGCCTGACAGGGTCCTGCTTCTTTATGTCTAATCCGGCTGGCGTGCTTTCCATTGTCGTCCTTCACTCATTTTCCGACGGTGGCCCGGTGTTTGCCGATTTGATCGGCCATGTCGGTAATCGTACGTTTTTTTTCTCGATTTGCTTGGCAATATCCTGCTTGCAGGAAAGCGGCACGTACTTTGACATGACGTCACGTCCGCCTGATTACGAGCTGGTGCTTTGCCGGCTGATGCGTCGGGCGACATAGCGTGCCGTGTAAAAGGAAGCCGAGACAGTCACGGTAAACAGCAGAGCGGCGAGCGCCGAAAGTGCGGCCATGACAACGTAAAAAACGGTGTCACGCACCATTGCCGGATCGCTGGTGACGGACAGATAGCCGAAGGTGACGACAGTGAAAAAGAAAAACATGGCGATATGTATGCCGATCGCGAGACGGTACGGTTCCATCAATCTGCTCCTTTCATTGAGTCCTTCCTTCCAGTTTACAGGAGAAGTTGGAAAACGAAAACGGTTTTTAGCCAGTTGAACAACGTTTGTGGCGCAGATTGTCGAATGTTTTTGTAAAATCACGGCAACAGGTTTCAGTTCCGTGGTCAGGCGGGAATGAGCCCGTCAGAATCGATAGAGGTGCCTGGGCGAGCTCTGGCGCCATTGGAAGAGGAGGCTTACCGATGATGCTGCTCCAGCTGCTGCCGGCGTCGCTCAGAAAATACGTTACGATGTCGCGGCGCGAGCGGAAGCATGAAATCCAGTCCACGCTCTGGTATATGCCGCTGCTTTACGTATCCTTATCCGTTTTTCTCGTTGTATTTGCACTGTTTTTAGATATTCAGCTGGACATTGAAAGGCAGCTGCCTCCGATCGTATCCATTACAGCTGAAACAACGCAGATGCTCGTCAGTACGCTTATCGGTGGTATTCTCACACTGAGCGCGTTCACACTGAACTCCCTGCTCGTCGTGCTAACGACGTTCAGCGGGCAGTTTTCACCGCGGATGCTGTTAAATTTCGTGGCCGATCGCCGTACTCAGCACGCACTCGGCGTATTTAACGGAAGCTTCGTATACGTACTGCTCGTGTTTTTATTTATCGGCAGTACTGAGCGGGAAAATTTTGCAGCTGTGCCGATCACGACGATTTTTCTCGCTTTTTTAACGGCCATGACGTTTATTTATTTTATTAACCATGCGACGACGTGGATGCAGGTGCACAACATCACGAATACGATGAAGGAAAATTCACAACGGATCATCAAAGACACGCTGAGCCGGGAGCTTGAGGTGTACCGTGCGGAGACGTCAGGAGACATGAAGCTTGAATATGAAGAAGATACTGTGCGCGTACAGGCGAAAAAGAGCGGCTACGTGCAGCTTGTGGACTACCGCAAAATGCTTGAGCAAGCGCGGCGTGATGACATCATCGTGCAGTTTCACCGACGCATGGGCGAATACGTGCTGGCTGGAAATGAACTGTTCAGCTACTGGGGCCCGGGTGCAGAGAATGTGGAGATGGATGACTACTCGAGGATGGTGCAGATCGGTCATAAGGAGCTCGAGCTGCAGGATCTGCAGATGGGCATGTACAAGCTTTCCGAGATTGCGATCAAATCGATCGGCAACAAGGATCCGAAAACGGCGATGACGACGATGCACCAGATGGCAGAGCTGATGCTGGAAGTGGTGGAGTATATTACCTTTACCCCGTACTTACAGGATGAAAATAGGCAGACGCGGATCGTTCTCATGGCGGAATCGTTTGAGTCGTATTTATACAAAGGCTTCGGCTTTATTCGTCACTACGCCGAAGATGATCACGTGCTATTGACGGAGCTGATTAACTGCATGGCAAAAATCGCAGAGTCCCTTGATGAAACGAAGCAGGAGACGATCTGGGCGTTTGCGTCCGATATTTTCCGGCATCAGTCACCGGACCACATGTACCGGCTCGATCTGACGTTTATGCTCGAATCGCTGCAAGTGCTCAGCCGCATCACCGATAGCGAGGAAGAGTTCAAGCAGATCGAGGAGCGCATGCAGCCGGTATAGACGGAATGATTCCTATCGACGCCAAACCCGTTTCAGCGCCCTTTTTTAGTGGTACACTGACTGTAAAAGGAGGTTTTGTTGATGAGCCATCATACACATGACAACCATACGCACGAGCATTCCCTTTCCTGCGGACACACGAAAATCCGCCACGGTGATCATATTGATTACGTGCACGACGGACACCTGCATCACAAGCACCAGGAGCACTGGGATGAGTGTAAAATCGGCGTGAGCGATGAGAACCCGGATTCATGTGCGCCGGTGCAGTCGGACTGCGAGCATAATGAAGACTGCGGACACGAACTTGTTCCGCACGGGGATCACTATGATTACCTCGTTGACGGACGCCTTCATCACGTGCACGGCGATCACATTGACGACCACGGACCAGTTGATGTCATTAAGTAAACGAACAGGGAACCTGTCGGAGGTAATCCGGCAGGTTCTTTTTTTCAGTGCGGAAGGACTTGCTGAACAGAGTTTCATAAACGGACAGGCTGTCGGGCAGAAAGTCCTTTATTGACAGAAAAATTTCTGAGGCGGGATAATGAACAAGCGTTCAGTATGTTGAAAAGACGACCTGTTCCGATTATTCTGAAAAAACACCGCGGTGGTGCAGACTATTTCGGAAAAGGGGTTTTTTGATGAAGAAGGTACTTTTCATGACAGCAGCGGCAGCACTTTTTGCCGTGCCAATGAGTGCGGGGGCAGTCAGTCCGCAGGGGGAGACAGAAAAGCAGGAGTATCTGGTGGAGTTTTCAGGTCCGGCTGAAGCAGGGCTGATGCAGGCATTTGGCATCAGTGAGACGGACGTGCTGCATACATACGATCTGTTGGATGTCCAGCTCGTGGAATTGTCCGAGGCACAGGTTCCGCTGCTGGAAAACCATCCGCAGATTGAAGCGGTTGACGAAAATGCGGAAGTGACAACACTCAGTCAGACGGTTCCCTATGGCATCGATCAGGTGCAGGCAACGGATGCATACGCCCAGGGAATCAGCGGTGACGGCGTCAGCGTAGCAGTGCTTGATACCGGCATTGATGCGGATCATGAAGACCTGGCAGATAACGTTGTCGGCGGCTATTCGGTTTTCAGCGATGCAGACAACAGCAATCCGTTTTTTGACGGGAACGGTCACGGCACGCATGTGGCGGGCACGGTAGCGGCAGTTGACAACGACCTTGGCGTCATCGGAGCAGCGCCGGATGCGGATCTGTATGCCGTCAAAGTTCTGAGTAACTCTGGCAGCGGCTCCCTTGCCGGCATTGCAGAAGGCATTGAATGGTCGATCGAAAACGATATCGACATCATCAACATGAGCCTCGGCGGATCGTCCGGCTCGTCGGTTTTGGAAAGCTTTACAGATCTCGCTTTTGAAGAAGGCTCGCTCGTCATTGCGGCTGCCGGAAACAGCGGGAACCGCGGCGGTAATAACGACACAGTCGGCTTCCCGGCGAAATACGATTCCGCGATGGCAGTAGCGGCAGTCGATGCAACCAATAACCGGGCGACGTTCTCGAGCGCCGGACCGGCGGTTGAAATTTCCGCTCCGGGAGTGGACGTTCTCAGCACGGTTCCGGGAAATGGTTACGCGTCCTTTAACGGAACGAGCATGGCAGCACCGCACGTAGCTGGTGTAGCGGCGCAGGTATGGCAGGCAAAGCCGGAGCTCTCCAGCGCCGAGCTGCGTGATCTGCTAAATGACACGGCGGTTCCACTCGGTGCTTCCCATCAGTACGGAAGCGGACTCGTCCAGTCGCTTGATGCCATTAACGACTAATACAAACAGCAGGCAGGCAGCAGCGGAAGAACCGCTCCTGCCTGTTTTTTTATGCGGCGGTATGTTTCAGGTTATACTGGCAGAGGGAAAAGAGAATTGTCAGGAAAGCGCGTGAAGGCAGTATAACCAAGAGGAGTGATGAAGTGGCGAAGGCAAGCATCAGGATGAACGTGCGCACCGGAGAAATTGAAATTAAAGGCTCGGAGGAGTTTGTCCGTGAACAGATGGAGCAGCTGGACGACCTCGTGGACCGCGTCAGGAGCGGGCCGTCACAGGCTGCCGCGGCAGAATGGCCGCAGCTACAGCCCGAAGATGATGCGTTCGGGGAATGGCTCTACCAGTTTCACGATGATCTGAAGGACGTCGACAAGGCGCTTGTCGCGGGGAAGTTCATTCAGGAAAAGAGCCAGGAGCGGGTATTTAAGTCGAGCGCCGTGGATGACCTGCTAAAAGACAACGGCATCCGGCTCACCAATCCGTACCGGGCGATCAGCGTCCTGCAAAAGAAAAAGTACATCATCACGATCGGCAAGGACAGCCACTCCAAGCTGTATAAAATATCGCGCGAAGGCGAGCAGCAGCTCGAAAGCCTCGCGCGCACTCCGCCGGGATAAGGCGCCACTCCGTCTGCACGCAGACGGAGCTTTTTTATGCGGGAAAGCAGCTGCCGGCCTATGTTTAGAGCAGATGAAATTAGCTGACGCCGAGCCTCACGTTGCAATTAGGCGGTGTTTATTGCCCGTCCATGACCTTGTGGCTACGCTGCCGAATAGCCTTCACTACATGAAAAAAGCTGCCTCCCATCAGTTGGGAGACAGCCTTCCTCATTAAGAGCGTGCTGTTTTTGGCTTTCCGAAAAGCAGAGCGCCGCCGATGCCGGCTGCAGCGAGGGCGATCCAGATGGAGAACGGTACGCCAGCTGCTGTGTCAGGCAGTTCGTCGCCTTCGAACTGGTAGTTGTCATACGTGGTGCTGCCCGCATCAATCACGCGGATGTCGATTCCGTGCGGATCGGTGCCGTCGATGCCGGTAAAGTCAATCGTATGGGCGATTTCCAGCGTTTCCACGTCAATGACGGAAATGCCAGGAGAGTCGCCAGCCATGTCATGCGTGCCAGTTGCAGGCTCTGGTCCGCGAAGCGTCACGTAGAAGTATTTGTTATCCGGTGACGTAACGGCTAAGTCCGGTGCATCTCCGACAAATTCCTGTTCTGCTACAATTTCTTTTGTTTCGGTATCGATGACGGTCAGGCTGTCCGATACGCGGTGAACGGTGTACAGATACTTCCCGTCTGTTGTGAAGTTTTTGCCGTGGGTATCGAGACCGCCTGCATCAGCTTTATGGATCATTTCGTCTGTTTCCGTATCAAATACGTAAAAGTAGCCGTCATCCACAGAGCCGGAGTTCGCGTACATTTCCGATCCGTCCGGTGAAAGAAGCGTGCCGCAGCCGTGAGGATGAACATCCTCTTTACCAAACTGCTCGATCACTTCAAGCTCCTCGGTATCGACAACGACGAGTCCGCCGCCGCCAATCGTTACGTAGGCTTTGCTGCCGTCTGCGTTAAAGTCGAGGCAGATCGGCCGGTGATCCGGAAATTCATCTTCGTTTTGCAGAGAGTCCACCTGCGTTAAATCCAGGTCCTGAACGACCTCGTATTCCCCGTTTTCATGATCAAGGGAAATTTGCGACAGGCTCTCGCCAGGCGTGTTGGCGACGAGCACGGTTTCCCCGTTTGGATTTGGAACGGCAGCGTGAGCACCTTCATCTGTTTCAATTGTTCCAACGACTTCCCGGCTCTCCCCGTGAATGACGGAGACGGTACCGCTGCCCATGTTAGCTGCATACGCGTATTCGTAGTCATCATCAAAGAGCAGCATGTGTGGATTTTCACCCACATCGCTAAAGTCAATCGTATCAATTTCTTCGTGATCCTCGTTATAAATATGGATCGTGTCGGTACCTTGATCGGCCATCCACACTTCGTACTGGGCATCACTCTCCGCTGCTGCAGGCGTCGCACCTGCAATCAGCAGAAATCCGCCTAAAAGGCCGGCTGTCCATTTCTTCATAAAGAACTCCCCCTTAATAGTAGTTAAAACATATCAACTTAATCGGTTATATAGACTTTATCAGAATTTTTCATATGATTCAAGCAAAGTTCTAAATTACCTTTCCGGTCCCGAGCAGAAAGTAGCAGGGAATCGATTCCTTATTCTGTGCATGCGCGTGCACACCTAGTCAGGTTGACCTGAATTTTTTAAAATAGACTGAGCCGAAGTCATATTTATACCGGATTGTGTTGAATTGTCAAAAAATATACGATACGCTAATAGGCAAAGAAAGCGCTTGCAAATCATTCTGAAAAAGAATATACGGCTGCGCTTTTATTTATGGCGTTAGTGCAAACGTTTTCGCAACTTGCACAACGTTGCACGTCCGGATTCAAAACGTGCAGGAAGGGGCTGAGTAAGACGACAGGTACAGGGTCACTTATTCACGAGGGGAGAGAAGAGCGTGTATAAACGAAGAACGAAACGAATGGCAACGATGATGGCCGGGGTGATGGGACTAAGCGTATTCTCGTCATTTGCACCGGCAGTGACAGCAGAAGAGAGTACAGAGGACACGAACAGCCTTCGCGTCCATTACGACTATGGGGATCTCGACGTAGCGGAACTTGGACTGTGGTTTTTTGGAGAAGGTGTAGAAGAAATGCCTGGCGAATGGCCGGAAGGAAAGTGGTTTTCGGACTACGGGACGACCGACTACGGCGCCTACGTTGACATAGAGTTTGAAGAAGGAACTGAAGAATTGGGCCTTGTTATCAATAACCGCGACGGAAATAATGTGTCAGAAGATGATATTACAATCGACATCCTCGCAGAAGAAATGGACGAGGTGTGGATTTCACACGATGAGCACGTATATTACTACGAGCCGATTGAGTTTGATGATCAGGTAAGGCTCCATTACCAGCCGGAAGGTGATACGGTTGAGCCGATGGGCTTCTGGGGCTGGGGCGGTGTAGCGCATTCCTTTGATCATTGGCTGGATGACGCGCTGCGTTTTTCTGACGATCAGACCGGAGAATACGGCTCTTATATTGATATAGACGTTGAGTCAAGCGCTAATGGATTTGGCTTTCTGTTAGTTGATACGGAGACGGAAGACCAAACGGACGACCTCAACTTCAACGAACGCGATGTGCACAGTCAGATCTTCATGCGTGAAGGCGATGAGACGGTTTACACGAACCCGTACTACGTGGCGCACGAAGAAGAAGAGCGTGAGTATAGGGAAGGCGAGTACGACATTGCCGTTTCCGGGTCGGCTGACGGTGCTTTCCATTATGATGAAAACGCGATCGTGGACATCGACATCGAGAACAACAGCGATGTGGAAATAGACGAGCTATCAATTGACGCAAGCCAGCTTGGCGGAAGCAGCGAGCTGAATGTCTCAACGGAATTAAACCGCGTGACGATCGCAGCGACCCATGACACGGAGCCGGGCACGTACGAGCTGCCGATTCGCGCAGTTGACGAAGAGGGCGGCGTGTACGAGGGCAGTGCAACGGTTGAAGTAGCGGCACGTGAGAAAGCAGAAGGCGAGTTTGACTGGGACGAAGCGATGATTTATTTCATGCTGACAGACCGTTTTTACGACGGCAACCCGGACAACAACGATCCGTACGGACTGGACTACAGCCAGTACGATGACGAGAATCCGCGAGGCACGTACCAGGGCGGCGATTTTGCCGGTGTCACGCAGAACCTGGACTACCTGGATGATCTCGGCGTTAACACAGTCTGGATCACGCCGATCGTGGAAAACATCGCACATGACGTGGAGTGGGATGCAGAAGCTGGAAACTATTTCGGCTACCACGGCTACTGGGCAAGCGACTTTGAAGAGCTAAATCCGCACCTCGGGACGCTCGAAGAATTTCACGAGCTGATCGACGCAGCGGCAGAGCGTGACATGAAAATCATGGTCGACGTTGTGCTGAACCATCCTGGCTACGATGTGCGTCCTGAAGATGCGCTGCCGGAAGGCGAAGCGCCGGACGGCTATCCGGATGAGGAGATTGTCGAACGTTTTGACGGCATGATCCGTGATAACCCAGGCAGCGACGATTTGACGATGGAGCTTGCCGGCCTGCCGGACTTTGAAACGGAAAATCCGGAAGTACGTGAGCAGCTCGTCGACTGGCAGACAGCGTGGCTCGACCGTTCGACGACAGAAAACGGAAACGCGATTTCCTACTACCGGGTCGATACGGTCAAGCACGTCGATGATACGACGTGGCAGCACTTTAAAAATGAACTGACAGAAAAAGATCCGTCCTTTAAGATGATCGGTGAATCGTGGGGCGCAGGTCAAAACAACGACCACGGTTACCTGCGGACGGGAACGATGGATTCCCTGCTCGACTTTGAGTTTAAAAACAGCGCCCGTGACTTTGCACGCGGTGATATGGAATCCGTGAACAATGATTTGATTGAACGAAATGAAGGCATGGACAGTGCTGCGCTTCTCGGACAGTTCCTTGGCAGCCATGATGAGGAAGGTTTCCTCTACAATCACGGCGAAGAGGCGCTTATGATTGGCTCTGCATTGCAGATGACAGCAAAAGGGCAGCCGGTGATCTACTACGGTGAGGAGCTCGGGCAGTCGGGCGACGATAACTGGCCGGAGTATGACAACCGCTATGACTTTGCCTGGGATGACGTGGAAGGCAATCCGTTCCACGAGCATTACACAAAGCTGCTTGATTTCCGAGGCGAGCATTCGGAGCTGTTTGCCCGAGGTACCCGCTCGGAAACCGCAGGATCTGACGATGAAGGCTACCTCGTCTTTGAGCGCGCCTACGAAGGAGAAAATGTTTTCGTCGGACTGAACACCGCAGACGATGCACAGGAAGTGACGCTGAATACGACGGAAGCAGATACAGTCGTCACGGATGCGTATTCCGGTGAAAGCGTCACGGCAGAAGACGGAACGCTCACGATGACGATTCCGGCACCTGCGGACGGCGGAACGGTTCTTTTGACGACAGAAAATGGCACGATCACAGACGGTGAAGGTGCGGACACACCATCTGAAGACAGCGACATTCCGGAGGATCACCTGCGCGTACACTTTGATGCGGGTGACAGAAACATTTCATCTCTCGGCGTCTGGTACTGGGACGGCGCTGCGGTTCCATCTGAAGAGAATGCAAGCTGGCCTGGCGAGCAGCGCTTCAGTGAAGATCGCATGTCCGACTTCGGTCCTTATTACGACATTGAGCTTGAGCCGGGTGCAGACCGTCTCAGCATGCTCGTGAACAACACCGGCGGCGAAAACATCACCGGTGACGTGAACGTCGATCTGATTCACGAAGACATGAATGAAATCTGGATGTACGAAGACGGCAGCTATTCGCTTGCGGAACCGGCTGACATCGGCGACGATGAAGTGCGGATTCATTACTATAGCGAAGACAGCTACGACTATGACAGCATCTGGCACTTTGAAGATACGCTGAGCCCGTCTGACGACTGGCCTACAGGTGCAACGCCGTTTGCCGGCGAAGGCCGCTACGGTCTGTATGCCGATATTGAGCTTGCCGAAAATGCAGAAGAAATCGGCTTCCTGTTTTTAAATCAGGAATCTGGAGATCAGTCGGCAGACATGAGCTACAGCGATCTGGAGCGATCCAACCAGATTTTTGTGAAAGCAGGCACCGATCAGGCATTTAACAACCCGTACTACGTCATGATGGACGGCGTGCAGAGCGCCGAAGTCGTGTCAGATGAGCGGATTGAAGTCCGCTTCAGCGGCACGGGCGGTCTGACGGAAGAGCAGCTTATGGAAGAACTGACAATTACAGACCGCAACGGAGAGGCTGTTTCCTTTGATAGCGTGACAATCGACAGCGATACAGTTGTCTCCCTGCACGGATCGTTTGATCTGGAACAAGCGCCGTTTACGATTACGTTTAACGAACGTACAGCACAGGCGATTATCGGCTGGCAGCTGAAAGATGAGCTTTACAGCTATGACGGTGATCTCGGTGCCGAGCTGCACGAGGATGGCTCCGTTACGCTGAAAGTATGGTCGCCAAGCGCAGATGACGTCTCCGTTCGTCTCTATGACAAAGACGATCAGGACAATGTCATCGGTGATGATGTGGCGATGGAGCGTCAGGACAGAGGCGTCTGGGAAGTGACGCTTGATGAAAGTACAACAGGCGTGTCGGATCATACCGGCTACTACTATCACTACATGATTGAGCGTGACGGGGAAACCGTTGAAGCGCTTGATCCATACGCACCGTCGATGGCAGCCTGGGACAGCGGCGCTGATGATGCCTATATCGGCAAAGCAGCGATTGTCGATCCATCTGCGATCGGACCGGATCTCGATTTCGCCGAGATTGACGGTTTTGAAAAGCGCGAGGATGCGATCATTTACGAGCTGCACGTCCGTGATTTCACGTCTGACCCGTCTATTGAAGACGAGCTGGACAGTGAGTTCGGAACGTTCTCAGCGTTCGCAGAGCGGCTCGACTATCTGGAGGAGCTTGGCGTAACACACGTACAGCTGCTTCCGGTGATGAGTTATTTCTTCTCCAATGAATTTGCGGCAGATGAGCGGATGCTTGATTATGCATCGACCCAGACGAACTACAACTGGGGCTACGACCCGCACAGCTATTTCTCGCTGACGGGCATGTATTCTGAAGATCCGGAAGATGCAGAAAAGCGGATCGAAGAATTTAAGAATCTGATCCATGAAATCCACGAACGCGATATGGGTGTGATCCTCGATGTGGTTTACAACCATACGGCCCGCGAGCACATTTTCGAGGACCTGGAGCCAAACTACTACCACTTCATGGACGCTGACGGCACGTCCCGCATCAGTTTTGGCGGCGGACGTCTCGGCACGACGCATGAGATGTCACGACGAATTCTGGTCGACTCGATCATGTACTGGGTTGAAGAATTTAAAGTGGACGGCTTCCGTTTTGACATGATGGGCGACCACGATGCCGAGAGCATTCAAATCGCCTATGACAAAGCGAAGGAAGTGAATCCGAACGTCGTTATGATCGGCGAAGGCTGGGTGACGTACGTCGGAGATGAAACGGATCCGGACGTGCAGCCGGCTGACCAGCAGTGGATGCAATATACGGAAAGCGTCGGGTCTTTCTCAGATGACTTCCGTAATGAGCTCAAGTCCGGCTTCGGCAGTGAAGGCGAGCCGCGCTTTATTACAGGCGGCGCGCGTGATATTGAGCGGATTTACAACAACGTAACGGCGAATCCGTCCAACTTTACGGCAACGAACCCGGGTGACGTCGTTCCATATATCGCAGCGCACGACAACCTGACGCTGCACGACGTGATTGCCCAGTCGATTCAAAAAGATCCAAAAGACCATCAGGAGGAAATTCATCAGCGCATCCGTTTAGGAAATGCGATGGTGATGACGGCGCAGGGCACAGCCTTCGTGCACGGCGGTCAGGAATTTGGCCGGACGAAGCAGTTCCGTGACGATGACTTCATCGGACCGGTAGCGGAGGAAGATGCACCGTACAAGTCGACATACATGGAGGATGCAGACGGCAATCCGTTTGAATATCCATACTTTATCCATGATTCGTACGATTCCACTGATGCAATCAACAAGTTTGACTGGGAGCTCGCCACGAACGAAGAGGCGTACCCGCTGAACAGTATGACGCGTGAAATGATGACCGGTATGATCGAACTGCGTCGTTCCACGGATGCGTTCCGTCACGGCACGATGGATGCGATCGATGAGCACGTGTCCTTCATCGACGCACCGGAAATCGGTGACGAAGATCTTCTGATCGGCTACCGGGCGGAAGATTCAGAATCTGATGCAGCGTACCACGTTTTCATTAACGCAGACGACAGTGAGCGCACGCTGACGCTCGACATGGATCTGACGGACGGCATCGTGCTTGCGGATGCAGACGAAGCCGGTGTGACAGAAGTCGCGGAGCCGAACGGCTTTAACCTGACGGAAGAGTCGCTGACGATCGATCCGCTGACGGCGGTCATCGTGCAGACAGGCGGCGAAGAGCCGGCTGATGAGCTCGATCCGGAAGAGAGAAAGCTGCAGGAAATGACAGAGCTTTCCGGAAAAACGGACGCGTATATCGATGAGGGCTATATTAGCGGCCCGATGCGCGGACAACTTTCCAATACGGCAAGACAAGCTGTGCACCATCAGGAAGCAGGACGATCTGATCAGGCACGTTCCTTTACGGAGCGCTACGTTGACAGGCTGAACTCCAGCCAGGCAGAGCGTCATGTCGAGGAAGAAGCAAGACAGGAGCTGAAGGAGCAGGCAGAACGCATCCTCAGCGACGAAGACTGATATCTATTCCCCCCACTAAATAGATAGACGAAGGCCCTCCGTATTGATGCGGAGGGCCTTCTCGTGCGTGTGCCCGGCAGTCTGGTGGTGGAAGCTCTTACGTCAACACAGCGCTAAGCTTCCCTGCGGCATGGAAAAGCGTTGAACGCTGTCTCAATCGAACACAACAGTAGGTCGGCGTTACGCCACGCAACAGATCGGAATAACGGTGAGAACGTCTTTCGCATCTTTTATTGTTCCTGATCACGATGCAGCGAGAACATGCAGCCGGAACTGCTGCCTGCCAAAAAGCAAAACGCTCTTATTAGAAAAGAATCTTTTGCCTGACTAGTGTTGACGTAGGGCGATCTGCAATCAATGCTCAAGGTTTTGCAGCCCTTTCACTTTGCGTCAGAGAAAACGGACAAGCTGCGGATACCCGACTATCGTAATTTCTGCGCTGTGAAACATACGTACATGTATGGTGAGTGAGCCATTTTACATAAAAAACTAGATAAAAGTCCTGTTATGAATCATGGAAATGAAGCTGTGAATCTGATTTAATATAATTAGAAGAGGTGATCATACAAATGGAATGGGTCTATATTCATCGTCACGCGTGCAGGGCGCTTGATTGCAAGCTCGCCGAAGACGTTTATTCGAAACATAAAACGCTTCTGCTGAAAGAGGGAACCGTCGTCACAGCAGCTCACATCCAGCTGCTTTTTCAGCATGGCATCAGCCGGATTGCCGTTGGAGGCCAAGCGTCGGTGCTGGAGCAGCTTGAACAGAAGTGGGAAGGGCGGTACAGCCGTTTCGTACAGGCGTACAGACAGCAATTTGAAGAAATCAAGCGGGTATTTGCGGCGGCAGCAGATGGGACTGATATCGATTTGACAGCATGTTCGGATCAATTTGAACAGCTCGCAGAAGAGGCGCTTGCAAGCGGTTCGATGCTGGTTGTGTTGCAGCAGCTTCAGGGGCACAGCGATTATACATACCGCCACAGCATTCACGTCGGCATGCTTTCTGCCCTGATCGCCCGGCTGGCTGATTTTCCGCACGATTTGGTGATGGAGATCGGTAAAGCGGGACTTTACCATGATATCGGCAAGCTGCAAATTGCGAAAGAAATCATTCAAAAGCCGGCTAAGCTCACGCCGGAAGAATTTGAGAAAATGAAGCAGCACCCGCAGCTCGGCGTGGCACTTCTCAAAAAAAACGGAGAGGTGCCGCGCATGATTCACGACGGTGTCCTCGATCATCATGAGCGCGTGGACGGCAGCGGGTATCCGCGGGGGCTTCAAGGAGAAGACCTATCCGCAGCAGGTTTAATCGTAGCCGTAGCCGACGTGTTTGACGCGGTCTCTTCCGACCGCAGCTATCAGAAAAAATCGTCTCCATTCAGAGCGCTGCGAATTGTGACAGAGGATATATTCTCCGGCAAGCTGTCGAGTCGGTTTGGATTGCCGTTTACGGCACAAATGCTGCAACTGTATACGGGGGCAGATGTTTATTTATCAGACGGACGCCTCGGAACGATTATTCAATTGTTTCCTGACGACTTGGAGCATCCGCTTGTACTTGTCGGACAGGACGCCTTCAACCTGCGCGGGAGCGGACTTGCCATCCTGGACGTAGCGGACCGGCGATCGTGGGAAAAGTGAGAAAATAGCAAATCCGGAAAAACGGGCTGACAGCAGCAAAAGAGAGTGCTATACTTTACGAAGTGATGCGGTGTTCAGGAAGAACTTCCCTTCAAGTTCGGAAGAGCGGGCACCGGGGAGGCAGATCCGAAGGGATAGACCAGCACCAATGACCGTTATTAATATCCTCTTTACACGCTGCCGACATACATAAGCATACAGCCAGTACATACAGCCGCTTCCCCGGAGTTCTTCCTGAGCAGCCGCATGAAAAGACCGCCATAGTGGCGGTCTTTTTTCGTCCCATTGCAAGGCAGGCCCAGTATAAACATATCGACTTAAAAGAGAGCAGCTTTGCCCGGTCCCGGGGAAGACGGAAGAGGGAGATCGAGCGGAGACAGGCGCTTCTGGATGTCTACCACTCCAGCTTCTGCTCACGGGCGAGCGACCGTAATTTCTGCAGGGCCTGCTTGCGCCAGCCTTTTACCGTATGGACGGAGACTCCCATGCGTTCGGCAATTTCACTCGGCCCGCTTCCTTCCATGACATAAAGGCGAAGCCAGTCCATTTCGCGTCCGGACAGCGGGAGGGACTGGAGAAAACTGAGCAGGCAGATGAGCCCTGCTGTATCCTCCTGATCCGGAAGCAGGTGATCGTTTTCCAGCATGACCGACCGCTCTCGCCGGCGGTTTTGCCGCGTCAGCTCCTGCTGGATCCGGCCGTACACATAGCTTTTCGCAAGCGGCGCAAACGGTCCATTTTCCGGATTATATTTCTCCCACGCCTCATGCAGCGCAATTCGTCCGATCTGTTCAAACTCCTCCAGCTCCCCATAGAGCCGCCAGCGGCTGATGCATCCTTTAATCATTGGCATAAACTGTTCCAGTACGTCGTCAAACTGCATGCTGCACAACCAGTGGAAGGTGCGCACCTTCAAGTATTCCGCGGTACACCCAGTGTAGGCGGAAATAAAAAGCAATTCTTCCCGGTGAAGAGGGAGTTTGTCTGGTGAAACGTCATGAATCTGGAGGTGTAACATCACGTTAATTAGGTAATTGAAAGAAAAATTAGAAAAAATATGAAAAATGAATTGATATTCATTTTTTGATCGTATATGATAAAAAAGAAGCAAAATTAGTCATAAAGTCTTGGGTTAATTTGCTTTGAGCAAGAAAGAAAAACGGGCTCCTGAGGACGGGAGGCGTGACCGAGGAAAGGAATGAGGCACGAACCAATCGTTTAATTTGCTGTCTCCACTTCATTTTATCATCACACTTTGTATGCAGCTATTAATCAAACAGGGAGAGTAGACGATGAAGACGAACAGATATAGGATTACATGTGATACTCAGATGCTGACACCTGCCGTACACGAGCAGGGAGGCACCATCGTTCAGGAAACAACACGAACGTTCCACGTCTACCAGACGCCTCTGCAGATTATTGAGGAGAACTGCTGGCGCCAGGGGTATGCCACGTATAAAGGCAGGATCGATGCTGCCCGTAACATGCTTAATTATCAAAAGCGGGTGCCCGTCGTTATTAACGGGAGAGATACCGCCTGTTTTCCAACCCATTCCCCCAATCGGCATGAGTGTGCCTGGGTGTTTACGTCTCACATTTCCATGTTTACAGAAGAGCCGCTGCCTGAAAAGCTGGCTACAGCTATCACATGGAACGGAACGCGGATGCCGCTGAATATCTCCTTGCACACCGCCGAAAAACAGTTCAATCGAACCAATAATCTGCTTCGCTTTATGCAGTCGTCACAAGCGGCAAATTAAACAGACAGAAAAACCGTTCCCGTTATGTAAGGGGAACGGTTCTTTTTTGCTGAAAAGAGAGAGTCTTTGGCCGGCCATCCCTTAGTTGCAGAATCAACTGCATCATATGAAACAAGAGTCGTTATTGGCCGTTAACACGGAAAATGGTTTCCTGTACAGTTTAAAAGGAAATAGTTGGATATCTCTTCTAATAAACAAATCTAAGGAAGCTGCCAAAAACACGCACGAGTAAGTAGCAAGGTTGTCACTTGACAGAAAGTATGTTAATTAATTTTGGAGGTGTACCGTGAAAGAGAGACTATACATTACATCGATTATTATTCTCCTACTAGTCACTTCTTTCGTTAGCTATCAGTGGTACGATGCTCATCAAAGCGAAATGGACAGGAAGGAGCTTCATGATGCAAATCGAGTCCATCAGTTTAGTTTTCACATGGAGCTTTTCAGTCTTGCCATTGAAGAGGAAGACTTCGAGATATTTCACAGTGCAATCAACGCATCGCGGCACTATGCACTTTTGTATGACGAAGAATCAAGCGAACTGGTCGGGAGCATTTTAGCGTTGCTGGAAGAGGTACGCGCTTTACTAGACAGTGGAGAAAAGATGGATGACTTACATGTGATCGCTTCTGCATTAGAGGAAATAAAAAAACAGGATGAACAAATCATTTTTGAAAGTGACGGTTCCTCCGTTGAAGGTGCCAGAGAGCTGCTTCGTGAGTACGAAAGCATGCTGCACCACCTTTTATAACGGTTTCGTTGAAATCTATTCGTTATTCGTCGAAATGGAAAAGCCCCGGCAACTTCTGAAAAGAAGCGCCTGGGCTTTTAGTTATAATTCCATGTGCCGTTTTAGTTCAGAGGAGATCCGTTCCTGCTCGGCTTCATCGACGATGAAATACCAGACGCCGTCAATCGTATCTCCGGTCCCTTCAATCGCAAGCTGCTCCTTCGTGTCAAGCGCGGGACGGTAATGCTGAAACAGTGTCGTGACGTCCCCCATGTCCATATTCGTGCGGATATGATCACCGGCAATATCTAAAAAGCCGGGAATTTTGGTGATCGACTGCACTGACGCAGCCTCCTGCAAGAGGCTCTGAATGACTAGCTGCTGCCGGTCGTTGCGGCCTAAATCACCACGGGGGTCCTCGCTCCGCATCCGCGTATAGGCAAGTGCCTGTTCCCCGTCCAAGTGCATTTCCCCTGTCCGGAAAACGTGTTCGTTATACTGAAAGTCAAGCTCGTTTTGCACGGTAACTCCGCCGACGAGGTCAATCATTTCCTGAAAACCGGTCATGTTGACAGAAAGCACGTGATCGATTGGAATATCAAGAAAGTGTTCGACGGAAGCCGCCGTCATTTCTTCACGTCCAAACGCATAGGCGTGATTCAGCTTATCGACGGTTCCGTGCCCGACGATGTCGGTGCGCGTATCACGCGGAATGCTGACCATGTAGTACGAGCCTTTATCCGGATTGAGCGTGACGACGATCATCGTGTCGCTTCGGCCTGCTTCTCCGTCTTCGGCGTCTACGCCGATAAACAAGATGGACAGCGGGTCTCCATCCTGCACTTCCCCGTAGCGGTGGGGAGACTGATAGCGCTCGAGTCCTTCCTGCATCTCGGCAGAAACGGTCCGCTGCAGCGAATAATACAAGTAACCGCCCATTCCAACAACACCAATGACAACGACCAGAAACGGAATGACGAGAAGCAGCATCAGTTTTTTCATCGGACTCCCTCTTTCTCTATAGACTGCGAAATGTTCGTTAAAAAGAACGATTAGTTGCTTTCATTGTATTCGTTATTGCGAACAGAAGCAAGGACTTTTTGACTCAAATTAATGAAAAGCGGGTATAGAATGAGACGAAGGCAGTGCGGCTGCCGGGAAGGCGGTGACGGAGATGGAAGACTGCCCGGTTTGTGGATCGGAACGGAAGGAACGGGTGTGCAGCGGATGTGGATACGGAAAGAAGAAGACAGCGCAGTGGGTAAGTTTCGGGGCGGTGAGTGCAGGGGTGCTGTTATTTATCGGAGTGCCGCAGCTGCTCTCAGCCGGCAATCCTCCGGAGGAAACCATTGCAGAGCTGGAGGAAGCCGTACAGCAGGGGGACGTCGAGCGGGTAGCTGCACTAATGGTTGTGCAGGGCGGGGAAGCGCCGGTCACCGAGGAGGAAGCAGCTCCTGTGACACTATACTTACAGCAGGAAGGCAGTCAGATTTTTGCTGACCTGTATGAACAGGCAGAGGCAGTAGGAGAAGGTGCGCAAATGGCCGAGGATGAGCCGTGGCGGGTCGTACGGGAAGGTAATTTTTTCTCGAGCTATTCGATTGAAGTAGCGCCGGTGCCGTTTTTTACGACCGGCGGCTTTGTCGGGCTTGAGGTAACGATGGAAAACGGAACTGCTATGACGATATCGGAAGATGTACACGCATTATACGGACCGGTTCTGCCCGGCATTTATGAAGCGGCGCTTTCCTTTGAGGGCGAGTATGCGAGTGTCGACAAGTCAACGGAAGTAACGATTGAAGGACCGGAGACAGCGGTAGTGGAGCTGGAGCCGGGTGCGGGGCCGCTCGACCTGGAAGTGCCGGACAGTGCGGTGCTGACGATTCGGCGAGAAGGGCAGGAAGTGGACCACCGGCTTTCGACAGAAGCCGTGTTTCCGTTTGATGAAAGCTTTACGATCGAAGCGGCCCGCCAGTTTCCTGACGGCCGTGCAGCAAGCGGAGACACGGTCGTCGTGGACGAAAATCCGGATGTGAGCACGCTGGAGGCTGACGCAGAACTTGCCTCTCATTTAGCCGCGACGTTTGAAGAGTATGTGTGGGGTGTCGCAGCAGCGGAATCGCGAAACGATGAAAATCAGCTCACAAACGTGAAGGATTCCCTTCGCCGTGCGATCGAAGAAGAGATGCGGATCCGGCGGGCGCAAGGGTTTATGCGCAAGACCGATGAGCTGCTGCTGGAAACCGATCCCAAGCAGGCAGAAGTCTTCGAAACAGAAGGTGTCTGGATCGGCCGGGTTCCGTTTCATTTAGAGCGAAACGATACGTGGTACCGGCACGGTGAAGCGGTCGAGCAAAGCAGCTCAGAGCGGACTGGTATTGTACACTTGGAATTTAATGAGGAAACGAAGCGCTGGCTCGTCGGATGGGTCGCAGATCTTGGGCCGGAGTCCTTTCATTCGGACGATCCGCAGCGGCGTGAAGAAGTGTTTGACTGGAGCGGAAGCTAGCGCGTATGCTAATACCATCTATTGGAAAGACCGCCGGCAGCGGCGGTCGAAAGGGAGCTGACGATTGAGGGGTATTTACTTTTTTATTTGGCTGGCTTTGTTTTTAATCGGTATGTGGACAGAAAGCTCCACACGCCTTATCTATGACCAGCATGTCGCATTTACGCTTACAAGACATGTGTCCTGGGAGTATTTCTGGTCGACTGACTATGTGGAGGCACTGCGCCACAGCGGCGGACTGCTGCTTTCAAAGGTGGCGCACGTCGTCAGTTCATTTCTGCTCGGATTGCTGTTTTTTCGCTGGGTCGGACTGAAGCTGGATGCACTCGTTACGCTGCTGCTGGGTGTAGCGGTCGTGGAAGTGCTGCAGGAGTTTTTTACGCGCGAAGCGTATGCGCTTGATATTATGCTGAATGCTACCGGCGTCCTGACTGCGGCCCTGCTTGTCGCGTTGTGGCAGCTGGAGACCGGGCGTGCAATTGAAGAGACAGGCTAAAGGAGGTGTGAATGGCGATGGAATGGTGCCGGTATATCCGCGAGGACAAGACCGCTTGTACGAACGCAGCTGGAGCTGCAACAGATCATCCCGGTTTTGGCTACTGCGCCGATCACGAATGGACGGAAGCTGCAGAAGCAGACCGACAAACGTATAAAGAGCTGCTGGAGCTTGGCGATATGCCAGGACTGGACACCTTTTTGCAGCGTAAGGACGTGCATCCGGATCTATCTGTCGGCGGTTTCCCGACGCTGCTCGTCTATGCCGTACATGCGGAAAACGCCGAAGCCGTGTATCTGCTGTTAAAGCATGGGGCGGATCGGCGCATCTTCCGCAGCCGGCTTCGCAGCGAAGATATCGTTTCAATGGTAGAGCAGGGGCGCAGTGATGAGCTGCTTGCAGCTGCGGAAACAGGAGGAAAAGAGGACAGCGAATTTTTTCGCGCCTCAGCCTCTCACCGGGAAGACCAGCGTGTACGCAATCAAGTGCTGCGCTATGCACTTCCTGCATCGGTGCTGCTCATTGCCTCGTATCTATTTGGCGTCGTAGAAGAAACCGGCGTGTTTTTCCTGCTCGCAGGCTTTACCTGGATGATCGTAAGGCTCGGAAAAGGAATGGTGCAAAAGCGGAGATTCGACTACCGGCTGCCGGTGTGGACAACGATGGCAGGCATGCTGCTGACGTCGGCCGGCACTGGCTTTACCGGCGGCTGGGACGTTCTTTTTACAGCTGCACTCGTCTTCTTTTTAGGCTACCTGTTTTTGTGGCTCGTGAGCGTCCGCCGCCGATCGCCGGAAAAGCGCCAGCGCGGCTGGATTGTCCTTGTGTCCATCTTTTTGATGATCGTCTCCGCAGGCGGGATTTGAGCGAACGTTGTCAACGAAGTCTTACATCATGGCTTTCTTATGTCGCATAAATATTTTAAAACAAGCTTTTTAATAGTTGCTTATCCGTGGGAGGTACACAATAAAATAATTGAAATATCTTTTTATCATGTGTTTTAAAAAAGCTGCTCGAATCGAAAGCCAAAGTTATACAGCAAATCTAAAGGGATGAAATTAGGAGGAAGTCAGTCGTTGTTTGAGTTCGGATAAGAATCAGCAGTGTAACTTCATGAAAATGGGAACTAGAACCATATGTGCTAAAAAATTGAAGAGGGTGAAGAAGATGAGAGCGTTCGCTATCATTATTGCAGGGTTACTATTCTTATTCACTGGTGCTTGCGGAAACAATGCAGAAGCAGACGTTCAAAGCGAGGTGGACTTTGTTTATGAATACCTGGATATGATGGATGAGTCGCGGTTCGTCTTGGAAGATTTCATGAATGTGCTGTTTATCGATTTGCTAGAGACTTCTTCAGAAGCACATGAGGCGGCTGAAGATGTTTTAAAGCGTAGCGAAAGCCTCTTAGCAAATTGGGAGGCAACTACCCCACCATCGCGCTTTGAAGAGTCTTATAGTTTGCATGAGGAAGCTGTTAAAGGCCAGCATGAAATCATAGCTGACATTACGGAATACTTGAGAGAATCTAAAACATTCGATAATGAACAAATTTTTTTCCGCGTTCAGAACCGTGTTGCTATTCCGTATGATGAAGCTATGGAGTTGTATGATGAAGAAATTTATCAGTTCTTATCCGATAATGAAGGCGAACTAAGGGACATGTTAGAGGAGTTGTCTTAAAACTAAATCTTACCTCTGTCCATCTTTCTAATGATCGTCTCCGCAGGCGGGATTTGAGCGAACTGGAGGATTCGAGAAAACGACTTTCGTCTGGTGCCGAAAGCTTCTTTTGCCACTGCGTTTAAGGCACCTTACGTTTCTTTCTGCGGTCCTGCACCAAAAACCCCGCTGCGCGCAGCGGGGCAGGTTTCACCTGACTATTTCATGATTTTGCAGACGTCGTTCGTAAAGGAAACCGGGTCCTCGACTGGCAGGCCTTCAATAAGTCGGGCCTGGTTGTAAAGCAGGTTCGTGTACAGCTCAAAGGTTGCTTTGTCATCCTGCTCGTATGCCTGTTTCAGCGAAGCGAAAACGTCATGCTGGTGGTTAATCTCCAGTACTTTATCCGCTTCGACGCCTTGGTTCTCCGGCATCTGCGCAAGGATTTTCTCCATTTCAATGGTTACTTCCCCTTCCGCAGTCAGGCAGACTGGATGCGATTTCAGGCGATTGGAGAGACGCACGTCTTTCACGGCGCTGCCGAGCTGCTCCTTCATGGCTGCAAACAGCTCTTTATGCTCGCTCGCTGTCTCTTCGGCTTCTTTCTTTTCTTCATCAGATTCGAGGCCGAGATCGCCGCTTGAAACGGACTTGAATTCCTTGCCGGCGAACTCACGCATCATTTTAATGGCAAACTCATCCACTTCTTCGGTGAAGTAAAGCAGTTCAAAGCCTTTATCTTTCACAAGCTCGGCCTGCGGCAGCTTCTCCAGGCGGGAGACAGAATCTCCGGAAGCGTAGTAGATGTATTTCTGCTCCTCCGGCATGCGTTCCACGTACTCATTCAGGCTGACAAGCTTGTTTTCGTTGGATGATGTAAAGAGAAGCAGATCCTGCAGCTCTTCTTTATCCTGACCAAAGTTGTTGTAGACGCCGAATTTCAGCTGGCGTCCAAACGATTCGAAAAACGTTTCGTACGCTTCACGGTCATTTTTCAGCATGCTCTGCAGTTCTTTTTTGATTTTCGTTTTAATGTTTTTAGCAATCAGCTTCAGCTGGCGGTCGTGCTGGAGCATTTCCCGGGAAATATTCAGGGAAAGATCCTCGGAATCAACCATTCCTTTCACGAAGCTGAAATAGTCCGGAAGCAGATCCGGGCTTTTTTCCATGATCAGGACACCGCTGGAATAGAGCTCAAGTCCTTTCTCAAATTCCTTGGAGTAGTAGTCAAACGGCGTCGTTTCCGGAATATACAGAATGGAGCTGTAGCGGATAGTGCCGTCGACATGAATGTGCACGTGGCGAAGCGGCTTATCGAAGCCGTAGTGCTTTTCGTGATAAAAGTTCTCGTAATCTTCGTCGCTTAATTCGGCCTTATCCTTGCGCCAGATCGGCACCATGCTGTTAATGGTCTGCTCTTCCTGCTTCTCAACCGTTTCCTCGCTCTCCTCGTCCTTCGGCTCATGAACCGTCACGTTCATGACAATCGGATAGCGGATAAAGTCAGAGTACTTTTTCACAATCTGCTTCAGTCGGTATTCCTCGAGAAACTCATCGTATGAGTCGTCTTCGGTGTTTTCTTTCAGCTTAATGGTAATAGTAGTACCCGTTGATTCTTTCGATCCAGGTTCAATCGTATAGCCGTCCGTGCCGTTGGATTCCCAGCGGAAGGCTTCCGTCTGGCCGGCTGCTTTCGTATCAACGGTTACGTGGTCTGCGACCATAAAGGCGGAGTAAAAGCCGACGCCAAACTGGCCGATAATGTCCCGGCCGTCTTCGGTTTCCGTTTGCTTTTTAAACGCAAGCGAGCCGCTTTCCGCAATCGTTCCGAGGTTTCGTTCCAGTTCCTCTTCGTTCATGCCGATGCCGGTATCTTCAATGGTCAGCGTGCGCGCGTCTTTATCGGCGCTCACCCGAATAAAGAAGTCATCTTGATTGAACGCAATCGCGTCGTCTGTCAGCGCGCGGTAGTACATTTTATCAATGGCGTCGCTGGCGTTTGAAATCAGCTCACGCAGGAAAATTTCCCGCTGAGAATAGATGGAGTTGACCATCATCTCCAGCAGCCGTTTCGATTCGGCTTTAAATTCTTTCTTCGTCATGGTGGATCCGCTCCTTCGCTGCAATTTTAGCACTCTAACACAGAGAGTGCTAATCCACCTTCTATTTTACTGATTCCAGCCAGTGTGTCAATTAGCGAAACGTTGGAAAATAATATTCCTATATGAATATTATTGGCGCTTAAGGCTGAAAAGGGGATGTATGCGCCGGGTAATCGGCTTTTTTGAGTGATTATGCAGTCTGCATGAATTTTTACTCTGTTTTATACTGATGACAAGCGAATATGAGGGCTACGCAGCCACCATATCCACTGTCTTACCCCTCGGGTGCTGGAGAAGCCCAGCTCCGCACTCACTCTCTTGCCTTAAGCCTGCCCAGCTTAAGGTATTTTTTTGCGCATAAATCCGGTATGCTGAAAAGAAAAAGCAGCGAGAAGGGGTGGGGGCATGCAGGAGATCGGAATTGATATTGGAGGAACGTCTATCCGCGCAGCATGTGTAGACGAGAAGGGGCACGTTACCGCGTTTGAGCAAATCAAAACGCCGTTCGATCCGGAGGAGGCTGTCCGCTGGATTGCCGGCACAATCACGACTTGGGAAAGCAGCAGTCTCGGTGTCGCTGCTCCGGGACCGCTTCAGGCGAAAGAGGGCATGTTTCTCGATCCGCCCAATCTGCCCGGCTGGCACGGCTTTCCGTTTAAAGCATCGCTCGAGTCCATCAGCGGACGAACCGTATTAATGGAAAACGATGCAAACGCAGCAGCAGCGGCAGAGTGGCTTCACGGTGCCGGAAGGGGTGCAGGCAGCATGGCCTACGTCACGATCAGCACCGGAGTCGGAGCAGGTCTGATCATTGATGGCAGATTGGTCGGCGGCTTCCGGGGCAACGGCGGTGAGGTAGGCAATATGATTATCGCCGATAACGGGCCTCGTCAGCCTGGTATGAATAATGGATCATGGGAGTCGCTTGCCTCAGGCACCGCTCTCGGCAAACAGGCAAAAGCAGCCGGAATTCGCGGCGGGGCACCGGAACTGTTTTCACTTGCTTCCGGCGGAGATCAAACGGCGGAGGCGCTGGTCGCCGAGTGGGTGGATTACACTGCGCGCGGTCTGGCTAACTTATTTCATACGGTGGACCCGGATTGTATTGTGATTGGAGGAGGGGTATCTGGATCTGCTCCTTACTTTATGACCCATCTCAAGGAGGCCGTAGCAGCTAAAGTGTACAAAAGTGCCGCCGATTCCGTTGATCTGCGCACCGCTGCCCTCGGACGCACGACGGGGGTCATCGGCGCAGCTGTTCTGCACCGGCTCATCCGCGTGTAATTGAACGGAAATTGGCAGTCAAAAAGCATCGGGAGCTCCCGATGCTTTTTTGTCGAACAGGAAAGAGGAAAGCGGTCATAACCGGCTTCATTAACAGCGGAGCATAGCAAATGCTTGAAGCACCAGCTCGGTTCGCTTTTTTCCGTCCGGCTAGCGTGTTTCGGTCGGAAGCGATTCCTGCTCAAGAATCTGCCTCAGCTTTGTACCAAGTCCGACGCGCCCGCCGAGTTCTTTCAAATAAGGACTGACGTACATGTGGCTCTCATGTCCGTGCACGATCCGCGGATCTTCCGCATGCACCCATTCAAAAGCCGGTTCATTGTTTTCGTTCAGCAGGACTCCGGAATAGTATGTGTCATCAGGTGTGCTGCGTTCAATATCGAGAATCACGAGCGTGCCTTCGTAGAAGTCGCCCCGGAAAGATCGGAGTCTTGCCAAATCGTTCATTCCTTTCTGTGTCTAAGGTGTTTCTATTGTACCATGAGATTCATGAAATATGAACCTTTTTTCATCCGACTTTGTACTTTATTATAGTAAAAAAATAACATTCCTACGCCAGGAACTGTCGGGCGGCTTCGCTGGCAGCCTGTTCAATCAGCGCCCTGCTGTCACCGGGCTCATCAGAGGAGATGGTGATGTCAGCGCACGGAACGTCTGCCTGCTGCGCCAATTTTTGAATGTACGGTACGACATGGCTCGTATGCTCCGGCATGCCGTCCTGGCTTTCGCCGGTGATGACGAGAGAGGCGTGCTGCAGCTTGTCCGCCAGCTGATGGACTGCTGCAGTATAAACGACTGCTTCATGCAGTTCGGCACCGAGACAGCCGAGCGCAAAGCCGATGCCGCCGCCAGCTCCGCTTCCGGGCCGGTCCGCTGCATCGGGAACTGGAAAAAGAGGCACTGTGCTGCGGACAGCCTGATGCAGAAACTCCATCACGCTGTCGGACTCTCCGGCCTGTCTGCCGGTGCGGTAGACGGCTCCTTCTATTCCAGTAAGCGGATAGAATGAGGTGCAGAGCACGCGTATTGGCGGCAGATTTCGTGTCGGAAACTGGACGGAGGCTGCTCCGGAAATATCCTTTGTCCGCAGATGTCGCATCAGGTCTCCGTTTTCTCCGCGAATTTTAGCGCCGAGCGCTTCCAGCATGCCTAGACCCATATCAACGGAAGAAGTGCCCCCGAGTGCGATGGTGATCGATGCAGCACCGGCAGCATGTGCAATCATTTGACCAAGGCCGGTGCTGGATGTGTCCAAAAGCTGACGTTCATTCGGCTCCAGCAGCTGCAGGCCGAGAATTTCTTCGCTGTCGATGTAGGCGTGGCCGTCTTCATCAACAAAATAACGCGCCGTTCGATCCCGAAAATGCGGATCGGATGCCGTCATGTGCACTTCCTTATACGACTTCCCGTACAGCAGTGCCTGAGACGTTCCGGCGTGGCCGTCTGCCATCGGACAGATCACAGCTTCAGCGTCCGCTGCATTTCGCAGTCCTTTCGCTGCTGCAAGTGCTGCATCGGTTGAGGTCATACCTGCGCCGAACTGATCTGGTGCAATAATCACGTTCATCCTGTCGCCCCCTCTGTCTTCCTGCTTCTTATTATAGCTTATTCCGCCTTCCAGCGGGGCAGCCCTGTTCATGTCAGCAAAAGTTTTGTAAACTCATGGAAGAAGACATTATGCAACAGGAAAGGATGAACCGGTCTATGGCAATGCAGCAGGCAGAAGATGTCCGAACGTTGATCGAGGAGCTCGTCTCTATTCCGAGCCCGTCCGGCAGTACGGCAGAGGTGATCAGCAAAGTAGAGGCGTATTTCCAGGAGCTAGGCATTCACACGGAACGACTGCGCAAAGGCGGCTTGACAGCAGAGCTTCCCGGCAGAGAAAACAGCGAGCAGCGTATGATGACAGCCCACGTGGATACGCTCGGAGCGATGGTAAAGGAAGTGAAAAGCGACGGCAGGCTGAAGCTCGATTTAATCGGCGGCTTTCTTTATAACGCGATCGAAGGAGAGTACTGCGAGATTGAAACGAGCAGCGGCGAACGCTATACTGGAACCATTCTGATGAAGCAGACGTCCGTGCATGTGTATGATAACGCCGGCAAGGCGGAGCGCAGCATCGAGAACATGGAAGTGCGCATCGATGAAAAAACGATGTCCAAGGAAGAAACAGAAGCGCTCGGCATCGGTCCGGGGGACTTCATTTCGTTTGATCCGCGTGTGCAGGTGCTGCCAAACGGGTACCTTAAGTCGCGTCATTTGGATGATAAGGCGAGCGTTGCGATGTTGATGCGTCTTGCAAAAGAAATCATCGAAGAAAAGACAGCGCTCCCGTATACAGTACAGCTGCTTATTTCCAATAACGAAGAAATCGGTTTTGGGGGAAATGCCGGCATTCGCCCGGAAACGGTGGAATACCTTGCGGTCGATATGGGAGCGATGGGAGACGGCCAGGCGACCGATGAGCATACGGTGTCGATCTGTGCGAAAGATTCCGGCGGCCCGTATCACTTCGGGCTTAGGAAACATCTGGTCGAGCTTGCAAAAGCGAACAGCATCGGCTACCAGGTAGATATGTATCCGCACTACGGCTCAGACGCCACGGCGGCCGTCCGTTCCGGTCATGACGTCATTCACGGACTGGTTGGACCGGGAATCGATGCATCCCACGCCTATGAGCGCACGCACATTGAAAGTCTTGAAGCGACCTACCGGCTGCTGCGGGCGTATGTCCAGTCGCCTATGACGGCATATTGATAACGGTAAAAACACGGCCGCAGATGCAGCCGTGTTTTTCAGGCTGTTGAAAACGTCAATCAGCTTAGATGATGATTCGATTGGTTGTCTTTCCCCTCTGCTTACCTAGCCTGCCGTGGGCTGGCCTTCAGCTATTTCCCAGGGTGACCCCTGTATGAAGGGGAGGATGGCGCGGGAGGATGGCGCGGCTTCACTCGGACACAGGCTTCTCACGAGAAGCCTTCAAAAGCCAGTCCGGCTCCGCTCGCGCTTTTCATGCCGTTCAAGTTCGAACGGCGATGAGGCTTCACTCAGACACAAGCTTCTTACAAGAAGCCTTCAAGACCTAATCCAGCTTTGCTCGTGCGTTGATGACGTTCGCAGGTCTGAACGGCACGGCATCTTCAGGCTGCTTGTTGCACCTCCGATGGACACGACGGGGAAACGGATTTGTTTGTTGGAGAACGACATGCCGATCGGCAGAAGCTGCGATTCTTTTGCTCTCCTAATGAACACGTTGACGTACTGGAAGCCCTATTCGACCTCAAAACGTTGCCTATATAAAGGTTCTATCCATATGGAATAAGCTCGGGTTCCTCCTCACCAGGCGATTCAACCAGACTGCCAGCTGCCATATCGGAGGACTTCGACTCCGAGAGGATCAGAACAAGGCGAAGATCCAGCGCTTCTGACGAAAGGAAGAAGTGATTAGCTGAGCCTGTTCCCTCCGGAAAGCGAGTGCCCGCAGATGCAGGTAAATGCAAGGTTATTCACCTGAAACGACTTTGTCGACACTTTGAAAAACACGGCCGCAGATGCAGCCGTGTTTTAATTGATTACGATTGATTTCAGCGGAAAGCTTGCAGCCACAGCGTCTGCAGCTGTCGTCTTTTTTCAGTCAGCGTTAAAAGGGGTATTCCCGTTTTCCGTCTTGAATCGAAAGCCATTTTTCTGTCGTGAATTTATCAAGGGCCCATTCTCCGCCGAAGCGACCGATCCCGGAAGCTTTTTCCCCGCCGAAGGAAGCGTGCGCTTCGTCGTTAACCGTCTGATCATTCACGTGGATCATACCGGTTTCGATCTGCTTGGCAAATTCAGTCGCCCGGTGAATGTCGGTCGAATGAACTGCGCCGCTCAGGCCATAAGGCGTACTATTTGCGAGCTTGACGGCCTCTTCTTCAGTGCTGAAGCGGATTAACGGCGCTACGGGACCAAATATCTCGTTTTTTGCGATTGGCATGTCTTCTGTCACATCTGTTAGGATAATCGGGTGCAGCAGTGTTCCCTTGGCATCACCGCCGAGAATCTGCGTCGCGCCCTGATCGATCGATTCCTGGACGTCCTTCATAATGCGTTCAACCTGGTCTTCTTTAATCAGAGGACCGACGATTGTGTCGCGGTCAGCCGGGTCGCCTGCTTGAAGGTCGGCCGTCCTCTTTTTAAAGGCTTCAGCGAACGTATCGTAAATCGAATCGTGAATCAGGAAGCGGTTGACGCTCATACATATTTGACCCTGGTGCAGAAACTTACCGAATACGGCCGCTTCCACGGCACGGTCGATATCGGCATCCTCCAGCACGATAAAGGCGTTATTTCCGCCGAGCTCGAGCGCTGTCTCTTTGATATGCTTTCCAGCTAAGGAAGCAATGTGGGATCCGACTTCTGTCGACCCGGTAAAGGAGATGACTTTCGGGACCGGATGCTCGACGAATGCATCGCCGATTTCAGAGCCTCTGCCAGCTGTGACGTTCAGCACGCCAGCCGGAGCTCCTGCTTCGTGAAAAATGTCGGCAATGAGGCTGCCTGCCGTGACGATCGTGTCTGTTGCAGGCTTTAATACAACCGTATTGCCGGCTGCAATGGCAGGCGCTACCGAGCGCATCGACAGGTGGAACGGGAAGTTCCAAGGTCCGATGACCCCGATGACGCCTTTCGGAGACTTGTAGACGCGGTTTTCTTTGCCAGGGAAGTCCGACGACATGATCTGACCTTTCATTCTGTATGGAAACGACGCAGATTCCTGCACGATGCGAAGTGCTGCGCCAAATTCAATTTGGGCTTTAACGCCGGAGCTGCCCGCTTCCTTAATTAATAGTCCGACAATCTCATCTTTTCGTTCCTGCATCACCTCTGCTACGCGATGGAGCAGCTGCTGCTTCTCAGACGGAAGTGTGTCTCTCCAGGAGGGAAACGCTTGTTCTGCTGCGCGGTATGCGCGGTCGAGGTCTTCTTCAGAGGAGGACTTCATCGTAAACAACGTTTCCTGATTGAACGGATTGACGTTTTCCAACGATTTATCGCTGGTACCGTCTACCCATTCTCCGTTAATAAACTGCTTGGCATATTTTTGCATGAGCGAAAGCTCCTTTCTAAAAGTAAGTCACAGATAAAGACTTTCCCGCTTTCTTTACGGGTGAAACTAATTGAACGCATGTGCTACGAAAGAAGGAAATCGTCCCTAGTCTTTTGACGTGTTCCGGCTTATAATAGGAGCATAGAGACAAAATGTCAGACAATTAAAAAAGGAGGGCGTTTCTGCAGGAACACCATCTTAAAAGGGGGTATGTAACATGGTAGAAGGTTCATTACCAATTATTATTACGTTTGTTGTTTATCTCGTCGGTATGATTGCATTAGGACTCATTGCTTACAAAATGACGGATAACCTATCTGACTATGTACTTGGCGGCCGTCGTCTCGGCGCCGGTGTAGCGGCACTCTCTGCTGGTGCGTCTGATATGAGCAGCTGGCTTCTGCTCGGGCTGCCTGGTGCGCTTTATGCGGCCGGCCTGGTGGAAGCATGGATTGCCATTGGTCTTGCGATCGGGGCAGTTGTGAACTGGATGCTGGTAGCGGGCAGGCTGCGGGCATACACGGAAATTGCAAACGATTCAATTACGCTGCCGGACTTTTTTGAAAACCGGTTTAAGGATAATTCCCGTTCCCTGCGAATTGTTTCCGCGCTGTTGATTTTGATTTTCTTTACGTTTTATACATCGTCCGGCCTCGTCGGCGGTGCTGTTCTGTTTGAAAGCACGTTTGGTCTCGATCAGACGACGGCGCTATGGGTCGGTGCGATCATTATCATCGCCTATACATTCCTTGGCGGGTTTCTTGCCGTCAGCTGGACAGACTTTGTGCAGGGGATCTTAATGTTCCTCGCCCTGATTGTGATTCCAATTGTCGCCATCATGGACTTTGGCGGGATCGGTCCAACGTTTGATCAGATTCGTTCGATTGATCCAAATAACCTGAGTCTCTTTGGCGGTGTCGGCATTATCGGGATCATTTCCCTGCTTGGCTGGGGCCTCGGTTATTTCGGCCAGCCGCATATTATCGTCCGTTTTATGGCGATTCGTTCCATGAAGGAGCTTCCGAAGGCACAGGGAATCGGGATCACATGGGTCATTCTCTCCATGACAGGTGCTGTGTTCACTGGTCTGGTCGGGATTGCGTACTTTGCCGATGCGCCGCTTGATAATCCGGAGACGGTCTTCCTGGAGTTCACGCAGGTTCTGTTCCATCCGGTTGTGGCAGGGGTACTGCTTGCAGCTGTTCTCGCTGCAATCATGAGCACGATCGATTCCCAGCTGCTCGTTTCCTCTTCTGCGCTGACAGAGGACTTTTACAAAGGCTTTATTCGTCCAAACGCTTCTCAGAAGGAGCTTGTCACCGTTGGGCGAATCGGGGTACTTGCTGTAGCGGTCGTTGCCTTGATTCTTGCACAGAATCCGGACGCGACAGTACTCGAGCTTGTAAGCTACGCCTGGGCCGGACTCGGTGCTGCGTTTGGACCGCTCGTTCTGTTCAGTCTCTTCTGGAAGGATATGACGCGGAACGGGGCGCTTGCCGGTATGATTTCCGGCGGGGTTACCGTGATCGTCTGGGCACTGCTTGAAGGCGGAATCTTCGACTTGTATGAGCTCGTATCCGGGTTTGTCATTTCGTCGATCTTCATCATTATCTTCAGTAAGGTTGGTGCAAAGCCGACCAAGGAAATGCACGACGAATTCGAGCGTGCGCGTTCCATGGATAAAGGAGCTTAATAGAAGGCAATATGAAGAACCGGCTGCGGCCGGTTCTTTACTGTTTATGCTGTTCAACATCGAACGGCATTGAATCTTCAACCTGCCATGACATGCTTCTGACGGGATTTAGCGCTGCAAGCAGATACAAAGGAGGATGAACTAGCTGTGACGCCGGATTTCTACCTATATGTATGCCTTGCATAAAATAGTGAGAAAAAATTGATTATTTTTTATGGTTTCTGTTACTATAAAATCTAACGAGTGTCCTATGGCCTGGGTGGGACAGTTTGCGTCACCTAGGACACAAACTGTCCCATTCCGACTGCCGCATGCTGGCGGTACTGTCATCGGACACTCGATGATGCTGTATTAGGAGGGAATCATCTATGTCGGAAACACAAGATCAGAACCTGCAGCTTCGCAATGACGTGAAAAAGCTGGGAAGTATTCTTGGTGACGTGCTGAAAAAGCACGGCGGGGAGGAGCTGTTTCAGAAGGTTGAGGACATCCGTGAATTAACAAAGGGTCTCCGTGAAAACTATGATCCGGATAAATACGAACTTCTGAAAAAAGAAATTTCTGAGCTGGAATCGCCTATGCGCCAGCAGGTGATCCGCGCCTTTTCGATTTATTTCCACCTCGTCAACATTGCCGAGCAGAACCACCGGATCCGCCGGTCGCAGTTTTACCGGCTGGAGCGTGACAGCGATGTGCAAAAGCATTCTATTCAGGAAGCGATTCTGGCCCTGAAAAACGATGAACACGCAGACGAAACGATTCAAAAAATTATCGATGATCTCTCCATTGAGCTGATCATGACGGCACATCCAACAGAAGCAACGAAACGGACCGTGCTGGAGATCCAAAAGCGGATCTCTACAATTCTGCAGAAGCTTGATCACCCGGCGCTTCCGTATAAAAAGCGCCGCAACCTGGAAGAAAGCCTGATCAATGAAGTGACGGTTCTTTGGCAGACAGATGAGCTGCGTCACCGCAAGCCGACTGTCCTGGATGAAGTGAAAAACGGCCTTTACTATTTTGATCAGACGCTGTTCGACGTGCTGCCTGCCGTTCACCAGGAGCTGGAGGATCAGCTGAGCGATTACTTCCCGGGCAAGTCGTGGAAAGTGCCAAACTTCCTCAACTTCGGTTCATGGATCGGCGGCGACCGCGACGGGAACCCGTTCGTCACACCCGAAGTGACGTGGGAAACGCTGAAGCTGCAGCGTGATCTGGCCGTTAGAAAATATGACGAAGGGCTGACCGAGCTCATGAAGCGGTTCAGTCAGTCGACATCGCGTGTGTCGATTCCGGAAGAATTCATTAAGCACGTGACCGACCAGGAAAAGAAGTATTTGACGACAAAAGATAAATGGCAGATCGAAGGCGAAGTATACCGCCGCATGTTTGCGGTCATGCTGAAGCGTCTTCGTCAGGTCGGCACGAAGTCTAAGTATGCATACGATCATGCTGAGGAACTGCTGCGCGACCTCATGCTGATTGAAGAAAATGCTCGCACGCATCAGCTGGAGAACGTGAAGCTGAAAAAGCTGCGCAAGCTGATTCGCCAGGTTGAGCTGTTCGGCTTCCATCTGGCAACGCTGGACGTGCGGAACCATAGCGGCGAGCATGAGACAGCTGTATCGGAAATGCTGCGGGTTGTCGGTCTTGCAGACGACTATGCTTCGATGGAAGAGGACGACAAGCTGGAGCTGCTTGAAAATGTCCTGAAGGATCCACGTCCGCTTATGCTCTTAAATGAGGACTATTCAGAAGAAACGCAGAACATTTTTGAAGTATTCAAAATGATTCAGCGTGCCCATGAAGAATTTGGACGCCGCTCCATCGAAGTGTACCTCATCAGCATGACGCAGTCGTCCAGCGATCTGCTGGAAGTACTCGTTCTTGCAAAAGAGGCCGGTATTTACCGCGTACACGTAGATGGTACAGTTGAAAGCAACATTAACGTCGCACCGCTTCTCGAAACAGTCGATGATTTGATCGCCGGTCCAAAAATCATGCAGCGCCTGTTTGATATGGATCTGTATCGAAGCCACATTCAACAGCGCGGAGATCATCAGGAAATCATGCTCGGCTATTCCGACGGAAGCAAGGATGGCGGAACGCTTACTGCCAACTGGAAGCTGTATAAAGCTCAGCAGGAAATTCATAACATGGCCCGCGATTACAGCATCGGCCTGAAGTTTTTCCACGGCCGCGGGGGCTCTCTCGGCCGTGGCGGCGGACCGCTGAACCGCAGTATTATTTCCCAGCCTGCTGAAACGCTCGGAGACGGGGTCAAAATCACAGAGCAGGGCGAGGTGCTGTCATCCCGCTATATGCTCGGTGATATTGCGTTCCGTAACCTCGAGCAGGCTGCTTCTGCGCTGATTCAGTCTACGTCGAAGGTGCATCATTCGAAGGAAAAGGTAACCGGACTTAAGCCGGAATATGAACAGGCGATAGAAGAAATTTCGGACGCCTCCTTGAAAAAATACCAGTCGCTCGTATTCGGCGACCCGGACTTCCTGACGTACTTTAAGCAGACGACACCGCTGAACGAGCTCCGTGAGCTGAACATCGGTTCACGTCCAATGAGCCGTAAAAACAGCGAACGGTTTGAAGACCTGCGTGCGATTCCATGGGTATTTGCATGGACGCAGTGCCGTCAGATGATTCCGGCATGGTACGCCTCCGGCACCGGTCTCGCTGGCTTTGCTGATGCAAGCAGTGAAAACCTGGAGCTGCTGCAGGAAATGTACGAAAACTGGCCGTTCTTCCGTTCCACGGTCAACAACCTGCAGATGGCGCTGATGAAAGCCGACCTGATGACAGCGAAAGAATACGTTGACCTCGTGGAAGATAAGGACATCGGTCAGCGGATTTTCGGAGATATTTCCGATGAGTACAACCGGACGAAGGATGTGCTGCTCCGCATCTCCAAGTCGGAAGAACTGCTCGACTTCTCGCCGAATATTCAAGGGTCCGTCCATCTGAGAAATCCGTATGTCGATCCGATGAACTTCCTGCAAGTTGATCTGATTCAAAAGCTTCGTGCAACCGACGAAGAAGAGCATACCGAAGAGATTTTGACAGAAGTGCTGCTTACCATCAGTGGTGTGGCTGCAGGGCTTCTGAATACAGGCTGATACAAGTCAAGTTCGAAACCGTCTCCGACAGGAGGCGGTTTTCAGAGTGTCGATAAAGTCGTATTAGGTGAATAACGTTGCATCTGCCTGTATTTGCGGACACTCGCTTTCCGGAGGGAACGGGCTCAGCTAAGCGCTTCCTCCTGCTGTCGGAAGCGCTGGATCTTCGCCTCGTTCTGATCCTTCCGGAGTCGAGGCCCTCCGATGTCGGCAGCTGGAAATACGGTTTAACTCCGTGGCTATGGTTGACACGAGCTTTTAAGATGCAGATGGAACGTATCGTTACGTGACGTTTCAATATTGAATAGGGAGCCCATTACGTCATGGAATTCACCAGAAAAGCAAAAAAAGCAGTCGCTTCTGCCTCTCGTGACGTTGTGCTCCAAGAAGCACATCCGGTTCCGTGACGTGTCCAGCATGGGCGCAACAAGCAGCCTGAAGATGCCGTGCCTGTCAGCTCTGCGAACGGCACCAACGCACGAGCAAAGCTGGATTAGGTCTTGAAGGCTTCTTGTAAGAAGCTTGTGTCTGAGTGAAGCCTCATTGCCGTTCGAACTTGAACGCCATGAAAAGCGCGAGCGGATCCGGACTGGCTCTTGAAGGCTTCTTGTGAGAAGCCTGAGTCCGAGTGTAGCCGCGCCATCCTCCCGCGTCATACTTCCTGCAGAAAGGGATCTCCTAAGAAAAAGCTGAAGGAAAGTCAACGGCAGGCTAAGTAAGCAGAGGGGAAATGCAACCAAATGAATAAACATATAAGCAAGTTAACTTTATCAACAGCCTGGAAACCGTCTCCGACAGGAGGCGGTTTTTTCGCAGAGATTGGATGCTGCTTTCTTAAAACAATGTTGCTGCGTTCGGGAACTTTTTCCTGATTAGGGCGTAACTAGGGAGGGTATGCAAGAAAAGCGGTCGGTTAAGCGGGAATTTGTGAGATTATCTGGACGTTCCGCTTTTTGTTGCTGTAAACTAATAAGAAATAACTCGAATGATGTCGATTTAAGAAGGGGGTTTTCGTGTGCGTTCTATTTTTCGTCAAAGCATGATCGTACTGGCAGCAGGAGCGGCGGCAGCGATCATCATTGTGCTCTCGATGCAGGTGCTGTCGAGCAGGGTCATGACAGAAGAGTCGAACCAAAGCGAGGCCTCCGGTCCAACCGTATCAATATTAGCGTCAGACGCTGTACGGGACCAAAGCTGGGGAAGCTTTGCCTTTACGAGCCAGGTGCTGATACGCGATGAGTTTGGCATCCGTGCGGAGCTCTATCCGGATCTGACGACGGAAACACTGCGTGAGTACCGGACGGCAAAGGAAGCAGAGGATGGGGCTGACCTGATTATCGGGCACGGCCGCGAATTCGCCTCGACCTTTCAGACGTATGCCGAACAGTACCCGGACGTCGAATTTGTGTCGCTGCACGGAGAATCGAAGCACGACAATCATACCGTTTATACGTTTGATGTGGCCCCGACTGAGGTGCTCGCCATGACGGCGGCAGCCTTAAAATCAGAAAGCGGCAGCGTCGGCGTGCTCAGCAAATCCGGTGACTGGCGCAGCCGGAAGCAGGTAGAGGAACGGCTTGAGGAGCTTGGAACGGAGCTTCATTATGAGGTAGTGCAGGACCGAAATAATACGGAACAGGCGCTGGAAGCACTGGAGCGGCTTCGCGAAGCTGGAGCCGACGTCATTTACAGCCGCGGCAATACGTTTAATCGATACGTGATTCAGCAGGCAGCTGAAGACGACTTTTATGTGATCGGATTTATTGATGATCAGAGCTATCTCGGCCGCGAGCACGTTTTGACGAGCATCGTGAACAATGTCCCGCTCGTCTATGAAAAAATCATGACCGATTACCTCTCTGAAGCAGGACTGCCGGGTGGAATTGTCGAATTATCAGCAGAGGATCACGTCTTTTATCTGGCGCCGTTTGGGCCGATGTTTACAGAGGAAGACATGGCTGAACTGAAAAAACATGATACACGCGTACTCCGTCATCTGTACAACGGAACCCGCTGAAGAAAGGAGGACCTGCATGGACGGAAAGAAGCGAACGTGGAGCCTGCGCGCCAAGATTATGGCCGTGCTGCTTTTGCTGACCGGCCTGTTGGTCAGCCTTTCTTTTTTCTTTATCCAGTCGCTCGGGGAAATTCAGGACGTGAGCGAATCGATTACGGAAGAGCAGGTGCCCGAGCTCGTGTGGCTGTCCCACTGGGAGTCGCAGATACTGATGAAGGAACAATACATACAGATGGGCATTCAGACAGATTTCTGCTGCGGCTTTGTCGAAGGGTATGAGTCGTTTCGGGATGAGGGAGAGGCCTCGATGCGTGAGGCATACGGCCCTCCGCCGGCCCAGCTGGAGCCGGCAAACGTACAGCTGCAGCGGCTTGATTTTCTCGTGCAGAATCAGGTAAGCGGCCTGCTCGATATCGGCAACGAAGAAGAGGCGGCTCTTTTTATGGAAACGACCTATATGGACCAGCTGGAAGCATTCCGCGTCAGGCTCGCTGAAGAACGGACACAGGTAACCGATGACCTGGCAACACAGCAGGGCCGGTTTACGTCGATCATTGAAGAATCGCTCGACCTGCTCGTCCTCACAGCAGCCGCTGTGTTTGTCCTGGCTCTGGTGGCGGCGTACCGCATCAGTTCCGGCCTGACGAGACCGGTCAACCGGCTCCAGCGCGAGTTGCACTACATTGCTGAAGGAAACTACGGAGAGCAGATTGGCGGCGTCAACCAGCCGGAGTTGATTCCGCTTGCGAACTCGGTCAATAAACTTTCCGAGCAGCTGAAGCGCTCATTTGACTTGCTCATTCTCGATAAAATGTACCGCGAGCAAATACTGGACTCCCTGCCGGTCGGGGTCGTGACGTCTGACGAAAAGCGTGGCGAAATTCGTCTGAATAAAGCAGCCCGCGATGTTTTAGGTGCAGGGTTTAATAAAGAGGAGCTGCCGCAGCTCGCAGCAGAACGCAGCGGGATGCAGAGCTTTTGGAAGCTGCTTTCAGCAAAAGGAATTTTTCAAAATGAAAAAGTGTCTGTTTATAAAGAGGAAGAAGAACAGATTTTCCTTTGCTCGCAGGCGGAGCTCGTTAACGAACACCAGGTGACGATCGGGAAATTGTTTTATTTTATCGACATCACCGATACAGAAGCGCTCGAGCAGCAGGTTCAGCACACTGAAAAGCTTGCGCTTGTCGGATCGCTCGCAGCTGGAGCGGCCCATGAGATCCGCAATCCGCTTGCGGTGATTGACGGCTTCTTGAAGCTGATGCAGCAGTCGCTCCCGGAAGAAGAGCGGGAGCGTTTCCGCCTGGAGCTGCTGCTGAAGGAAATTACTCGAATCAATGGCATTATTGAAGATATGCTGCTGTTGGCGAAGCCGCGCGATCCGTCGTATGAGAATTTAATTCTTGAGGATGTAGTCGAAGAAATTATGCCGCTCGTTGAGAAAACGGGTGGAACGAAAGACATTGAGTTTACGCTCGATATGGAGCGTGTGCCGGTTCAGGCTGATCCCGATCAAATCAAGCAGATTTTCCATAACCTGATCCGCAACAGTGCAGAGGCGATGGAAGGACAAGGGAAAATATCGATTTTCGGGCAGCGCCGGAAAAACCTGTACTGCATTGAATTTGTGGACGATGGACCGGGGATTCCCGATAAGACCCAGGTGCAGCTGTTCTCCCCGTTTACGACGACGAAGAAAAACGGGACAGGTCTTGGACTGCCAATCGCAGAACGGATGATGGACAATCATCAGGGATCGATTTATCTGATGGAATCCAAACCGGGAAAAACGTTGTTTTGTCTGGAATTTCCGCTGGAGGAGGGACCTTATGAAGCCGACGATTCACGCTTACGGTGACACAGCTTTACGCGTTTCGTTTCATCCGGATACGGCGGCAGAAGACGTCCGCAAGCTGACGCTGCTGCTGCATCAGCACTGGCCGCAAGGGGTACGAGAGTGGGTGCCCGCGTTTCATGCGGTAACAATATTTTATGATCCGCTGACGTGCAGCCTGAAGGAACTGACAGCGGACGTGGAGCAGCTGTTGCACCGGCAGTCGGAGACGCTGGAGCAGGATCCGGTTTGCTGGGAGCTTCCTGTCTGTTACGGAGGGGCGTGTGGACCTGACTTAACCGGTGCAGCGGCAAGGCTCGGGATAACAGAAGAAGAGCTGATTCACAAACATATAAAGCCGGTCTATGCCGTGCGTATGCTCGGCTTCTTGCCCGGATTTCCTTATCTGGAGGGGATGGATGCAACGATCGCTCTGCCGCGGCACGCAGAGCCGAGACGAAGCGTGCCGGCCGGGTCGGTTGGGATTGCAGGCAGCCAAACCGGTATTTATCCGCTTGCGTCACCTGGAGGCTGGCAGCTGATCGGGCGAACGCCGGTCAGGCTGTATGATAAGCTGCGGGAGCCGTCCGTGCTGCTGGAAGCAGGGGACATGGTGACGTTTAAGCCGGTAAGTGAAGCGGAGTTTTCAACGATTAAGGAAGAGATTGAGGCAGGGACCTACAACTACAGGAAAGGGGCGCGGCGTCCGTGAATATCGATATGAACGGCGACGGAGGAGAAAGCTTCGGCGCCTATGAGCTGGGAAACGATCAGGAGCTGATGGACTCGATTACATCGATTAATATAGCCTGCGGCTTTCATGCCGGGGATCCCAACGTCATGAAACGGACTGTTGAGCAAGCGATCGCTTCCCAGACAGCGATTGGCGCACATCCGGGGTTTCAGGATCTCGCTGGATTTGGACGGAGAATGATGGCGGTGAGCCCCGAAGACATTTATGCATACATCCTGTATCAAACGGGAGCTCTGCAGGCGTTCTGCCGCGCCAACGGAACCGCGATCAGCCACTTAAAGCCGCACGGTGCCTTGTACCATCACGCAGCCGCAGACGAAGCAGCGGCAGAGGCAGTTGCACGTGCAGCGAACGCCATGTCCATCCAGACGATGTTTGCACCTCCCGAAAGTCAACTGGAACAGGCTGCGGATGCATACGGACTAACGGTTGTTCGCGAAGCATTTGCAGATCGCCGCTACGAACCGGATGGCACGCTCATGCCGAGAACGAAGCAGGGAGCAGTATTGGAAAGCGCAGAAGAAGCGGCAGCTCAGGCAGTCAGCATCGCGTTAAACGGAGAGGTGACGGCTTCAGACGGCAGCATCATTCGTCTGGAGGCAGGTACGATCTGCGTGCACGGAGACAGCAGGCATGCCGTTGAGAGCGCCGCTGCTATCAGACAACGGCTTGAGAAAGCAGGCGTTATCGTCGCTGCACCGGAGGCTGTTTTATGAAAACGATCACGATCACGAAACAGGGGCTGTTAACAACGATCCAGGATGAAGGCCGCTTCGGGCAGCTTCGGCACGGTATTCCAACCGGCGGGGCGGTCGACCGCTGGGCTCTCCGCTGGGCCAACCTGCTGGTAGCAAACGATGCAGGGGCAGCAGGGCTGGAAGTCACGATGATGGGACCGGGGCTCACTGCAAATGATGACATTGTCATCGCGGTTACCGGAGCTGATCTGTCACCGGAGCTGGATGGGAGCGCTCTGCCAATGTGGACCTCCGTCCAGATGAAAAAAGGATCGCGGCTTGCGTTTCGGCAGCCAAAACAGGGAGCAAGAGCGTACGTCGCCTTTCACGGCGGTATTTCTGTTCCGCTCGAGTCTGGCAGCCGCTCTACGTTTGTGCGTGCCGGTCTCGGCGGGTTGGACGGCCGTGAGCTGCGGGCTGGAGATGTCCTTCACATCGGTGCAGAATCTCGAAGACCCGGGCGGAGAAGGCTGCCTGTCGAGCTGCAGCCGGATTACAGCAGGCGGGAACTGCGCATCATTGAAGGACCCGATCAGCAGCTGATCGGAGAAGCCGCCCTGCATACGTTTTACGATACGTCCTTTCACGTCAGCAGCGAGCTTGACCGGATGGGAATCAGACTGACCGGCCCCTCTCTGCCAATAGCAGGAGGGAACACCGGCGTATCTGATGCGACGGTGCCGGGTATGATTCAGCTTCCATCAGGGGGAAGTCCGGTTCTGCTGCTTGCTGACAGGCAGACGTCCGGAGGCTATCCGCGTATCGGCGCCGTCATCCAGGAGGATTTGTCTACTGCGGCACAGCTGATTCCGGATGATGAGATTCGCTTTCAGGCGGTGTCCCTCGAGGAGGCTCATGCCCTGTACAAAAAGCGAGAGTCCGTCTGGCGGCTGATGCACCGGCTTCATGCTATGTGACTTTCCTATAAAGTTTCGTGTAATCCCATGTAAACAACCCTTTCTGAGTCAAAAGACGCAGGAAGGGTATTTTTATGAATCCCCCGTTTCGTCAAGATCGGCCGACATAGAGGGAATAGAGAAGGGTGAATTCATCCATATTTATCCTGAAAAACAGGCTTATGTTGGTTAAATGTGAAGCGGAAATGAATATTGTTACAGATGTAAGCGGATTCAAAAAAGCCGGTGTTACGCAGAAACGATTCAAATCGAAGCAGGACAACGATGTGCGAAAGCACGTTCGCAATAGATGCAAGGGACATTAGGCACCGTCAAATAGGTCTGTCATCTGAAGTCCTGCATGGCGGTTATCAGGTCGCCGTGCTACGCTCAACTCATACCTTAGAAGGAGGACATACATATGCATACCATGCAGCACACAGCGAAAAAACTGCTCGTCATCGTACTGGCAGCAGCGCTGATGATTTCCGGCTACCTTCCGGCCGCGTCAGCACAGGGCCCGGATCGGAACGTTCAATCCGTTGAAGTCCTGAATGAAACAAGCTTTTCTGTTCAGTTTGACAAAACCTATCCAGCAGGCATCCCTGCAGAAAGGATGCTCGACATCACGGTTGAGCTTGACAGCGGAGAAATCCTGGAGCCGGAAGTGACGGACCAGGAAGTCACGCACCAAAACCGCTCTGAGCTGACCGTGTTTCATGAAAATGACAGCCTGGAAGGTCTTGCTGGCGAGCTCGTCGTAAACGGTGTAACGGCTCCGTTTACCTACGCGCCGGAGGACGATGATGAAGACGAAGGCATGTCCATTGCAGAGGTGCGCAGCCAGGAAGTGGGCGGAGAAGACGTCTGGACCGTTTCTGGTGAGGTCACTGCCGCTTTTGAAGAAGGCGGGCAGACCAACATGTACATCGAAGACGAAACAGCAGCCATTCTCGTTCGCGGCTCTGAACTCGGCAGCCGCTATGACCGCGGCGACCTCGTTTCGTTTACAGGTACACTGGACGAGTTCCGCGACATGAAGCAGCTGCTTGTGACAGACTCCGAGCTGGTTGAAGCAGATGTGAATGCCGTTGAACCTGTGCTGGTAGATGCTTCCTTTTTTGAACAGGATGCCGACGATGTGCAGGCAAAGCTGATTCAAATCGAGGATGTATCCGTACTTGATAATACCGGTTTTAACGATTTTGACGCGCTTGACAGCGACGGAAACGCCTTCCGCCTGCTCGGGGCGTGGGGTGATCTGCTGGAACAGACGGATTATGATCTGATCACTGGCGTCGTTAATTACCATTTCTTTGAAGATAAGCTGATGCCGCGTGATAATGCGGATATTGTAGAAGATGCCGGAATGGTACAGGCGGTAACTGCTTCTCCAGATTCCGGGGAAGTTGCTTCCGGCACGGAAGTAACGCTCCGCACGGCGACAAACGGCGCAGCTATTTATTATACGTTGGATGGAACAGATCCAACGACAGACAGCATGCTTTATGAAGGGCCGATTGTTGTAGAAGAGGATATGGAGATCCGCGCTGCGGCATTCCGTGAAGACCTGGAACCGAGCGCGGTGCAGAGCTTTACGTACACGCTTCGTGCAGAAGCTGGCGAGGTGGAAATCTACGATATTCAGGGAGCGTCTCACATTTCACCGTATGTGGATCAGTCTGTGCGTGGTGTAGAAGGGATTGTTACGCATACGCAAAACAACGGTTTTTACTTCCAGAGCGCGGAGTCTGATGGCGACGTAAACACATCGGAAGGCGTATTTGTTTTCCGTTCCAATCACGGTACTGCTGTCGGCGATCTCGTCGCCGTTGACGGAACCGTTGTAGAATGGGAAGAAAACGGCTTTGACGGCAATGATGACTTAACGACGACACAGATTACAGGGTCCGCAATCAACGTAATTTCAAGCGGTAACGACGTGCCCGATCCGATCGTGATCGGCGTCGACCGCGAGATTCCGGATGTGCTTACAGCGGATCCGGAAAGCTATGACATTTACGATCCAGCTACTTTTGATGCAGAAGCGAATGCCCTCGATTTTTATGAAAGCCTTGAAGGCATGCTCGTCGAAATTCCTGGACAGGTCACGGTTACCGGTCCGCAGAAATACGATGAGCTGACGGTTATTTCCGAAGAGTGGGGCATTGAAAACCGCACGGATTCCGGCGGCGTCTACATCGAAGAAACAGCGTTTGACGCAGAGCTGAACACGGAAATTATGTTTGTCAACGCACCGCGCGGCACGGTCGCGAAAACAGGTGACTACTTTGAGGAAAGCATCACCGGCGTTATCGGCTACAACTTCGGCAACTTTAAGCTGGAGCCAGTAAATGGTCTGCCGGAGCTGATGGACGGTGGGAACGAGCGCCGTGATGAAACAACGATCGCATTTGACGACGATCAACTGACTGTTGCAACGTACAACGTGGAAAACTATTACCCCGGCGTTCCGCGTGAAAAAACAGAGCGTCTTGCCAACTCCATGGCGAACGAGCTGAACGCACCGGATATTATCACGCTCGTCGAAGTGATGGATAATGATGGCGCGACAGACAGCGGCAATACAGATGCGAGTGAAAGCTACCAGAGACTGATTGATGAAATCCGCAATCAGGGCGGACCGCAGTATGCGTGGACGGACGTCGCGCCGGTTGACGGCATGGACGGCGGTATTCCGGGCGGCAACATCCGCGTCGGTCACATTTACCGCACCGACCGTGTCCAGCTGGCAGATGACAGCGTCGCCGATCCGGAGGAAGCGGTGCAAATTGCCGAAGACGGCAGCTTGAGCCACGGAACCGGCTTTATTGATCCGGATAACGATGCATTCCGCAGCTCCCGCAAGCCGGTCATTTCAGAGTTTATCTTTAAAGGAGAGCCCGTATACGTGATCGGCAACCACTGGAACTCGAAGCGGGGCGACCTTGCCCCATTCGGCATGATCCAGCCGCCGGTACAGGGGAGCCGTGAGCAGCGCCTGGAAATTGCGAACGTCATCGGGGACTTTGTCGCTGAGCTCAACGAAAAAGCGGAAGAACCGAACGTCGTTGTGCTAGGAGACTTTAACGACTTCCCATGGTCCCCGCCGGTTGAGGCACTCGTTGATCAGGGCGGATTGTACAACGCGATTTACGAGCTGCCGCGAAGCGAGCAGTATACGTATAACTACAACGGAAGCTCCCAGTCACTGGATTCGATTCTCGTATCCGACCACCTGCAGGACGGGATGGACGTTGATGCGATGGCGATTAACTCCGAGTTCATGGAAGTGCACGGCCGTGCAAGCGACCATGATCCGATCATGGTGCAGCTGACGATTCCGGACATCGACCCGGACTATGACATGGGTGACGTGACGCCGCCGGAAATCCGCTTCGTGGATGAGGCGCTGAACGAGAACCCGTATGTGGAAATCAATGCCGGCGACTCTTTTGACGTGCCGGAAGTGACAGCTGTCGACAATGTGGACGGCGACATCACCGATCAGGTAGAGGTAACGAACAACGTCGATGCTGACCGCGCCGGCAGCTACACGGTCCGCTATGAAGCAGTGGACAGCTCTGGAAACCGCGGTCTGCTTACGCTGAACGTGCGCGTGCTATCCAATGCTGCAGCACTGGAAACATTGGAGAACGCAGGCTTTGAACAGTGGGAAGGCGGTCTGCCCGTTGCCTGGTTCGGCGGAGCGAGCAACATCGCTCAGTCGCGGGTGAACGAGTCTGATGATGCTTTCTCTGGTGATAAAGCGGCACAGCTCATCAACACAAGCACGACGCATAACCGCTTCACATCCGAGCGCTACGTCATTGAAGAAGGTGCCACGTACACGGTTACCTTCCAGGTAAAAGGAACCGGTGACATCCGCAACGCGATGTTCGCTGAAGGACTGCACGGAAACAACTACAGCAACTATTCTTCCTACACTGCTTTAAACGGCAGCGACTGGCAAGAGGTCACGTGGGAGTATACGGCACCCGGCGATGCAGAAGCCGAGCTGATCTTCTCCGTACGCAGCACCGATGACGAGCACCTCGTCATTGACGACGTCCAAATCGAAAAACAGTAAGCTGATACCACGCTGCGGAGCCGACCCGCAGCGTGGTTTTCTATGAGGAAACAGCAAAACTGGAAAAAGGGCGCCTGGCTTTTCCTTCCAGACGCTGTGGGTGCTTTCGAGCTGAACGCCGAAAGCAGATGCCCTCGTTCTTCCATGCGTTATTTTCCAACGGAGGTGAAAACGTAGTATAGTAGATGTGGACAGGAAAGGGGTGGAAACGTCATGCGTGGAGTGGAACAGCATGAGCGTGTAGAGACGCTCGATATCATCCGCGGGATCGCGTTGATGGGAATTCTTTTAATTAATGTACATATAATGACCTCTCTCGATTTTTTCAAGGAGGCCTACGGCATCCAGGCACAGCCGGAAACGGCGTTTGATAACATACTCGCTGCGCTGATTGAATTTTTCGTGGAAGGATCGTTCATTTCGACGTTCTCGATTTTATTTGGAATCGGATTTTACTTATTTATGACGCGGGCTGAGGCAAAGGGGTGGCCGGAACGGCGTTTGTTCGTCAAGCGTCTGCTTGCACTCGGGATGTTCGGTCTGCTTCATCTGATCGTTTTCTGGGTCGGCGATATTTTACTTTACTACGCAGTCGGCGGTTTTTTCCTGCTATTGTTCTATAAGGTAAAAGAGAAGTTTCTGCTCGTTTGGAGTGTTTTGCTTCTCGGCCTGTTTTTTCTGTTTTACTCAACGCAGCTGCTGATTCCGGAATCGTTTATGAAAGGAATGCAGGCGACCGGCTACAATGTGCTCGAGGAAGCGAAAGCAGCATATCAGCTGCCGTTTTTCAGCGGAGCGTGGTGGCAGTTCCGCTTTCAGGAGGAAGTGCTTCTCGTCCTCGGCCAGATTCCGCTCTTGATTCCGTATGTACTAGGCTTATTTTTATTCGGATTTTACGCGGCGAAAAAGGAATGGTTTCAGCGCGCGGCTGAAAAGAAGCTGGTCTTTAAGCGGATGCTCATCGGCGGTCTGATTGCAGCGGTGCCGTTTCTCGCGCTGCTGATTCCGATGCGCATGTCGGAGACGTTTTTCACCGATCCGGGCGTGATCTATCAATACGACCTGCTGCTGCGGATCGGCTCTCTGCCGCTCGCACTCGTCTATATCAGTGCGATTACGCTGTACGTCACCTCGCGCGGTGCCGGCCCGCTGTTAAAGCGATTTGGCGCAATGGGGCGAATGGCGCTTACGAACTATTTAAGCCACACGGTGCTGATCGTGCTTTTCATTCACATAAGCGGTTTGTTTGATACGCTCACTGTGACAGGCAATGTTATCGTTGTGCTAGTGGTGATCGCGCTGCAGCTCTGGTGGAGCCCGCTTATTTTGAACCGCTGGCAGTACGGGCCGATGGAGGCTCTGTGGCGCAAGCTGACGTATGCGGGCAGCATCAAAAAAGAAAAAGACTGATATAGGTGATGAGCGGAATCGTTGCCAGCGACAGAATCGTAGAAAACGAGATCGTCATCACCGCTGTATCCTCTTGGTCCGTATAGCGGGAGAACAGAATCGCCGCGAGCATAAACGTCGGCATGCTTAACGAAATAATCAGCACGTTGCGCGTAAGCTCTGCCAGCGGAAGCGCCGCAAGCAGCACCAGCATGAGTCCCGGAAAAAGCAGGAGCCGGAAGACGAGCGGAAAGAAGACGGCCGCTTCGATCCGGAAGCCGGTTCGGGAGAGCAGCTGCTGCAGCAAAATACCGATGTAGAGCATCGCCAGCGGGGCCGCAAGCCCGGAAAGCAGTTCAACGAGCTGGCGGACGACAGCAGGCGGTTCAAAGCCGATAAACGCGGAGCTGATCCCAACGATGACCGCCGCCAACGGCAGGTTAACCAGCGACTTCAGCTGGCGCAGCCGAAAGCTGCTTCCGGCCTGCAGCAGGTAGATTGCGACCGTAAAGACGACAAAGTCCAGACCTGCGTCCACGACAGCGGCAAGCAGTCCGCCTACCGGGCCGAAGATGGTGGCACATAGCGGGATGCCGATAAATCCGGTATTGCCGAGCGCAGCCAGTACGGTCAGCTGCCGCGCTTTCGTGCTCGTAAAACCAAGCAGCCTGGTCATGCCGAGAGCAAGCACGACCGCGGCCAGGTGCAGGCCGACCGAAAGGCCGAAAATGATGCCGACCTGCCGGAGCAGGTCATCGGATACATCGGTGTTAAAGACGCCATTTAAAATAACAGACGGAACGGCGACGTTCAGCACGGTGATGACGAGAACCTGCTTCGCCTGCGAACCGACCTCTATTTTTGAGGAGAGCAGCACGCCGATTCCGATAATAATTCCCATTACAGAGATGGCAGTCGCGACGGTAATGACGTCCATAAAGTCCTCCTAAGCGGCTGAAAAATGATCAATAGAAAGCAAGGTTTTATGTATGTGGATCGAACTGTTACTGATTACCATTATTCTACTGGCAGGAAGCTTTGTCCAGGGGGTAAGCGGCTTCGGCTTTGGCTTGATTGCGATGAGCTTTATGCCGCTTATTTTCACGGTCAAGGACAGCACGCTGCTCGTGGTTTCCCTCGCACTCGTCGTATGTATGAGTATTGCCTGGCAGCTGCGCAGACATATCGTCTGGCGCTCGCTGCTCGTCATTTTGTCAGCGGCCTTTGTCGGCCGGTTTGGCGGCTTTCTCGTATTATCTGCATATGGTGAGCTGGATATCATGCGTGATATTCTCGGGCTGTTTCTGCTGCTTGTGACGGCTTATTTATTTTTCGGCAGCAAATACGCGCAGATGCTTCCGCGTGACACGATGTGGATCCCGCTTGTATTCGGCTTTCTAGGAGGGTTCGTCGGCGGGATTTATGCGGTAGGCGGTCCGTTTTTTGTCGTCGTGATGATGCTGCTGTTTGCCGACAGCAAATACCGGTACAGCGCCAACCTGCAGGTCACCTTTTTCGTAACGAACCTGACGACGGTGCTGCTGCATGCGTTTAACGGCGATTTTTCTGCCGAGTTTCCGTTCTACTTCCTGGCCGGCCTGCTGACGGTCCTTATCGGCACAAGGCTTGGCGTGCTCTGCTTTAAAAAGCTCTCGCAGCACAACATGCGGCGCATTGCCGGTATTACAGTAGCGCTCGCTGCGATCAACTTAATTTTTTTCCAATAATGCACAAATGGCACCACCGGACGACTGCCGCCCGGTGGTGTTTTTATCAGCGCCTCTCTGCTGCAGAATGCAGGGCGCTTTTTTCAATTATTGACGGTACAAGTCGGTTCGTCTGTCCTGAAACACCGGTATGTTTTCGCGAATCTCGTGCACGTCCTCGGTATCAAATTCGGCGTAGAGGATCGTCTCCTCTTCACCGGTTTCTGCGAGCACTTCGCCGAGTGGACTGATCACAAGGGAATGACCGCCAAATGCATTATTCGGATCTGCACCCGTCCGATTGCAGGCAACGACGAAAACCTGGTTTTCAATCGCACGGGCAATCAGCAGTGCGCGCCACTGCTCGATGCGCGCTTTCGGCCATTCGGCGACGACGTAAAACACGTCCGGTGTAAACTTCGGGTGCAGCATGTGCGTGCGCATCCACTCCGGAAAGCGGATGTCATAGCAGATAAACCCGGCCGCATAGCCGTGCTCCAGCTTAAACATGCCGCCCTCGTCTCCTTGCGTCAGGTGCTTCTCTTCATTCATAAGACGGAACAGGTGCGCTTTGCTGTATTCTTTGCGGAGACCGCCGTGACGGTTAAACACGAGCAGCGTATTAAACGTTCCTTCCTCCGTTTTTTTCGCAACGGAGCCGGCGATCAGGTTAACGCGGTGATTCCTTGCAAGTTCCTGTAAAAACAGGATCGTATCCGACGCCTCGTTTTCCAGCTTTTCTTTAATAAAATCGAAGTCGTAGCCGGTCGTCCACATTTCTGGAAGGACGATCACATCGGCTTTTTCGGCGACGGCTTCCTCTACAGCCTGCTTTACTTTTTGGCGGTTCGCCTCGGGATCGCCAAATACGACATCCATTTGTACGAGTGCTGTTTTAAGTTTCATGTCTCATCCTCCTCTGTCCTATTTCGTTTTCCCTGGTTTCATTATACATAATCCAGCCGCTTGTTTCTTTCCCGGCACAGCGGGGAATAGAGCACGTAACAGAGACGAGGTGAAGAGACATGGAACTGGTATGGCTGCGCAGCGATTTGCGCGTACATGATCACGCTCCGCTGTCAGCGGCGATGGATACGGATACGCCGGTAATGGCGGGATATTTGTTCAATCGGCGGCGCCAGGAGCTGACCGAAGCCGGTTTTGCACGTGAGGATACAAAACGTCACAAATTTCTGATCGAATGCCTGCTGGAAATGCACCAGCAGCTGTCTCAACTTGGTGTTCCGCTTATGCTTGCGGAAGGAGAAGCCGGGCAGGAGGCTGCGGATTGGATTGACCGGTTCCATGTGACCCGGATTCATGCCTATACGTATCCGGGCACGGAGGAGGAAGAGGATGAACGGGCGGTGGCAGAAGCCGCTGAAAAAGCAGGCATTCCGATTGTCTGGTATGAAGGAGATACGCTGCTTCACAGTGAGGACCTGCCGTTTGCGGTTAAAGACCTCCCTAAAGGGTTTTCCGGCTTTCGAAAGAAGGTCGAAAAGCAGGATATTCTTCCGCGGGAAGAGGTGCCGGCACCAAAAGAGCAGCAGCCGCTGTATTTAGAGGAACACGCAGGATCCGGCGAAAAGCTGATGGAGGAATTCCGCAGCCTTGATGTCCGAACGCTCATAAACGGCGGGGAACAGGAAGGGCTGCGCCGGCTGCAGGCATACTTATTCGAGTCGCGCGATATTCTCGACTACAAAGAGCGGCGTAACGGCATGCTCGTGTTTAACGACAGCTCGAAGCTTTCTGCATGGCTCGCTTCCGGCTCCCTTTCTCCGCGAAGGGTCTATTGGGAGTTGAAGCGGTTTGAGGAAGAAGTGCGCGCCAACGACTCGACTTACTGGCTCTTTTTCGAACTGCTCTGGCGGGACTTTTTCCATCTGCTCATGCGGAAAAAGGGCAGGCATATGTTTCTCGGTGAAGGACTGCAGCAGCTGCCGATTGAATGGAAGCAGGATAAAGAACTGTTTCAGGCTTGGTGCGACGGCATGACGGGCTATCCGCTTGTCGATGCAGCAATGCGTCAGCTGAAAGAGTGCGGTTTTATGTCCAACCGGGCCCGTCAAAATACGGCGAGCTTTCTGACGAAAAACCTCGGCATCGACTGGCGCTGGGGCGCTGCGTGGTTTGAAGCGCACCTTCTCGATCACGATGCAGCGAGCAACTACGGCAACTGGCAGTATATCGCCGGCGTCGGCTCCGATGCGAAGGAATTTCGTGCGTTTCACGTCGTAAACCAAGGGAAACGCTACGATCCGAAGGGGGACTTCGTCCGCTTTTTTCTGCCAGAGCTGAATTATGTCCCGAATAAATTCATTTATGAACCGTTTAAGCTCGATGAACGCGGGCTTAAGGAAGCGGCAGTGGAGCTTGGGCAGACGTATCCGTTTCCAATCGTTGACTTGCATGCGTCGCTTGAGCAGCGGAAGCAGGCGTTTCATGGAGCGAGAAGTAAACAAAAAGAGCGGGTCAGCCGTTAAAGCTGCACCCGCTTTATTCCTGCCGCTGTTACCGCAAGCTTGCGGCTATAAAACGGTTCAAGCATAGGTCCCGGCTGCATATGCCGGGATGAGATCGTATTTTCCAGGATCGCGGCTCGCGCACGTTGAAGCGGCCACGGACGGTGCTGAATGTCGCCCTGCCAAAAAGACTTTCCCTTTTTCGTAAAAAAGTGATAGCGCTCCGTTGCCCACCAGGCAAAGCTGCCGGGCTTCGCTTCAAAAACCGGACTGTCCGGGCGATACTGCACATGAAAGGCCTCCCCCTTTTTCTGCCGGTGCTGAAACGATACAGCATCCCGGTCGCTCACGTGAAAGCTTGCCGGTCGGTAAGGCAGCAGAAAAAAGGTATTGGCGATCCGGTTTGCAAGCGGATGACTGGCATCTAAAAAGAAAAAATAAATGCCGGGACGTCCGTTAACGCGGACGTAGGTTCGTAAGTTTAGTTCCGGAAACGAAAGGCGGGACAGCGCGGGGAGACGGGTGAGGGAAATGCCCGTCATCCAGAACGGGATGATGCCAAGCACGGCCCGGCCGTTGAATGTATCAAGCTCCATTCCCTCCGGCAGCTGCGCCTGCACGGCTTCTGGATCAGCTTCCCAGTGTAAAAACAATACGTGCTCCCACTGCATCGTCAATAAGGGTTTCACGGCGTTTGCTCCTTTACTTATGCTTTTCCTGTATCTTTTCCCCGAGCATCGTCATGAAAAACGCAGACGGCACGAGCAGTCCGAGCGTTGCCTGCAGCAGGGCAAAAAAGCGTGCGGCGCCGATCGGCACGAAATCACCGTAACCGACAGAAAGAATCGTGACACCGCTGAAGTACAGCAGATCCATAAAGGATGGATCCCAGTAATCATCGGTTGGATCGTTCACGCGTAAAATCGGACCTTGCAGATGCAGGATGTAGTAAATGAACGTAAACCCGATGGTGATTGCAGTTAACACGAAAAACATATGAATAAGCAGCCCCATATGGACGCGGCTCTCCTGAAACCGTTTATGACGGAGGTAGCTGACGAGCGTAGCCCCTAATAAAAGCAGCGTCAGGCCGACGAGTATCATCGTAACCATGTAAAAACCTCTCCTTTCCACGGACTCTATACCCTGCACGGCCTTCATTATCACAGCCCACACGAAAAAACTCCGCGGCGCCCCGCGGAGTTCTGTTTTCCTGTTTAGTTGTCGGCTACACCAAGGGCAAGCTTTGCGTAGCGGGACATCATTTTTTTATCCCACGGAGGATTGAACGTGATCTGCACATCGACCTCTCCGATTTCCTGAATTTCCTGAAGCTCCTGCAGCGCTGTTTTTATATCGCTTACGATCGTGCCGGCAAGCGGGCAGCCCATGGAAGTCAGGGTCATCAGAACCGTGACGTTATCGTTGTCATCGAGCTGAATTTCATAAATGAGCCCGAGGTTGACAATATCAATGCCTAGCTCCGGGTCCACCACGTTTTCCAGCTCGGCCATGACTCTTTCTTTCAGTTCTTCTTTTTCTTCGCTCATCCGCGCCACCTCCTGTACTGTCTATGATACTAAATAACCGGGTAAAATGAAAATCGTCTGTTTAAGAAATGACAGTTTCCGGTATACTTACAGTAACACATGGAAGGGGGTGGCTGGTTATGATGGATATCACGTCAATCGGCAGCTACGTTACTCCGTATGCGGTGATGCTGCTGCAAATAATCGGCAGTGCCGTCATTGGCTTTCTGATCGGGTGGGACCGCTATTCCAAAAGCAAACCAGCCGGCATCAAAACATATATGTACGTCTGCGCCTCCTGCTGTCTCATTACGCTGATTTCAATTCACAGCGTCGTGCATTTTTCGGAAATGTCCGACAATATTATGATGGATCCGATGCGTCTCGCCGCTCAAATCGTTTCCGGGCTTGGATTTCTGGGAGCCGGCGTCATTTTAAAGGATGGGTTCAACGTGACCGGACTGACGTCAGCTGCGATGATTTTTTTCGTCGGCGGAGTCGGTATCAGCATCGCAGCCGGGTTTTACGGACTGGCTGTTACGGCAGTCATCGTAACGATATTGCTGGCGCGCGTCGGTAATTTGATTGAGGAAAAATTGGACGGAAAGGTTAGCTGAACGTTTGTAGAAAAAACACAGCTTCGCCTGCGAAGCTGTGTGTTGATAAAGTCATGTTAGGTGAATAAGATTGCATCTGCCTATATCTGCGGACCCTCGCTTTCCGGAGGGAACGGCCTCAGCTAACCGCTTCTTCCTTTCGTCCGCCGGATCTTCGCCTCGTTCTGATCCTCTCGGAGTCGAGTTTCCTCCGATTTAGCAGCTGGCTGTCCGGTTAAAACCCTGGTGATGATTCACACGAGCTTATTCCATCTAGAGGGAACCTTTCGTTAGGCAGCGCTTCGATGTCGAATCGGGATGAACGTCAACGTACCCACCAAAAAAAGCCGCAGCGTCCAGCGATTGGAACGTTTTTCTCCATCAAACAAATCCATTTCCCCTTTGTGTCCAGCGTGCCCGTGGAAGCCGCGCAGCCTGAAGATTCCGTGCCGTTCAGATCTGCGAACGGCATTAACGCACGAGCGGAGCCGGACTGGGTCTCGAAGGCTTCTCGTGAGAAGCCTGTGTCCGAGTGAAGCCTCATCGCCGTTCGAACTTGAACGGCATGAAAAGCGCAAGTGAAGCAGCTCCATCCTACGGCGCCATTCTCCCTTCTGAACAGGGTCCCCTTGAGCAATAGCTGAATGCCAGCCCACGGCAGGCTAGGTAAGCAGAGGGGAAATACAGCCAAACGAATAAACATGTAAGTTGAAAGGCTGTGCCATTTTTACCCGGCTGTTTCCATGTATGACATGGAACAGCCTTTTTTGTCGTTCAGGAGGTAAGATCCAGATCATAACGAACGGTAATTTCTGAAGCGGGAACCGGACGCTGAAAGAGAAAGCCTTGTCCGTCGTGGCAGCCCATGAGCCTCAGCGCAAGCAGCTCTTCCCGGGATTCGATGCCTTCACAGACCACATGCAGGCCGGTGGTTGCAGCAAAATCGATCATTAATTTGACGATCGCCTGATCTTCCGGTGAGCGGGTCAGGCGCGAGATGAAGCTGCGGTCTATTTTCAGCGTATGCACCGGGAGCTGCTGCAGGTACGTAAGCGATGACAGACCAGTGCCAAAATCATCCAGCGCAAGCCGAAAGCCAAACGCGCGCAGCTCCTCCATTTGTGCGACTGCCGTTTCCAGATTGCGCATCATGGCCGTTTCGGTGATCTCCAGTTCAATTCGGCCGGGGTCGATCCCGTATCCGGAAACGATATCTTGAATTCGTTCGTTCGCGCCGACTGCCTGAAAGTGGACCGGAGAGAGGTTCAGCGCCGCTTCCCGGACAGGTACACCCGACTCGTCCCACGTAAGAAGCTGCCTGCAGACACGGTGCAGCATGTATTCAGTTAAAGGCACAATCAGTCCGGCCCGCTCTGCGGCTGGAATAAATTCGCCGGGCGAAATCATTCCAAGCTCCGGATGCGTCCAGCGGGCAAGCGCCTCTGCTTTCTCGGCGCGCATCGTCTGCAAATCGACCTTCACCTGGTAATACGCTTCAAGCGTTCCGCCGCTTATCGCATGGCGAAGCTCCTGAATAATCCGTTCCTCGCGAGCCTGTTCGGCCGCATCTTCATCATAAAACACAATGTCGCGCTTCGTTCGCAGCGCCGTCCGGAGTGCATGATCAAGCTCCTGCAGCAGCTCAGCCAGCGGCTTTTTATCAGCTGCGCAGGCAGCCCCTGCAGAAAAGGTAAGCTCCATGATCTGATTCGATTCCGGGAGCTCGGCCCTTACTGGCTGTGCAAGCTCAGCCATACATTCCCGCAGGTCTAATATCGGGGCCTCAGGAAGAAAAACGGTAAAGCGGTTGTCTTCTGTCTTATACAGCTCAGCCTGGAGCGGAAGTCTCCGCTGCAGAACCTCAGCCGCCTGTTTTGTCAGCCGGTCAGCTGCTGCATACCCGTAGTGAAGCGACCAGTCCTTCATATCATTGATTTCAAGCGCGCAGGCAGCCCCGAAGCGCTGAAGCGAGGCAGCTGAGAGCCCTTCCAGTTGACGGCGGTTAGCCAGTCCGGTCGCAGCATCAGTGAACGTCATCCGGTTAAACCAGCGATTTTCACTGTAAAGAATAAACTGAACCGCGACAAAGATCGTGCCAGCTGTAAACAGCGTCGTCGCACCAAATACGTTCGTTGAGCTGACCGGCTCCTGCTGAATGAGCGAGCTCATACCGGCCGGAAGACAAAAATCCGTGCCTGCCATTCCTGTGTAGTGCATCGATGCGATCGCCAGACCCATCACGGAGGCGACAAGCGCGCGGATAGGAATCGAGCGGATATTTTTGGTCAGGGTAAACAGAAGCAGCGCCGCAAAGGAAACGACAACCGCCACAGTAGAAGCGGTAATAACGAGCGCCGGAGAGTGAGTCACCACACCTGCAAACGTAACAGCATGCATGCCGCTGTAATGCATTGCAACAATCCCGAAGCCCATAAACAGCCCTGCAGCAAGGATCGTCAGCGCCCGGAGCTGCATGCGGTGCAGCACGAAAAAGGCGGTAAACGCGGCAATAATCGCAGGGAGCACCGAAAAAGCAGTGAGCCACCAGTTATAGGTGAGCGGAACGTACAGCTGAAACGCCGACATTGCAATGAAATGCATCGACCAGATCGAAACGCCCATTGTAACGGCGCCGATTCCCATCCATAAAAACTGATTTTTTGACGAATGAAGCATGGTTAACCTCGTATTAATCTCCAGTGCCACATAGGAACCGACGATGGCGACGGTTACCGAGAACAGCACAAGCCTCCAGTCATAAAGCACGTCGAGCACAATAAGCGACTCCTGCACGACCTCACCTGCCTTCTTATACAGTCTGTTTAAGTAAGGTAAGTATAGCATAAGTATCAGGTCGATAGTAGTATGATAACCAGCGAGTAAGTCGTTTATAGTCCTATTTATGCATGAGAAAAACAGGGATTATTAGTCGACGGTGTGCAAATGTTATATATCAACCGCTTCCGATCCGGTGACTGTATACAGCGCAGCAAGGTAAGCCTCGGAATATTCGCGGAGCTGCAGGCTGGAGACAGCGGTGCCCAGCTCTCTCTCATGAAAGCGGCAGAAGGCATCCGTGCCTCCCGGAAACGACTGCAGCACAGACTCGCGGTCAATAAAGCCGTTTTCTTCTCTTACATATGCGGCATAGCTGGAGCGTGCTCCGGCATCGGGGGAAGGATGGTAATCGTGCAGAACCGGCAGAAGGTGATGATACTTGACGGTCTCAAGCAGGCTGCGCCGTGTAGCGAGCGTCCGGCACTGATAATCGCTGCGGACGAGGCCGCGGCCTGACTCTATCAGGGAGTTGTGGTAGCGGGCCGCTAGCTGCTGCAGAAGGCGGAGCGGCCGAATGCCCTCGTGCTGTAACGTCAGATGAAAAGCATCGTCTAACACAGTGTAGCTTAACAGAGAAAACGGGTGCTTTTGCTTCATGAAAGCGGTTATGTGCAAAAGCAGATCGATTTCAGCGGCAGATTCTGCCAGTCTGGGAGAGCGGAGGCGCAGGGCATGGACAGCAGGTGGGGTCACAGGACATCGTTCCTTTACTGAAAATGTCATGAGGATGTGTTCGCTGAGAGGAATTCTGAAGGAATGTGGGAAAATGAGGAAGCACATACTTGTCATCACGACTTATGAAAACCGGGCTCATGCGGGCCAATGGTTTCAGCGTCTTGTTCTATTCGACATAAATGCTTAAAATCCTGCCTGAACCTGCTGTTATACCGGTTTGTTTCCAGGTATAATGTGGAATATGATAAAAAAGACCTGATACAGGGGGATACAGCTGCGGAAGGCTGATATACTGTTTCACACAGCCGTCCGCAGTTTCAGACTGCCTGTACGGAAGGAGACCTGGAACATGCTTAAGAAAATCATCGCTTTTTTAACTGCAGCAGGAGCAGCCTATAAGTTTTTCCCTGCCGTACGACGCAGCCTGCTGAATTGGCTGGAGGATGAGCCGGTAAAGGCGCCGGGTAAAGACGATCGTGACCAGCAATCGCAGGAACCGGCAGAAGAAAACGAACAGCCGGTCGATTCTGAGTCACAAGGCGGGACAGAAGCCGCTGAGGAAGAGCAGGAAAATGAAGCAGCACCGGACAACGGCGCTGAAAAAGACACGGGAGCGCCCGGAGAAAAAGGTCAAAATGATTCAAAAAGTGAAGCGGAAGCTGACGAGAAAGAGGAGAAAGAGGCTTCTAATGAAGACGACACTGAGGACAAAGCGGTCCTTATTCATCCTAACCGAACCTATGAAGAGGAACTGCTTCAAATTCCCGGAGTTGGTTCCGAGCTTGCCGCAAGCTTCATCCGGGAGCGTAAGGAGAACGGAAATTTTGAGAGCATCGACGATCTGATCCGCGTAAAAGGTATCGGAGCGAAAAAGCTGGAAGAGCTCCGCAGCTACTTTACGATGGAGGATGCGTAAGGATAAAGGAGTTTTGCGTGATGCGTCATCGACGAGCAGCAACACCTGGATTTTCTATTTTCTTTTTCTTCGCCGTTATTGTATTTGTGTTCTGGTTTCCTTTTGATGAAGTAAGCGATGTCCGGGAGCAGGAGCCGGAGCTTACGACGACGATGGGGTCTGAGGATGTCACGATTGACGGAGGCCTTATCGTAGACGAGGTGCCGATGGTGCCGTTCCACGATACGATGACGGAGCTGGAGGCCGAGCTTACATGGAATGAGGATGAAAACCTGTACACTGCAGAGCGGCAAGGCGTCATTTTTCAGTTTGCGCCGGACGATGAGGAAGTAAACGTAAACGGCGATTACGTGGAACTGGAGAAACCGGTTTACAGCGCAGATGAAGAACAGTATCTGCCGCTTTCCTTCCTGGAACAGACTCTGGATGTCGATACGGATTTTCAAGAGGGAGAGAACCGCGCGGTTATAAATGACGGACGTAAGGAAGTCACGGTGACGATGAGTCAGGCCGGTACGGATGCGCCGGAACTGGGAGAGGCGCCGTCCGAGCATGAACAGGAGCCGGAAGAAGACCGGGAAGCGATAGAAGTAGACGGTGTTGCTGTCGGTGACAGCGCCGAGGACGTGGAAGCGCTCTTCGGGGAGCCGGAGCGTGTGATGGAGAGTCATTACGGCTTTGACTGGTACAGCTATCACGACAGCTATGATCATTTCCGCCTGATCGGCATGGAAGATGGCGTGGTGACAGCACTTTACAGCAATACAGAATGGACGCTGCCGGATGGATCAACGCCTGCTGACGAAACAGAAGCACGAGAGGCGCTTGGTGAACCAGCCGCCTATATCACAAAAGGAAACACGCGCTATTCGCAGGCTGAAAGCGACGAATTTGATTTGTTTGAAACCGATGAAGGCTATTTAACCGTGTTTTATGACATTCATCAAAACATGGAAGTCGCCGCGATCCAGCTGATTGAAACCGAGACGGAGCAGGCACTGGACGGGTACTACGGTGAGGGATCTGATGCAGCAGCAGAAGAAGCATCTGCGCTCATGTTTGAAGTTGTCAATGCGGACCGCGTCGAACACGGCCTCGAACCGCTTGAGTGGAACGACGAGGTGGCAGCGGTCGCGAAAGCGCATAGCAGCGACATGGCGGAGCGAAACTATTTTGCGCACGAATCCCCGGAAGGTCAGTCTCCGTTTAACCGCATGCGGGAAGCGGGTCTGAATTACTCCAGAGCCGGCGAAAACCTGGCTTCCGGGCAGGCGAGTGCCATCTTTGCCCAGCAAGGCCTCATGAATTCGATGGGGCATCGTGAAAATCTGCTGAGTCCTGATTTTGAACAGCTCGGCGTCGGTGCAGATTACGGCGAAGACGATCGGCCGTTCTTTACGCAGAAATTTTATACGCCGTAGCGAAGAAGCCGTCCAATTCGGGCGGCTTTTTCATGTGCACGCAATAGAAAAACGCCGCAGATAGCTGCGGCGTTCGGCTTATTCTTCTTCGGAGGTACCTTCTTCCTTTTTGCGCTTCGGCGGATAGGCCTTCCACTTCGTCAGATCCGGCTTTTCCTTTAACAGCATGCGCTCCGGGAATACGAAGTTCCACGGGGTCGTCGTATGTGCCTTGACCTGCAGCTTCGGCTTAAGACGGAAGCCGCCGCGAGCCGCGATTTCTCCAGTTGCATCTTCTACTTGAAGCGGAAGTGTTTCGATGTTCACGTTACGGTCGCTGCCGTTGCGGATCAGCATCGTCACGTGAAGTTCCTTCCGATCACGTAAAAACGTGGCGCGAAGGCCGACGAAATTCACCTGGCCGTGCTTTGGCGGCCTCATGTTGTCGACGACCTGCTTCAGCTGGCGCTTGTTCTCGGCAGAAAGCCGCTTGCGCCAAGCAGGCGTGAGTGAGAGCTGATGCTCTGGAATTTCTTTTTTCTTCTTCTTGAAGACGAGCTTCCATCCGCTCTGCGGCACGTCATGTCCGAACATATCCTTGTCCCCGAACGTAAACGTCCACGGCCGGCTGCTCATGGCCGGCAGTTCGCCGAGATCAGTCAGATCAAATTCTTTTCGCCCGAGCAGCGTATCTGCTTCATCGTAGAGCTCGATGACCGTTAATTTAAACGCAGCGCTTTTTTCAAGCGTCTGACGGATAAACACGAGAAATTCGTAGTCGCCGTTATCGTTTTGGTCCCAGCGGATTCCGGCAAGGGAAAGCTGATCTTTTTGCAATTCATTCAAGTCACCGTGCAATTTCTCAAAAGCGGCCCGGTCGGTTTCACTGATGTTCCAGTCCGGGTGCAGGGAAAGCTCTGTTTGTGCAGGCTCCTCATTTTCCTCTGTTCGTTTTTTCGGAGAAGCAGCGGCCTCTGCGCCGAGAAGTTCGAGCTCCTCAATTGGTGTATGATCTGGAAAATATCCCATGATTGTCCCTCCAAGCGTATAATCAATCTTTCTTATGTAAGGCTGTCGCTGTCCAGTATAGCATGAAAGCGATGCCGATGAAGCCGGACGAACGATAATCTTTCAGAAAAATAACTATTTTCCCATGATGCCGCATCAGCTCTGCAGCAGAAGAAAGCACAATGCTATAGTAGAAAAGGGAATTGTGTGTATTTCACAAAGAATTCACTCAATAGAATCAGTCATTTTGGAGCGTAAATCGCTTTGTAACAAACAAATAAACGGTCACACGACAAGATTTGTCCTAAAAAGAGGACTTTAAGAATATTTAAAAGGTAATAATTGGTCCTAATAAGACGAAGTGTTACATAAGCATGTCAGGTTGATTGAAGTTTGTTGTCATTTTCTAAAATAGGTTTATTTCTCTGAAGAAATTTAATATGATTAATCTCGTTAGCAGGAAACCTAAAATAAAAACAAAAAATATAAAAACAAAATAAGAAAGTGGGAGACGAAAAACATGAAAAAACTTATGATGACACTGGCAGTTGCAGGCGCGATTTTTATTGCTCCGGAAGTTACAGAAGCTTCAGTAAAGATGGGTGACCGCGGAAGCAGCGTTGAAACGCTTCAGCAGTCTCTGGCAAGCCAGGGCTATAACAGCTCTTCTAACATTGACGGCGTTTTCGGACCTAAGACACTCGCAGCTGTTCAGGCGTATCAGCTTTCCAACCGTATTTCCAGCCCTCGCGGTAACTTCTTCGGCGTAGCTGGTCCACGTACGCTCAGCTCCCTCGGCGTATCAGGCGGAAGCAGCAACTCGACTGCAGCGAGCTCTTCCAGCTCAAGCAGCAACAGCAGCCAGTCTACTTCTGTAGCAGGCGCAAGCTCTTCAAGCAGCAACAGCGGTGTGATCTCTACGGCGCGCAGCCTCGTTGGCAGCCCGTACGTATGGGGCGGAACAAGCCCGCGCGGATTTGACTGCAGCGGCTTCATTCAGTACAGCTTCGCACAGAACGGCAAGAGCGTGCCACGTACAGTAGCACAAATGTGGAACGCCGGATCACGCGTATCCAGTCCATCTGTCGGCGATCTCGTATTCTTTGAAACGCGCACAGGTCCATCTCACGCAGGAATTTACATTGGAAACAATCAGTTCATCCACTCTGGTTCTTCTACAGGGGTAACTATTTCCAACATGAGCAACCCATACTGGAGCCGCACTTACATCGGTGCGCGCAGCCTCTAATACGTTTTTTCATGCAGCCTCCGTCCGGCATTCCGGGCGGAGGCTTTTTTGCGTTGCTCGCTTAAAATGATCATCCAGCTGAAACCACCTCTGAAAGATCGTTCTTAACAGAGGCAGGCAGGAGCCTGCGGAGGTGGATGATGGGGTAGATACTGGTCGTTATGTATAAATGATAAGGTTGAAGGAGAGAATGAAAAGTTTAGGAGCTAGAATGATAAGTTATTCGTTATAACAGTCTGAGAATGATAACCGTAATAACTTTAGCAGCGGAAATGAAAACTTTCTTACCTTGAATGATAAGTTTCTGGGGGAGGATAAAACTTTCGAGCGTCCGTTTAATAAGTTTCATTTTTATCTCACTACACAACGCTGCTGCATCTGATGCGAATAGCTACATAATAGAGAAAATGGTAAAAAGGACACCGTATTTTCATGTTGAATGGGGAATGTATGTTTGCAATCAAGGGATTCTCTCCTTATAATAGATAAAAATGACAGAAGGAGGCTTTCATGCCAAAATCCTCAATTGTTCGACCGATTCTATTTGATCAGTACGAAGCGCTTCTTCGCAGGCTGCCGCCTGATCATCCAAGCAGGAAAAAGATTGATTCAGATTACCGGCGCTATACGGCCGGTCACTATGGTGAAGAGTCAGTACAGTATTATTTCCCGCTTCTCGCGGAGCATTGCACGGTGCTTCAGCAGCTCAGACTACGAGATACCACCTCCAGCCACATCTTTCAGATCGATCTCCTTATAGCGACTCCATATTTTTTATACATAGGTGAAATCAAGCAAATGTCTGGCAGCTTGTATTTTTATCCGGAACAAGGCCAGCTGATTCAAGATACTAATGGAGAAAAACGAGCATTCGCTTGTCCTCTCAGCCAAAGTGTTCGTCAGGCAGCATTTTTAAAACACAAGCTGGCTGAATTAGGGATAAAGGATATGCCTATGGAAGCGCATGTCATTTCCTCCAATGCGGCTGCCCGCCTCATCGTTCCCGAAAATGTAGCAAACATTTATCACAGCAGCCGGCTTCCTACTATAATAGACGTATTATTTCAGAAATATTCGCGAAAAAAAGTTTCACAAAATGCGTTAACAAACGTGTTGATGCGTTTGAAGCAGGAGAGTATGGAAAAACAGGAGGATCTATTAAAGCGGTACGGTATTGACGAACTGGAGTTATTTTATCCAATTGCATGTAAGACATGTGAGGGAGCGCTTAAGCGGAGCTATGGCACGTGGGTATGCTGTGACTGCGGGGAAGCTCAGCCGGATCGCCATATTGAAGCACTGCAGGATCTGCGGATACTACTTAAAACGCCTGTAACGATGCGTGTTTTCTTAACGTTATTACGGAAGCCATCCTATCAGGTAGGCAGGCGGTTAATGCTTCCGTTTCTCGAACGGAAAGGACAGCTGTATGTGTTTAAGCGTTATGATTAGCAAGGAAGCTTCCGCGTACTGGCGGAAGCTTTTTTACTCTTATGTCATAGCCTGAGTGAGAGCGGTTCGTAAAATGCAGATGAAATCTGTGGAGGTGGATAATGGGGGGAAGGAATGATAACTTGATGTTGGTAGTTGAAAAGTTCAGTGGGGCAAATGATAAGATTTTCGTTTTATAGAACAGATGGTGATAACCGTAATAAGTTTAAGTCGCAGAATGATAAGTTTTCTCCGCAACTTGAAAAGTTTGGTCCGGAGTATAATAACTTTCATTCCCGGAATGAAAACTTTTTTCCCGCACAACAAACCCTAATGCCAAAACCACCCCCATCCACCTAAAACCGCCCCGGCGTCACTTCATCGCCGGGGCCTCTGCTTCGTTCATTCGCGTTCGTCGCCTTGTAACGCGACGTCGATTTCAATGTATTCGCTGCCTTCGCGGGTAATGGCTGCCTGGCCGCTGGAGAGATCGGCGATCCAGCTTTCGAAGGTGTCTTCGCCGCCAGCTTCGACGAAACAGGTCATGCGAACGTTCTCTTCGTAGGCGATGTCCTTCAGAATATAATCGGAGTTACGGACTTCGTTCTCAATTTTGCCGAGCAGGCCGTAGTCGAACTGGAAGCGGATCACCGTGCCAAGACGGCGCTCCACGACGCCGGTCGCATTGATGCCGGCAGAGGCTGCCGAACCGTATGCGCGGATCAGCCCGCCGCCGCCGAGTTTAATGCCGCCGAAGTAGCGGGTAACGACCACACACGTGTCTTTTAAGGCGCGTTTTTTCAGGACTTCCAGCATCGGGACACCGGCGGTGCCGGACGGCTCGCCGTCATCGTTTGCTTTCTGGATTAAATCGTGCTCGCCGATCATGTAGGCGGAGCAGTTATGGTTGGCATCGCGGTGGCGCTGCTTGATTTCGTCAATGAATGCTGCAGCCTCCTCTTCCGTTTCCGTGCGCCGCACGTAGGTAATAAAACGTGACTTTTGAATGACAATTTCCGACTCGCCCTCCGGCTTGACGGTATAGTACTGATTTAGCAACGTCATCGCTCCTTTCAGCGAACATCCTGATTTCTAGCACAAAAGTTGGATTCTAAAAAAATATAGAAAAGTTGTGAATTATCCCGAGATCAGTCCCTTTTTAGGGTAAGATGAGTAATGAGATACTGTCAAGGAAGGCATTCTGATGATGAGAGCTTTACTTGACCATTTTCTGCATATAAGAGAAAATAGGAAAAAGGCTTCATGCCTGTCTGTGGTTTACACAGCTTTATCCCAAGCAAGGGAATGAGGGGACAAGTTTTACGAAATATTCTTTTCGCCTCATGCTGCGGGACCCCCAGAGAAAAATATCCGGCATCGACTAGATATATAGGCTTATGTTTGAAAAGCCCTGCATAAGGATGCCGTCCCCAGGGAGAAAGCGAGGGGTGCAATGAGCTCCTTACAGTCGATAGACGATATTCTGACCGGGATGATGGACACCGTCGGCAAAAGCAAGGAACAGATTTTTGACATCGGTGAGGATTCCCGTCAGGAGTATGAAACACTTTCAGAAGAATTGAAAGTGATAAAGGATAAGGTCATTACAGTTATTGATAAGGTCGAGCGCTCCGAAGTTCATTCCCGCTTCGCCCGCAACCGTCTGGCAGAGGTCAGCCGTCACTTTGACAGCTACTCCGATCAGGAGGTGCGCGAGGCGTATGAGCAGGCGAATAACTTTCAGGTGGAGCTTGCGGTGCTTCACCAGGAGGAAAAGCAGCTGCGCAGCAGACGTGACCATATTGAACGGCGGCTCGTAAAGCTTCAGGAAACGATGGAGCGTGCCGAGCAGCTGATCAATCAGATCAACGTCGTCATCCATTATTTAACCGGAGACCTGCAGCAGGTTTCCGAGATGCTGGAGGACGCGGAGCAGATGCAGAGGTTCGGTCTGCAGATTATTCAGGCGCAGGAAGAAGAGCGCAAGCGGCTCTCCCGTGAAATTCACGATGGACCGGCTCAAATGATGGCGAACGTGGCTATCCGCTCTGAAATTGTCGAGCGCGTGCTTGATAAGCAGGGTATTGAGCAGGCCCGCCAGGAGATCCGCGACATGAAGAGCATGGTGAAAGACTCGCTTGCGGAAGTGCGGCGCATCATTTACGATCTTCGTCCAATGGCGCTCGATGATCTCGGACTGCTGCCGACGCTCGGTAAGTATTTAAAAAACGTCGAAGAACGGTCTGGCATTACCATTGAGCTCCGCAACATGGGGCGCGAGATCCGCTATCCGACGGACATGGAAGTTGCGATTTTCCGGTTCGTACAGGAGGCCGTCAACAACGCGGTCAAGCATGCGGACCCGACGCTCATTCAGGTGAAGCTTGACGTGAAGGACCACCTCGTTACCGCGGTGATCCGGGATAACGGACGCGGCTTTGATCTCGACAAGAAAAAAGAAGGCAGCTTTGGTCTGATCGGCATGAAGGAACGGATTAACATGCTCGACGGCAAAATAAGCATCGATTCGAAAAAAGGCAAAGGGACCCTCATTATTGTGCAGATTCCCGTTGATACAGCGTAATGAATATACCTACAGGAGGAAGATAGCATGGAAAACAAACTGCGAATTGTACTCATTGATGATCATCAGCTGTTCCGCGAAGGTGTAAAGCGGATTCTTTCCATGGAAGACAGCATTGAAGTCGTGGCGGAAGGAAATGACGGGTCAGAAGTCATCGATCTCGTGCGTCAAAACCAGCCGGACGTGGTGCTGATGGACATTAACATGCCGGAAATGAACGGGATGGAAGCGACGAAGCAGCTTGTGGAAACGTTCCCGAACGTTAAAGTTCTTATTCTTTCCATTCACGATGATGAAACGTACGTCACGCACGTGCTGAAAACAGGCGCTTCCGGCTACCTGCTTAAGGAAATGGATACCGAGGCTCTGATCGAAGCCGTTAAAGTCGTTGGCGAGGGCGGGGCGTACATCCATCCAAAAGTAACGTTTAACCTCATTAAAGAATATCGTCGTCTGGCGACAGATGGCGGCGGGGAAACGGAAGTCGGCTTCCGTGAAGTCGAGTACCGTCGTCCGCTGCACCTGCTGACGCGCCGTGAGTGCGAAGTGCTGCAGCTGATGACGGATGGAAAGAGCAACCGCTCAATCGGCGAGGCACTCTATATCAGTGAAAAAACGGTTAAAAACCACGTCAGTAACATTTTGCAGAAGATGGGCATGAATGACCGCACGCAGGCGGTTGTCGATGCGATTAAAAATGGCTGGGTGAAAGTAAATTAAGGAAGCTGCCGTCCCTTACGCAGGGGCGGCTTTTCTGTGGGTCCTTCCGCGTGTTTTCCAGGAAACAATAGACATGCGAAAAGACGGTCTGCTACTATGGAAGATAGACAGCAAACGGACAATTTTGACGAAAAAGGGGACCTGGCGATGGGTAAAACAGCGGTGATTACTGACTCTACATCCTACATACCGGAAGAAACACGCAAGCAGTATAACATTACGATGGTGCCGCTGAACGTGATTTTCGGTGAGGAAACGTTTAAGGAAGAATGGGACATTACATTTGAAGATTTTTATTACAAAATGAAGCATACGGAAAAGCTGCCGACGACGTCGCAGCCGAGCATCGGTCTGTTCGAGGAAACGTATCGCGAGCTTGGAGCGGAATACGATGAAATTGTCGTCGTCACGCTCTCCAGCGGCATCAGCGGCACGTTCCAGACGGCCGTTGCCGCAGCGAACATGTTTGAGGAGCTGCCTGTGCACGTGTTTGATTCCGAAGTGAGCTGCATGATTCAAGGCTTTTATGCGCTCGAAGCAGCCAAGCTTGCGAACGAAGGCAAGGACGGCAAAGCGATTATGGCTCGGCTCGAGGAGCTGAAAGAAAAAACAAGCGCCTATTTTATGGCCGACGACTTGAATCATCTGCACCGCGGCGGACGCCTGAACGGCGCCCAGCTGTTTATCGGCAGTATGCTCAAGGTGAAGCCAGTGCTTCATTTTGAAGACAAAAAAATCGTCCCGTACGAAAAAGTGCGTACGGAGAAAAAAGCGATTGCGAAAATTCGCTCGCTGCTTGACTCGGACTTAACGCAGGAGGAATCGGCGTCGATTGCCGTCATTCACGGCAACTGCCTGGATAAAGCAGAGCCAATCGCAGACGAGCTGCGCGAGCAGTATCCGAACGCGGACGTGTACATCAGCCACTTCGGTCCGGTCATCGGCACCCATTTAGGGCCCGGCGCGATCGGCATCGGCTGGATGCACCTCGACTGAGATTCATGACCGCCGGCAACGGTCTAACAGCCGCCGGCGGAAGCAAATGTATCGAACGACAACCTATGTGATACGAACGGACCTCATTTCAATTGGGAAAGGGGTCTTTTTTATGGAAAAAGAAATCATCACCGCCCTTCGCGGCAGGCAGCTCACGATCGACGAGCTCGTGGCGGCGTTGGCAGGCGGCGAACCATTTTGTGAGAGCTACGACAGCATGAAACAGCTTCTTGATACACTCGAAGCAGAAGGGATTGTTACGAAAGCGGCGGCGATTCAAAAAACATGCCGGCGCTGCGGAGAAACGCCGACAAACTTACCGGGTTCGTGCGGACGCTGCGGCAAAGCGTGCAGCTACTGCCGCGGCTGTTTGATGATGGGCCGAATCACAGCGTGCACGTATCTGTACCGGGCGTCACCGCCAGCAGCCCATCCTGCAGCCTGCACCTGGAGCGGCTCGCTCTCGGACCTGCAGCAGCAGGGAGCGGATACGCTTGTCACGGCTTATCGGAAAAAGAGGAGCCGGCAGCTGTTGTGGGCGGTCTGCGGCGCTGGCAAAACAGAAATGCTGTTTCCGCTTATCGAAGCGGTGCTGGCTGATCAGAAGCCGGTCATGATCGCTACGCCGAGGAGGGACGTCGTGCAGGAGCTGGAACCACGCATTCGGGCTGCGTTTCCGGAAGCGAAAACGGCCGGGTTTTACGGCGGCAAGGAGCCGCACGAACGGCTCGCTTCCTTTGATATAGCCGTTGCCACGACGCATCAGCTGCTCCGCTTTCGCGACGCCTTTCCGGTGCTCATCATCGATGAAGTCGACGCGTTCCCATTTTCAGCGGATGCTGCGCTGCTCCAGGCAGCCGGTCAGGCGGTAGAACAAAACGGCCTCACCGTATATGTGACAGCAACGCCGTCACGCACGCTGCAGCAGGAGGCGAAACGCGGCAAGCTTCCTGCTGTCACCGTCGGGAGGCGCTACCACGGCGCTGATCTGCCGGTCCCGGCCTTTTACTGGGCAGGTCGCTGGCAGAAACGGCTTGAAAAGAGCCGGCTGCCGGAGACCCTCGCCCGCTTTTTACGAAAGCACCGAGAACGGCAGGTGCTGCTGTTTGTACCGGAAACCGCTGATCTGGAGCCAGTCAGAGAAGCGGTCACTAAGCTCCTTCCCGGTATCCGCTGTACGAGCGTGTATTCCGGGGAGCCGCTCCGGGCTGAGCGGGTGAAGGCCTTTCGGAACAAGCAGATCGACGTGCTCGTGACGACAACAATTCTGGAGCGGGGAATTACGATCGAAAACGTGCAGACAGCCGTGCTCGGAATCGAAGCGCCAATTTTCACTGAAACCGCCCTGATTCAAATCGCCGGACGGGCCGGACGCAGCCCGCGCTACCCGAACGGCGACGTCGCGTTTTTTCATTTTGGAAAGACGACTGCTGCGGTGCGAGCCGTTGCTACGATACGGCGCCTGAACAGGGAAAGCCGATGAAGCTCATTGTAACCGGCACGTGCCTGCTCTGCTCCGAGACAATTTATCCGGCCGGCGACTGGTATTCGCTGCTGCAGTCGAAGCTGCCGCCGCTCTGTTCAGCGTGCACCGATAAGCTCGCGCCGATTAACCAGGCGAGGTGCTGTACGATTTGCGGGCATCCCGATTCAAAGCCGCACTGTGCGGCCTGTCAGCCGGAGGACTTTATGCAGCGCTCCTTCTATCCGTACAACGACGACGTCAAGGACGTGCTTGCTCGCTTCAAATACCGCGGTGATGCGGCGCTCGCACAACTATTCCAGCTGCCGATGCAGCGGCTTTTACGCCGGCTTCCGAAAGCGGACGCAGTCGTACCAGTACCGCTGCATCCGGACCGGTTGTTTGAACGTGGCTTTAATCAGGCTGCGCTCGTCGTGAAACGTCCGAAGCTTCTGCTCGCGAGGCGCACGCTGTCGGCGAAGCAAAGTAAATCGACGCCGGCAGAGCGGGAAGCGAATCTGCGCGAAGCGTTTCACGTAACAGGGAATGTGACCGGCATGCGGATTATGCTTGTTGACGATATTTATACGACTGGTGCTACGATGCGCGCCTGTAAAGACGTTCTGATGCGGGCGGGCGCCGTATCCGTATGTGGGATAACAGTAGCACGTTCGTTACGCAAAAGTCCCATGTAAACCGTGCTCTCCCTGCCGATATTAAGCGTAGAAAAGCCGGAGATGATCCGGTTTGCAGAGGAGGAACGCATATGCCGGAGTTAGCCAACTGTCCGGACTGTGGCGGGCTTTTCGTCAAGGCGCTTAGAAGCGTTTGTGAAACGTGCGCCAAAGACGTTGAAGCCCAGTTTGATACGGTGTACAGCTTTATCCGCAAACGCGACAACCGTCGGGCGACGATCGATGAAGTCGTCGAGAGTACGGGCGTCACGAAGGAACGCATCTTTCAGTTTATCCGGGAAGGACGCATTTTACTTTCCCAGTTTCCGAATTTAACGTACCCGTGCGACGCCTGCGGGAAAGATATCCGCGAAGGAAAGCTTTGCTCAACGTGCCGGTCGAGGATCGAATCAGGCATCGAGCAGTCAAACCGCGAGAAGGATTTCAGCGACCGGAAGGCCGTTCGCGAAAAAAGCCGTTACACGACCTACCATTCCCTAGAAGGAAAAGTACGCAAAGACCGGTAAACATGCGTGCGCTTTCTGCCGATACTAGCCGTAGAAGCACGGAAGCGGATGACATGCTATCATGGAGGAAATGACTCTGCTGCGAGCAGAAGGAGGTGGCGCCCGAATGAAAATCAATCCGATGCACTCGGTTCAGGCTTATAAAAGCCAGCAGAACGTGCAGCGTCAGCAACAAGAGATCGTGAAAAAAGCGGATCAGCTGGAAATTTCCGCGCAGGCAAAAGAGCTTGCGAAGGCCCGTGAATTTACAGAAGCCCGTGAGCAGAAGGTGCAGGAGCTGAAAGCGCAGGTGCAGAACGGCACGTATAAGCCGGACGTAAATGAAACCGCGCGGAAACTATACGACTACTGGAATAAGTAAGGGGAGGCCTGTATGAAGGATAATTTATACACCATTCTGCAGGCACAGCTCAGCGTGCACGAAGAGCTTCTGACAGCTGCGGAAGAAAAGACAGCAGCCGTTCAGCAAAACGATACGAAAGCACTCGATGACCTCGTGCGTCAGGAAGCAGGACTCGCTGCCAGGCTGTCAAAGCTTGAAACGGCAAGGCGCACGCTGACAGCAGGGCTGCTGCGGGCAGAGAACCTGCCTCCGAAGCAGGCGACGCTGAGTGATCTCGCGCCGCTGTTAACAGAAGATGAGAAAGAAGCGTTCGGCGCGATGCGTACGAAGCTGATCGATGTCGTCGACAGGCTGCAGGCGCAAAATGACTTAAACCGGCAGCTGTTGGAGGATTCGCTTCGCTTTGTAAGCGTGAGCCTCGATACGATGAAGCCGAACCGGCAGTTCAGCAGCTATTCCGGCAGCGGCCGGGAAGAAGAGGAACAGAACGGGCGGTCCCTGTTTGATTCAAAAGCCTAACAGGGGCGGCCTTTTTCTGCAGGGAGGAGTAACGCAATGGTTTCCACGTTCAGCGGACTTGAAACAGCGCGCCGCGCGCTGAGTGCCAACCAGTCAGCACTGATGACGGTCGGCCATAATATCGCCAATGCCAATACGGAGGGCTATTCCCGTCAGCGGGTGAATTTTACCCAGACGGAAGCCTTCCCGAGCCCGGCCTTCAATAAGCCAGGTATTCCGGGACAAATGGGCACCGGTGTGAAAGCAGGGGAAGTGCAGCGGGTCCGGGAATCGTTTCTTGATATTCAGTACCGCGAAGAAAATCATAAAAACGGCTACTGGGGCGCCCGGCTTGATGCACTGACGAAAATGGAGGACATCATGAACGAGCCGTCCGATGACGGGATTTCCCAGGCGATGGACCGTTTCTGGCAGTCGCTCCAGGACTTGTCCGTTAATCCGGAGGACGCCGGAGCTCGATCCGTTGTGCGTCAGAACGGCGAAGCGCTTGCTGACACAATCGGCACGAATTACAGCGCAATCCAGGCGATTCAGCGCGACTACTTGAACGAAGTGGACGTCACAGAAAACAAGGTCAATTCCCTCATCCGCCAGATCGACGGCCTAAACAAGCAGATCGCATCCGTCGAACCACACGGTATGCTGCCAAATGACCTGTACGACCAGCGCGACGTGCTGCTGGATGAGCTGTCGGCCTATGTGAACATTAAAGTTGACCGCGTGCCGAGCGGCGGAAATGCGAAACAGATGGCAGACGGAAAAGTGACGGTGACGCTTGCCAATGAAAACGGCCGTGCGCTTACCGGCGCAGACGGCCAGCCGCTCACGCTCATCAACGGAACGGACCTTACATACGAGCAGATCTCGATGAACACCGTTCCGTCCGAAAGCGACGAGCTGGAGGACCCGCTCTATTCTATTTCCATCGGCGGTGAGGAAATCCGTTTAAGTGAATTCAGCTCTCCGGGCAAGCTGTTCGGTATCGCGGAAGCGTACGGTATTTATACAGGCGCAGCCGATAATCCGGCATCCGCTGCGGCAGCCGACATCCGCGGCATTTATCCGGATATGCTCAGAGAGCTCGACATGATGGTGAGCCAGTTCGCAAAAGCGCTGAACGACGTGCATAACAGCAACGCGAGCCTGAGTGAAATCGACTCCGGAGAAAATCAGGACATTGACTTTTTCGGAACCGGATCTGACGTGCGCTTTGCCAATCTCGGCGACGGGGAATACTTCGTCGGCGCAGCGAAAAACTTCCGCGTCAGCGACGAGGTCAGAAGCAGCCTCGATAACATTGCTGCCTCAAGCTTTGACGGTGGCCAGGCGTTTGCCGGAGACGGATCGGGAGCGCTTGCGCTTGCAAACGTCAAGGATGCGCGCCTGAACTTTGGCGGCAGTACGACGAACGTGCAGAGCTTTTACCAGTCGGTGATCGGCGAAATGGCCGTGGAAACGAGTGAAGCTGGCCGGCTCGAGCGAAACACGGCTTCGCTGCGGGAATCGGTGGAAAACCGCCGCCATTCGGTGAGCAGCGTGTCGCTGGATGAAGAGATGTCGCTCATGATTCAGTTTCAGCATTCCTATAACGCAGCGGCACGAAGCCTGACGAACATGGATGACATTCTCGACCGCGTCATCAATGGCATGGGCCGCGTCGGTCTGTAAGAAACGACTAGAGGAGGAAACGGCATGCGAGTAACCCAGTCAATGATGACTGCCAATTCGATGAAGCATTTATCCAGCGGGTACGGACAGATGATGAAATACCAGGACCAGCTTTCAAGCGGGAAGAAAATTTCCCGCGCCTCCCAGGATCCGGTCGTGGCGATGAACGGCATCCGCTACCGGACTCAGGTGACGGAAACCGGCCAGTTTAAGCGCAACCTGTCTGAAGCGCACAACTGGATGGATACGTCGGATGCGACGCTTGATAAAGCGACGAACTCGCTCCACCGCATCCGCGAGCTGACCGTGCAGGCGTCCAATGACTCCTACGAATCCGGACAGCGCTCCAATATCGCAAAAGAAGTCGCCCAGCTGCGCGAGCACCTGGCGTCGCTTGCGAACACGCGCAACAACAATAAATACATGTTCAACGGCACGGATACGACGAACGCTCCGGTTGATACGAGCCGCATGGATATCGGCTTTAACGGCCTGAGCGGCGTGTTGGAGGGAGATCTCCCAGAGGAAGCCGAGGACTTTCCGCTCGACGTGATGTATAAAGGAAACGCCTATACCTTTCAAGGCATGGAAGGAGACAGCGCGGTCTTCACAGGACCGGATAACGAGACGATTTCGTTTACGATCGAGGACGGCAGCGTAACGGGAGCCGTGCGCAGCTTTACCGAGGACGGCACGACCCGCACGGAATCGCTTCCTGAGCGGAGCGTCATCGTCTCTCATAAAGATGCTGTATCGACGAATGGGCGCACGGTGAGCGTGGAGCTGATGAAGGGCACGAACGTGGACATTAACGTGAATCCGCAGGCCGTCTTCGGCAACCAGCTTTTTGCGGATTTAAAGGCGCTGGAGAACGCGCTGGAGCATCCGGATACAACAGCCTCGGAGCTTTCCGCCATGCTAGACGTGCTTGATAAGCACGTGAACAATTCCGTTAATGAACGCGCGGAGCTCGGCGCGCGCATGAACCGGGTCGAGATGATCGACCGCCGCGTGCAGGAGCAGGAAGTGATCGCCAAGCGGATCATGTCCGACAACGAGGACGTGGAAATGGAGGAAGCGATCATGAACTTAATGGCCGCTGAAAACATACACCGCGCAGCACTCTCCTCCGGGGCACGCATCATGCAGCCGTCGCTCATGGATTTTCTCCGGTAACAGCTGATGCAGATTCAAATTGAGGTAACCCACGCGAAAACGGGCATGACGCATCACCGTCCGCCGATGCAGATTACGCAGCGGCCGGCAGAGCTGTCGATTCAGCAGAATCCGGGCAGCGTGCAGATGAGTAAGACGGACGGGAAGCTGACGATTGATCAGACCGAAGCGTTTGCAGATGCCGGATTAAAAGGCATTCTCCGCCGCAACAACGAAATGGCCGCTAAAGCGAATCAGCAGGTGCTCGCCTATATCGCGAAGGTGGCCCGGGACGGGGAGCAGCTGAAGCGGATTGAAGAGCCAGGTAATAAAATCGCCATGCTCGCCAAAGAGCGCGGCCGCATCTTTGAGCACGAGCTCGCCTACCGTCAGGTTCCGTCCGGGACGGAGAAGGTGCGCATATCCTATGAGCCGTCGCAGCTGTCGGTAACGGTCACTCCGGCTGACGTAGCCGTTAACGTGACGCCGCACCGGCCGCAGATCGATGCGCCTCGTTGGAGTGTTGACACATACGTCACACAAAAGCCGGACGTGCGAGTCACGGCCCCGCGTCTTGACCGGACTATATAATAGTAGAAACTGGGTGTTCCATTTGTCAGGGGACGCCTTTTTCATTATCACGAATCGCTACCAACATTTAGTAGATATAAGCCAAATTCCTTATCGAAATGCAGAAGCTTAATGCGGTACACTAAACGAAGTGAAGAAAAACAGGGGGATGATTATGCAAATTGAAACGAAGTATAGCGGCACAGTGGACATCAACGAAGCGAACATTACCGTCTTCCCGTCCGGTATCCCAAGCTTTGAAGCGGAAAAGCAGTTTGTGCTGCTCCCATTCGCAGAAGAAACGGGGCCGTTTTACATTCTGCAGTCCATCGCGACAGCGGAGCTTGCTTTTATCGTTATGAATCCGTTTACGTTTTTTCCGGATTATGAAGTGGAGCTGAGCGATCAGACGTTGGAAGCGCTCCACGTAAGCGCCGAAGAGGACGTGTCGCTGTTCGTCATGCTGACGCTGAAGGATTCGTGGCAGGACTCCTCTGCGAATCTGCGCGGACCGATCGTGATTAATCATGAGACACGTCTTGGACGGCAAATCGTACTGGCAGAAAGCAGCTATTCGACGAAACATGCGCTGCCGGTGCCGGCAAAGGAGGGGAAGTAAATGCTCGTTCTTTCCCGAAAGCAGAATCAGTCGATTAAAATCGGCGATGATATCGAGCTCACGGTCGTTTCGGTTGAAGGCGATCAGGTGAAGCTCGGCATTAACGCACCGAAGAACGTCGAGATCCACCGCAAAGAGGTGTACCTTGCGATTCAAGAGGAAAACGCAAGCGCTGCTTCTTCCAGTATTGATGTGCTGACAGCCTTCGCAAAAAATGATTCGAGTCACTAAAAACATCCAATAAGTGGAATAAACATGCAGGTGCGCCCGCAAGGCATCGATAATTGTCTTAGAATTGTCTGCGTCTTTTGCCTCTATAGCAAGCCTTTTGTGAACCGATGACTGACTGGAAAATACCTATCGAATCTTGTCGTTTTTTTTCTCAACGTGTATTCTTATGAGTAGACCAATAAAGGGAGGATCTTCATTCATGCAACAATCGTATACACCGACCCACACTGCAGCGAACGGCCAGGTCCTCGTCATCGATCATGACCGCTATCTCACCGGCAACTCGGAGAAGCGCCTGCAGGAAACCCTGCCGGGAGAGCGTGTCATTGTCGAACAGGGGGATGTCCAATCGTTTGATGACGCCTCCCATGTGTTTCTGCTGATCGAATCCCTGACGTCGGAAACGACAGACTGGATCGACGACGTGTTGGAACGGACGGGGGATGCCAAAGTGCTGCTTGTGACAGTCGGACGTCCGAGCAGTTCACTGATTCCATATTTGTCGAATCATCTGAGCGGTCTGTTGTCGTTACATAGCTTTTATACGTACGGAAAAACGATTATCAGCACCGTCGACGAATTCGGCTGCTACCTCGAGCAGGGCATGCATGACGACCTCGTCCGCCACCTGCACGAGCAGAAGCTGCGCGACCGGCCGATCAAGCGGCTCGTTCTGAGGCAGGAGGACGTACAGTACCAGCTCACGAAAAACGAGCGCGCCGTTCTTCAGCACATTTTGGACGGCCACAACAACCGTAAAATTGCCGAACTTATGTACCTTGCCCCATCCACCGTCAGCACCGTTATCAGCCACCTGCTGAAAAAGCTCGGCGCTAACGACCGCACCGACGCCATGGTGCGCATTATCCGCAACGGCTGGGTCGATGCAATGAGGTAAAGGTTTTGAAGCTCTCCGAATAGGAGGGCTTTATTTTGTGTACAAAGAAATGGGTCGTTCTCCGCTTTCGATCGAACGCTTTCCGGAGGGCCGGCCTCAGCTAACTGGCTTTGTGAAACAAAGCCAGTGGATCTTCGGCTCGTCCTAATCCTCCCGGAGTCGTCGATCTTCGCTACGAATAAAACGTTTGGCGGTTTTCAAGACTATTTATAGTTTATTGTTAAAGCTAATGGAATAAAGCCCAGTCCGAAAGTTTGCGACCGTTCTGTTTTACGGAAGGTATAAACACTTGAGCTCAGTCGGTTGCATAAGGGTAATTTATTATTTATCGATCATATCTGTTTGTACACAGCATACATTATTAATATGAGCGTATAGCCCTCCATACTGGAAAGCTTTTAATTTCAAAAGAAAAGTGACCTATTTCCTAAACATTAATTAACTTCCTCCGATATTAACCATGCAGGGCAGAGGAACCGGCGGCCGACGGAACCAACGCCCTAACTACGTACTTCCATCACAAGGATGTGACCGGGAGTTAAAATCAGGGAGGATACTTTTTATGATTATTAACAACAATATTTCAGCACTGAACACGCACCGTCAGATGGGTATGAACCAAAATGCAATGCAGAATTCCATGGAGAAGCTTTCTTCAGGACTTCGTATCAACCGTGCAGGAGACGATGCAGCAGGACTTGCGATCTCTGAGAAAATGCGCGCACAGATTAATGGTTTGGATCAGGCGAGCCGTAACGCTCAGGATGGAATTTCCATGATTCAGACCGCGGAAGGTGCTCTGGATGAGACTCATTCTATTCTACAGCGTATGCGTGAATTAGCAGTTCAATCTAGCAATGATACAAACACATTGACAGACCGTGTAGAAATTCAAAAAGAGGTCAATCAACTTATTTCTGAAATTGATCGTATTTCAACTGACACAGAATTTAATACGCAAAAGTTACTTGATGGTGAGGTTGATGTTAAGTTTCATATTGGTGCTAACGCAGAACAAAACATCGAAGTACAAATAGCAGATATGAGTGCTACTGGAGATATACTATCTCTTGAAGGTTTAACGGTGGATGATGAAGACTTTGCAGGTTTCATTAGTGATCCATCGACAGTAACGGTTGGTGACGGAATTCTTCATCAAGAGGGTGCAGATGCAGCTATTACAACCATTAATGACGCTATTGAAAGAGTTTCCGCAGAACGTTCGATGCTAGGAGCGGTTCAAAACCGTTTAGAACATACAATTTCTAACTTGGATAATGCGTCTGAGAATTTATCAGCTGCAGAATCACGAATTCGTGATGTTGATATGGCTGCGGAAATGATGGAAATGACTAAATCTAACATTCTTTCACAAGCATCTCAATCTATGTTAGCGCAAGCAAACCAACAACCACAGGCGGTCCTTCAACTATTAGGATAATACGTTAGGCATTGATTAATTCAATGCCTTATTTTAATAAAAATGCACACATGGATGTGTGAGGCTTTATAATTCAAGGAGGATATTAAATGATTATTAATAATAATATATCAGCATTAAACACACACAGACAAATGGGAATCAATCAAAACCAAATGCAAAATTCTATGGAGAAACTTTCTTCAGGATTGCGTATTAATAGAGCTGGCGATGACGCAGCTGGCTTAGCAATTTCCGAGAAAATGCGTGCTCAGATTAACGGTCTAGATCAGGCAAGCCGCAATGCACAAGATGGAATATCGTTAATTCAAACTGCGGAAGGTGCGCTTGACGAAACGCATAGCATCTTACAAAGGATGCGTGAACTAGCTGTTCAATCGTCCAATGACACAAATACTGACTCAGATCGAGCTGAAATACAAAAAGAGGTCGATCAACTAGCTCAGGAGATCACCCGAATTGCAGACAATACAGAATTTAATACTCAAAATCTTCTTGGGGGAGATTTTGAAGGTAAATTTCATATCGGAGCTAACGAAAATCAAAATATAACTTTGAATATTGGCGCTATGGATGCTCAATCACTGGGTGCCGGTATTGCTTATGATACTAATGATGATGGCGACACTATTACTTACGGACCGGAAGGGGAAACTTCTACTGCAACTTGGCAAGAAGCGATTTCTGAGGGAGACCTAATTTCTGGAACAGAAGGAGAAACCGATGCGGTTTATGCTGAGGCCGATCAAGTCGCAGGTTATTATGATGAAGAAGAACTTATTTTAGCTGCTTCAGAAGCGTTAGGTACAGAAACAGTTGGCGTAACGGGAATTAACGTTTCTACACAAGGTAATGCTGATGAGGCAATTACATCATTAAACAATGCTATTGAACAAGTGTCTGCTGAGAGATCTATGCTAGGCGCAACCCAAAATCGTCTTGAGCATACAATTTCTAACTTGGATAACGCTTCTGAAAATCTTTCTGCTGCAGAATCTAGAATCCGCGATGTAGATATGGCTGCTGAAATGATGGAAATGACTCGTGCTAACATCCTTTCTCAGGCTTCCCAATCTATGCTGGCTCAAGCTAACCAACAGCCACAAGCTGTACTTCAGCTTCTAGGATAATTGAATTCAGTATTAAAGGTTCCAGCTTAAGCTGGGCCTTTTTTATTAATTTTGATTTTATAAAGATTATATTATCAATAAAAGCTAAACAGCCGGAGGTAAGCGCCGATATATACATCAGAACAGTAAAAACCTCAAAAGACGGTAAACTCAGGACGAGTTTCGTGTGTTATTTATTGCAGGAGGCAATGGATGTTCATTCGTATCTCGTCTTTTTCGTACCAGCTTTTCCTGTGTCAAGCTGTTCGTTATCTTCCATGGAAGGAGGAGCTGTCCCGTGCTCGTAATGCAATGTAAAGCAGGAGACTGCATTGTAGTGGGTGACAACGTCACTCTGCGGGTCGTTCAAGGCAAACAAGGGCAGTTACGACTGGCGTTTGACGCGCCAAAAGAAATCGCCATTAAGCGCCAAGACACGAAGCAGACCGGTTAGTAAATGGTGTTTTAGCAGGAAAAGAATCGAATAAAAAAAGCTCAGGACGAGCAGACAAGCGAAACGCGCTGCAGGATGCAGTAGACGGTTTCTTAGTCTGCTCGTTTTTTGTTTTTTACATGCCAAGGAGGGTATAACATGCTGGTATTAGGAAGGAAGCCTGGGGAATACGTCGTTATCAATGAGGAAATCACAGTCAAGGTTGTTCGAGGTGCTGGAGGTCAGCTGAGACTCGCCATCGACGCACCTAGACATATGAGCATCACCCGCGGAGAAGTATACGAAGAGCAGCAACAGACGGCTGCATTCTTAGCTGCGCAGCAGGATACAAATCAACAGCTTCAAGCATAAAAAACACGAATGCTCAAGGACGAGCGGAGGAAGCTTCAGAACGGTACACGTTCTGACCCTTCCTCTGCTCGTACAAAAAAGTAAGAGCAGAATAGTTGACTGTTACTCTGACACGTTCGGCATAAACGGATGTATGCCAAAATACTATTACACGGAGGTCATGTAATCATGATTATCAACAACAACATTTCAGCGTTAAACACTCACCGTCAACTTGGAATGAACCAGAATGCAATGCAAAATTCAATGGAGAAACTTGCTTCAGGACTTCGTATTAACAGAGCCGGTGACGACGCAGCAGGCCTAGCGATTTCTGAAAAGATGCGTGCACAGATTAATGGTTTAGATCAGGCTAGCCGAAATGCCCAAGATGGCATATCTTTAATTCAGACTGCAGAAGGAGCGCTTGATGAAACTCATAGCATCTTACAACGAATGCGCGAGCTTGCAGTTCAATCTGCAAACGATACTAACGTAGAGAAAGACCGAGAAGAAATTCAAAAAGAAGTAGATCAACTGGCTCAGGAAATCAGCCGTATTTCTGGTAATACTGAATTTAACACGCAGAATCTATTAGGTGGGGATTTTCAGGCTAAGTTTCAAATTGGAGCTAATGCGAACCAGAATATATCATTAGGTATTAATGATATGAGCGCCACTGCTCTAGGTGTTATCGGTACAGAACCTGGGGCAGTAGTAGCGGTTGATGGATTTGATGTTCAGAACCTTACTCAAAATGAAATAACGATTAATTATACCCCTGCAAATACGGAAACTGACGGCGCTGCGAGAGAGACAACTGCTGTATTTGATGCAGAAGCTAATACAATTACAGTGACTCTTGGGCAAGCAGCAGGGGACAATACTGTTGCAGGAGCTATTACAGCAACAAAAAATGATGTTATTTCAGCATTGAATGCTACGGGAGCAGTAAGTGCTGTTGAAGGAGGAGCTACTGGTACAGATCTTGCTGCCGTAGCTACACCTGCCACAGTTGCAGCGGGTACTGAAGACGCTTCAAAGGGAATTAACGTTTCTACACAGGAAGCAGCTAACGCGGCAATCACAACAATCAACAATGCGATTGAAACTGTTTCAGCAGAGCGCTCCAAGCTTGGAGCTACTCAAAACCGCTTGGATCATACAATTTCTAACCTAAATAATGCCTCCGAAAACCTCTCCGCTGCGGAATCTCGTATTCGTGACGTGGATATGGCGAAAGAAATGATGGAAATGACGCGTGCCAACATTCTATCTCAGGCTTCCCAATCTATGCTGGCGCAAGCTAACCAGCAGCCACAAGCTGTACTTCAGCTTCTTGGTTAATACCTTCTCAAGACCTGTCCTTCGGGATGGGTCTTTTTTGTTTTTGACTTTCGAAAGTCCTTGTTTTACTCGCTATTAGCTGGTTATTATAGTGAAATATACATAGTTATTTTTATGCAGGGGAGTCGGTGTGATGAGGCGTCGGAAAAAGGAGCGGTACGTGATGCTTGGCGCGGTCGTTGTGCTGCTCGGGTTTAATGTGTGGTTTATGCCGCAGTTTCTGGATCGGGTGTACGGCGAGCCGGAGGAAGCGCTGGCGAACGAGGAGCTCGATGCAGAAGTGGAAATAGACATAGAAGAACCGCTGTCATCATTTGAAACGGACATCGGTGAAGAGGTTCCTGTTGAGGAACCGGAGTCGCAGACCGCTGCGGAGCGTGAGCCGGATCAGTTGCTTGCGGAAGCCGACGAGTGGGAGGCTGAGGTGTTGGTGACAGAAGCGGACGACCGGTTTGAGGTTGAAGTGAACGGAGCAGTGCTCTATGCGGGTATGGCGGAGGCTTCGCTCACAGAGGCGCTTGGCGCTGCGGAGTCGCAGACGCTGCATCACGATTTTCAGCCGCCTGGTCAGGAGCTGATCGTGAGCGCGGTGCATCACGCTTATGAGGATGTGGATGTGTACGTTCGCTCGCATACGGGCGACGTGTATACGATCGTCGTACAGCTGCCTGTGGAAGAGCTTGCCGAGAGCGACTGGGAGGAGCTGGACGGGACAGCAGACCGCCGGCTGGAGAACGACGGCGGCCTGCTGTTGCTGGATACCCGCCGTGCGGATGAAGGCTGGGTGACGCTCCTATTAACCTCGTCGGTGCGCTAGCGCTCCGGCAGGCGGTGAACGCTCGTCACCCAGTGGTGGCGAATCGCGTAGACGATGCAGCTCGTACGCTCGGTGCAGCCGGTTCTTCGCATCAGATTGCCGATGTAGCGCTTGATGGTTTTGAGCGAATAGTGCATCTCATCGGCGGTTTTCTGGGTGGAGTAGCCGTTAATCAAGTAGTAGAGCACGAGGCGCTCCTGTTTCGTAACCGATTCGGGGATCTGCTCGTGGTTCAATTCAAACGATTCGATCGGGCGCTGTGAAAATTTATATTGAAAGTTATGCTCGGCTATTTCAAAGCTGAGGCCGGGATCGGCGATAAAGTCGTATTCCTCAAGCTGCTGCAAATACAGCTCCGGGCGTTCGCTCATCGATTCGACCGAAATGAGTCCTTTAATCGGGTACTCGAGCAGCGTACGTGCTTCAGCCAGGTGTGCTTCATCGGTGAGGATGACCGGCTCGAGATCGTTCATGATAGTGGACGATTCTTCCGGAAAGTGTTCCAGCATGCGCGCAGCTCGCGGGTGGTAAACGAAAATATGATCAAACCGGGCGGCTTCTTTCGGATCAAAGCTCGTTAAAAATGAGCAGGAAATCGGTTCTGGAAAGCGGATCTGCTTCATTCTCTCGGATGTTGCCTGGGGGGCGTGCAAAATTGCAACGTCTTTTTCGGTCAGCATCGTCATAAACAAACCTGCCTTTTCGAATTGTGTCTATTTATATATGTATCATATTCAATTTGTAATATCTATGTAATATTCCGAAAACATTCCGATACTAGAAAGATTGATACTTTTGAAATAGGTCTTCGTTTAATAGATTATTCATGAAAAATCGGTCCTAACTCCCTTTTTGAACGTGGTGAATATGATATGATGATGAAAACAATCAGAAAGAGTGATCAACGTGCCCGCAATCGGAAATCTTCCGGACCAGATAACGTTACTGAATGCAATCGACAGCATTGGGGAAAACATTTTAATTGCAGATACAGACTACCGCATCACCTGGATGAATACCGAGGCAGTAAAGCTGTTTAACGAAATCGCCTTGCTATACGGATATGGGAGCGCTGAGGATCTGATCGGGATGCAGATGAATCACTTTCACGAGCAGCCGGAGCATCAGCAGCGTATCATGGCGTCACTTGAAAAAGGCCACCGGACCCGTATCACGATTAAGGATCAAATCATCACCGATATTGTCATCACGGCAATTCAGGCGAAGGACGCCCCGATTGAAGGATACGTTGTCATGCTGCAGGACGTGACACGCACCGCAGAACGGGACGCGGAGCGGGAGAAAATGCTTGAGGACCTGTCTGTTCCGATCATGCACGTCTGGGAAAACACAATCGCCGTGCCGATGGTCGGCAGCATGACCGAGGAGCGCAGCAGCCGGCTCGTATCGGCGGTACTGGAAGCGTGCACGGATTCCGAGACGGATTACGTGATTGTTGCGCTTTCCGGGATTCACACGTTCGACGAAACGCTTGCATCCGCAATCCGCCAGCTGTGCGAATGCCTGCAGCTGATCGGCACCGAATGCCTCGTCGTCGGCATCGGACCGTCGCTTGCGATGTCCTTTCGCGCGCTCGATCAGGATTTAAAAACGTACCAGACGACCCATCAGGCGCTGGAACAAATTATGGCGTCGCAAAGCGTCTATAAATAAGAAACACGGCCGTCCGATTCCGATCGGGCGGTTTTTTGCTGCGGACAAAAAGGCACCTGAATCTGTCCTGTTTTGAAGACTCGCAGACAGCAGGCGAACGAACCATACCAGTGAGGGGCACGTAAGCGGAAAGAAGGGATCTGGGATTTTTTACATAGTTCATTCCTATAAACCGTATGAAAAAGGGTGGTCAGGAAAAATCTAAAATGATAGATTGAAAATTATAAATAGTTGTAAAATTTTATTTCAAAAACAGGTTTGTTGTAAGCGCTTTATTAAATGAGGGAGGGGTTACGATGAAAAAGAAGGTGTCGATTTTACTGTCTGCAGCACTTGTGGCATCCGTGATGACGACTGCCGGCGCAAGTCCGGGAAACGCACCGGACAAAGGCGAGGACTTTAAGCTCGGCGTGGACGTGCTGATGGAGGATGAGCTGGAGCTTGTGGAAGGAAAAAATGTCGGACTGATTACGAATCCGACCGGTGTCGACCAGGAGCTGAACAACATTGTCGACGTGCTGTTTGAGCATCCGGATGTGGAGCTGACCGCACTTTACGGCCCGGAGCATGGCATCCGCGGCGATGCGCAAGCGGGTGAATACGTCGAGTCCTACATCGATGAGCAGACGGGTCTCCCGGTCTACAGCCTTTATGGTGAGACGAGACAGCCGACCGAAGAGATGCTGGAAGATGTGGACGTGCTGCTGTATGACATACAGGACGTCGGGACGCGATTTTACACGTACATTTATACGATGGCCTACGTGATGGAAGCGGCAGAGGAATATGACATTCCGGTCGTTGTGCTCGACCGGCCGAATCCGATCAACGGGGAGGCAGTGGAAGGGCCGGTGCTCGACCCGGACTTTGAATCGTTTGTCGGGCTGTATCCGATTCCGCTCCGGCACGGGATGACGAGCGGGGAGCTTGCTTACTTCTTTAATGAGGAGTTTGATATTAACGCTGATTTATCCGTCGTCGAGATGGAAGGCTGGGAGCGCTGGATGTACTACGACGATACGCCGCTGCATTGGGTGCTTCAGTCACCGAACATGCCAACCTTGGATACGGCACTTGTCTATCCGGGAGCGGCACTGATTGAAGGGACGAATGCATCAGAGGGGCGCGGTACGACGAAGCCGTTTGAGCTGCTCGGGGCGCCGTTTGTCAATTCGACAGAGCTTGCGGCTGAGCTGAATGCACTGGAGCTTCCGGGTGTGACATTCCGGGCGGCATCGTTTACGCCGACGATTTCCAAGCATCAGGGCACGCTATCAAACGGGGTTCAGATTCATATTGAAGACCGCGATGCGTTCCAGCCGGTCGAAACGGGACTTCATATCGTGCAGACGATGCTCGAGCTGTACCCGAATGAGTTTGAATTCCTTGGAACGAACTTCTTTGATAACCTGATCGGCAACAGCTACGTGCGGGAGAATCTCTTAAACGGCGTGCCGGCAGACGAGATCATTTCGAAGTGGCAGGATGAGCTGGACGACTTCATGGATGTGCGTGCGGACTACCTGCTCTATGAATCAAACGACGCACCGGGACGATCGCCGGGAAGCCCGGATCACCCTGGACGCGGAAATAACCCGCCGGGACACGGGAACTAAGCACGGATGACGGCGGGCTTTCAATGAAAGCCTGCCGCTGTTCTTAGAGGAGGAGCGCGATGAAGAAAACAGTGATCACAGCCGTTACGCTGCTGGCAGCGGGATCCGCGGCAGGAGCAGCGGAGCTGACCCCGTCGATGGAGCCGGAGCTCACGGAAGAGAGCCAGCTGGAGGGTCTGCCAGAGCAGGCAAATGCGCCGGACTGGGTGCCTGCCTGGGAACGAGCAGGCGAACCGTCCGTCACGCTGCAGGAAGGACCAGCGCAGCGCGTGCAGATGGATCCGCGAGTGCTTGAACAGATGGATGAGGAGCTGGAAGCAGGCATCGCCGAAGGATTCTTTCCTGGCGCTGTCGCCCTCGTTGCGAAGGAAGGAACGATCGTCAAGCATGACGCATACGGAGAAGCGCTTCGCTACGATGCGGCGTCAGCGCTTCTGCCGGAAGCAGAGCGGATTACAGCGGAAACCGACACGATTTATGATCTCGCTTCGCTCACCAAAACGTTCACCTCCACAGCCGCGGTGCAGCTGATCGAAGCAGGTGAGCTCGCACTGGATGATGAGGTGGCCGACTACATTCCGGAAGTGGAAGATGCGTTTACGATCCGCCAGCTGCTCACGCATACGAGCGGGCTGCCGGCCTGGATCCCGCTTGCCTTTTTAGAAGACGAGCAGACGAGATGGGACGCGATTTATAACACGGCACCGCAGGAGGAGCCGGGTGAGGCGTACATTTACAGCGATCTGAATATGATTTTGCTCGGTCAGGTGATCGAAGCGGTGTCCGGAGAAACACTTGATACGTACATGGAAGAAGCGATTTTTGAACCACTTGGCATGGAGGATACGATGTTTAATCCGCCGGCAGCGCTGCAGGAGCGGATTGCCGTAACAGAGCCACAGCCGGCACTGGACCGCGGACTCGTCTGGGGCAGCGTGCATGACGAAAATGCTTATTCACTCGGCGGAGCAGTCGGCCACGCCGGTCTGTTCAGTACGGCGAGTGACCTTGCGGTTTTCTTACAGGCGCTGTTAAATGGCGGCGTATATGACGGAGAACGGATTTTGGAAGCAGACACGGTCCGTGAGATGCTGACGGATCAAACCGGCGGCGATTTGGAGCAGGGCTTCGGCTTTAACGTCAACCGGGACTGGTTTATGGGAGAATTTGCCCCAACAGCCGCAGGTCACACCGGCTTTACCGGCACATCGTTTGTCATTGATCCAGAAACGAATATGATTGCGATTTTACTGACGAACCGCGTGCATCCGACACGTGACGGCGGGTCAATTAATCCGTGGCGGCTTGGACTGATGGATGCCGTGAGCGACTCGATCAACGCACATCCAGCAAATAGAAGGGGAGGAGAATAGCGATGAAAAAAGCAGCACTTTCCGTACTGGCAGGCACGATGCTACTCACGCACGCAGCGCCTGCCGCTGTGGCACAGGAATCAGACGGGGACTTGATTTTGTATCAAAACGTACCGGGTGTTGAAACGGATCTGGAGGAAGGACTGGATCTCCGGGCGCTCGCCGTGCATGAGGACGGACATTTCACCGAACGGGCAGATGGGCTTGAATGGAGCTCGACGAATGAGAACGTGGCAACCGTTGACGACAGCGGCATCGTTGAGATGACCGGCCAGCGCGGCCGTTCGTTTATTTCGGTGACGGACGGGGAGTACACCGACCGGATCGCAGTGGACTATAAGCCGAATCCAGATGCGCGAGACGGGGGAGGTCCGCCGCCTGTTGAAGCCCAGCTTGTCCCGCAGACCGGTGAGCGCTACGACATCGTGGACGGGGCAGTTGAAGGCATGACACTTGAAGAAAAAGTCGGACAGATGATGATGCCGGACTTCCGTCATTACGATGGTCAGGAAGTAACGGAAATGCTGCCGGAAATTGAGCAGCTCGTTGAAGACTATCATTTAGGCGGCGTGATTTTATTTGCAGAAAACGTCGTGGAAACGGAGCAGACGTACCAGCTCGTTCATGACTATCAGGAAGCAGCAGAAAAGTTCGGTATGCTCGTAACAATTGACCAGGAAGGCGGGATCGTCACCCGCTTACAGACAGGCACAGACTTGCCGGGCAATATGGCGCTCGGTGCAACCCGGAACCTGGAGCTTGCAGAAGCAGCAGGTGACGTCATCGGAGCGGAGCTGTCCTCACTCGGCATTAACACGAACCTCGCTCCGGTTGTGGACGTGAATAACAATCCGGATAACCCCGTTATCGGCGTGCGTTCCTTCGGGGAAGATCCGCAGCTGGTAGCGGACATGGGCGTCTCCTATATCAACGGCCTGCAGCAGAACGGTATTGCAGCGACGGCCAAGCATTTCCCGGGGCACGGTGACACCGCGGTTGATTCGCATCTCGGTCTGCCGGAAGTGCCGCATGATTTAGACCGGCTCATGGATGTGGAGCTGTATCCGTTCCAGCAGGCGATGGATGCAGGATTGGATGCGGTGATGACGGCACACGTCACGTTCCCGCAAATTGACGGAGATAAAGCAATTTCGGAAAAGGACGGAACGGAAATTTCGATTCCGGCGACGCTTTCCCGCACCGTGCTGACGGACCTGATGCGCGGCGAGCTTGGCTATGACGGTGTTGTCATGACCGATGCGATGAACATGAATGCGATTACGGATCACTTCGGCCCGGTGGATGCCGCGATTCGGGCGATTGACGCTGGTGCGGATATCATTCTCATGCCAGTCGGTCTGGAAGAAGTTGTCGACGGTGTGCTGGATGCAGTAGACGGCGGTGACCTTTCAGAAGCGGAGCTGGATGAATCCGTCGAACGAATTCTGACGCTAAAGGTCGAGCGCGGTATTTTCAAGCAGGAATCCCCGCAGGACCCTGCAGAAGGAAAGCAGGGTGCACTGGATACGATCGGACAGGACTCCCATCTGGCTGTCGAGCAGACGATCGCCGATGATGCGGTGACGATGCTGAAAAACGATGACGTGCTCCCGCTCACGCCGGATGCGGAAGAGCGCATTGCCGTCGTCGGAACGACCTATTTGAACAGCCTGGTTTCAGCTGTTGGCGAGCATCATGAGCACGTCGATGCAGTGAACCTTTCCGGGCAGAGCAGCCTGACAGATGAACAGCGCAGCACGATTGAAGCGGCAGACCACGTTGTGATCGGCTCCACCACAGCGACTGTTGCCCAGCGAAGCGCAGACAATGCGGTGATGCAGATGTATGCTGAGGTGATGGACATGAAGGACGATGTGGCGGCCGTTGCGATCCGCAACCCGTATGACATCATGGCCTACCCGGACGTCGATGCGTACCTCGCTCAGTACGGCTTCCGCGACGCGAGCTTCCACGCAACCGCAGCCGTTCTGTTTGGCGAAGCGAATCCAACTGGCACCTTGCCGGTCACGATTCCGGATCCGGACGGCGGCACGCTGTTTGAATATGGAAGCGGTATTTCTTTCGAATAAGCACACCAAGCCACGGTCGATACCCCCTCGGCCGTGGTTTTGTTTGATTGCACGAGGTAGGTCAACGTTTCACAGCGTCTCTGTCCATGATCAAAGGCTGGAAATGATGCGAAAGAATTTACCGAGGAAGCAGACAAAGTGTGATGATGGATACCAGGAACATGCATTGAACCATTCGCGCTTTATCCATCGACCTGGGTCATATGTTTACAACTCCCTCTTTCAGGAAATAATGACTGTGACTTAGTTATTTTGAGGAGGAAGCGATTATGAAAAAGACACTGCTGACAACTGGAACACTAGCTGCAGCGCTCGTATTGAGTGCGTGCGGAGAAGATAATAATGGACTAGATATTTCAGAGAACGAAATGGATGCGACAAATACGGGTCAGACCGATGACAACAGCCCGCAGAGCCAGACGGAAACTGAGGATGACGAAGAAGATGAGAACGACTTCGTAGGTGAAGGAAACGACGACGTCGACGGCGAGGTGGAAGATAACGAGGAAGAAAGCGATGAGGGAAATGAAGAAGCGGCCAGTGACTGGTACGAAGATCTGAATTTCTATGAATTTGATCTCGATGTCGACTACGGTGATCAGGAATATGAAGCCGAGTACGAATATAATGACGGAAATCCGGAAGCGCAGATCGAAGACAGCCGTGACGGTGATGAGCTGAGCCTGACCGGGGAAGGTGCGCTTGAAGAGCTGGAAGGTCCGCTGACAGAGCTTGATCTTGATGCAGACAGCTCGGATGATGAAGTTATGGATCAAGTCATGAACGCCTTCGGCATTGAAGAAGGCTACGAGGAGTTTGAAGTGGAAATTGAGTTTTTTGATGACGAAGAACTGGAAGTAGAAGACGAAGAATAAACGAGCAGCCGGTCCGGTTATTCCGGACCGGTATTTCTGCGTAGAGAAGGAGCGGGTTTTGTGAGCTGGGAAAAGCTGAAGCAGGTCGTACAGAAAGAAGCAGCGATCCAGGAGGACTCCGTCGTCCTCGTGTCGACGGATCATGGGGCGGGGCGGGCCAGCGTGCAGCCGTTCCGCGGACAAGCGTATCAGAAAGCGGCAGGGGCTGAAGCGATGAGAATCGACGTCGTTAAAAACGTGAAGCCGGCTTCCGGGGCGCAGGCGCTTACCTCTGTATCAAAAACGAAGATCATCTACACTCCGAGAAAGCACGGTCTTTTGATTGGCGAAGATTTGTATGTTCTCCCGGACGAAGTGGAAGCCTATGGCATGATCGTCAAAGGAAAGCTGAACCGCGAGGCGCTGCTCCATGCGCTGCCACGGCACGGCCGGGCAGAGGACTGGCATACATATAAAGAGCTTGTTACAGAAGAGTGGCTTCACGTGCACGTGTTTGAAACGGATGCATGGTACGGTGGCAAAGATGGCGTGCGTCCGCTGTTTCGCGGCAGAAGAACGCATGAAGAGCTGACTGAATCGGTGCTGGAAGACGCAGTGAGAGCGGCTGCGACGCATTACTTTCAGCACGCGGTGAGCAGTCAGGGACAGTTCGTCTACGCATTTAATCCGGTGACGAACGAGGTATCAACTGCTTACAATATGCTGCGGCACGCGGGGACCGTTTATGCGATGCTGCAGACGTATGCCCATACGAATGATGCCGGTGTCCTCCGGCACGCAGAAAAAGCGGTGCGCTTTCTTGCCCGGCACGTGGAGCCGATGACCGTATACGGACGAAGCGTGATGGCACTCGTTCATAAAGACGAAATCAAGCTGGGCGGGCACGGTCTTGCACTGCTCGCGTTAAGTCAGTATATCGATGTGACAGGAGACAAACAGTTCCTTCCTGTTATGCAGGGGCTGGCGGAATGGATGATTGCGACGCAGGATGAAACGAAGAAATTTGCCGTTCATAAGATGTCCTTTAAGACAGGGAAGGCTTCACCGTTTACGTCGGACTACTATCCTGGTGAAGCGATTCTTGGCCTGGTGCGCCTTTATCACCATGACGGCGATGAACGCTGGCTCGATGCAGCGGAAGACGAAGCACATTACTTAATCAACGACCGCGATCGTGACGCGGACAAACAGTCGATTCCGCACGATCACTGGCTGCTCTATGCGTTAAATGACCTGTATCCGCTGCGCCCAAAGCTGATGTACGTGGACCACGCGTATTTTATCGGAGAAGCGATCATGGATGCACAGCGGCTGAAAAAAGACGAAGACCCGGAGTGGCACGGGTCCTATGAAATGAAAGGGACCCCTCGTTCCACGCCGACTGCCTGCCGCAGCGAAGGCTTATCCGCACTGGCAGCACTCGCCGAACGCGTTAGAGATACGGACATGCAGCGGCGCTGCATAGAGGCAGCGAAGGCCGGCATCCTGTTTCAGCTGCGCATGCAGTATAGACGTGAGAGCGTCATGTTTTACGACTATAAGCCGCTCTGCATCGGAGCAGTGCACACGAGTCTCGACAGCTACGAAATTCGCAATGATTTTACGCAGCACAGCGTCTCCAGCTTTTTAGGCCTGCTGAAGCAGATGCATAACGGAAGGCAGTAGAAGCAGCTCGCACCGGGCTTTCGCGCATCAAAACGGCCCAGGTTCAGGCTGTAGACGGTTTTTGTGTATGTGAAGCTGCTGGAAGCTGTTTCTTCTAACACAATAGCGAGCGGTTAAAATGATTGAAGCAACTTAGCAGATAAAGCAACTTAAGACCTTGCAATTGTAACGTAACGCAGGGCAAAATGAACAATCGACTTGCATGCGCGAGCGAAGCCGGGCAGAGCTTCTCACGGGAGGTGGGTGCTGAAACGAAAAGCCCCCGGCTGGTCTGATCAGCGAAAAAAATAAATCATAAAGAAATGCCCCGGGTTTGATTTCAACCCGGGGCGTTTTGGCTATGCTTTTACGACGGTGATCGCCTCGTCTTTCACATCGACGCGGATTGTTGTCAGATCGTCGTGATCCAAAATCAGATCGGTGATGCGGTCTTCGACTTCGTGCTGAATCGTTCTGCGAAGCGGTCGGGCACCGAACGCGCGGTTGTAGCCCATCTCCGCAAGCTTCCGTTTTGCTTCGTCGCTGATTGTAAGCGTCAGCTCCTGGTCGGCGAGCGTTTCGTTCAGCTCGCTGATCATCAAGTCGACGATCGACACGAGGTGCTCCTGCTCCAGATGGTTGAACGAAATAATCGCGTCAAACCGGTTCAGGAACTCCGGCTTGAAGTAGCCGGACAGCTTTTCCATGAGGTTCTGCTCGCGGACAGAGTCGCTTTCTCCGAAGCCGATCGGCTCCTGCTGGGAAGCACCCGTTCCAGCGTTGCTCGTCATGATGATCACGGTATCCTTGAAGCTTACGGTGCGTCCCTGGCTGTCGGTAAGACGCCCGTCTTCCATGATCTGCAGGAACATATGCTGCACGTCCGGATGCGCCTTTTCAATCTCATCCAGCAAAATAATGGAATACGGATTGCGGCGCACTTTTTCGGTCAGCTGACCGGCTTCTTCGTGGCCGACGTAGCCGGGAGGAGAGCCGATCAGTTTAGAAACGGCGTGCTTTTCCATGTACTCGCTCATATCAAGACGGTGCATCGCCTCTTTCGTGCCGAACATTTCTTTCGCTAAGGTTTTTGTCAGCTCAGTCTTTCCGACACCGGTCGGACCGACGAACAGAAACGAACCGATCGGCCGGTGCTTGGATTTAAGACCGGCTCTGGAGCGGCGAATGGCTTTTGCCACCTGCTGCACCGCTTCTTCCTGGCCGATAACGCTGCCGCTTAACGATTCGGCGAGGTGCTTCATTTTGGACGCTTCGTTATCCTGAAGCTTGCCGACTGGAATACCGGTTTTTTCCTCAATAATATGCTGAATCACATCGGCGGTGATCGCTGTTTTTTCATCCGGCTCGGCCTGTTTCACGTGTTTTTCAAGCGCTTCCTCTTCGTCGCGAAGCTTGGCAGCCGTTTCGTAATCCTCTTTTTTCAATGCCTTCTCCTTTTCAGCTGCCAGCTGAGTGAGTCGTTCTTCGGCTTCGCTGAGCGTTATGCCGCCGTTCTGCAGGTTTGTTCTTGCGCCGGCCTCGTCCATCAGATCGATTGCTTTGTCCGGCAGGAAGCGGTCCTGAATGTAGCGGTCGGACAGCTTTACGCACGCCTGCAGTGCCTCATCGGTAAAGGAAACGGCGTGGTAATCTTCGTATTTTTCTTTTAACCCTTCTAAAATGGTCAGTGCTTCCTCCAGCGACGGCTCATTGACCATCACCGGCTGAAAACGGCGCTCCAGCGCACCGTCTTTTTCAATTTGACGGTATTCTTTCAATGTTGTGGCGCCAATAACCTGCAGGCCGCCGCGGGCGAGGGCCGGTTTTAAGATGTTTCCGGCATCCATAGAGCCTTCAGCTTTGCCTGCTCCGGCCACCTGATGAATTTCATCAATAAACAGGAGCACATCCTGGCGTTCCTGCACCTCATTGATCAGCTGCTTCATCCGCTCTTCAAACTGACCGCGGATGCCGGTATCAGCTACGAGCGATGCCATGTCGAGCAGGTACACCTGCTTGTTTTTCAGCTTAGCCGGGACATCGCCGGAAGCAATTTTTAACGCAAGACCTTCGGCAACGGCCGTTTTACCGACACCTGGCTCACCGATCAGCACCGGGTTGTTTTTCGTACGGCGGTTTAAAATTTCTGCGACTCGCTTCACTTCTTTGTCCCGGCCTATTACCGGGTCAATCAAACCGGCGCGGGCAGCGTCAGTGACGTTCGTTCCGAGCTCATCGAGCACACCCTGATCTTTCGCGGGTGCTTCCGGAGGCGCCTGAAATCCGGCGTCTGCCGGACCGCTGCCGGAAAACCCTCCGCTCATAGTAGGTGACTGAGGAGCCCGGGACCTCAGCTCCTGAAAGCAAACGTGGCAAAGGCGCATATCCTGAACGTTTTCGTTATGCTGTAATCTTACGTGAATGGCAGCTTGACGCTGTTGGCAGTGTTGGCATTTCATAATCGATAACCTCCTTCTAATATCATCAAAGTCTGACTTTGACTATCTTTGACTATATTATAGTTTGACTATCTTTGACTTTCAAGTATTTTGTTTGTTTTTACCCGTATTTTTTTAGTGACAGGTGACAACAGTGGATGACATAAAAAAAGCACGCCGGAAGTTCCGGCGCGCCTGGCTGGTGAAGCTGCTTACATATCATCGTCGTCATCGTCATCGTCGTTCATCATGTCGTCGTCATCATCGTCATCGTCGTTCATCATATCGTCGTCATCATCGTCATCATCATTCATCATATCGTCGTCATCATCGTCATCGTCGTTCATCATGTCGTCATCATCATCGTCATCGTCGTTCATTGCATTGTTATCGCCAGCATCGTTATCGATATCTGCGTTTTCTTCTGTACCGTTGTTGTTCAATCCATCACCGTTGTTGTCGATTCCGTTGTCGACATCGTTTCCGCAGCCTGCGAGTACCCCTGCTGCGATCATGCCTGTTGCTGCTGTAAGTTTAAGTGATTTTTTCATAAATAATACATCCTCCTAGTAATAAGTAATGATAGCACTTACGACAGGCTATTTCACTCTCACGGAGTCACTAAACATAAGTTGGTACTTTCTCATAGTTTTTCATATTTCAGCAGACAGCGATAGGATGCCATGCGATTAAACGGTAGCGTTATCTACGTAGTGATCAGCACAGAAAAAAGCCCGCGATGATTCTGCAATGATGACAGAATGATCCGGGCTTCATCAAGCTGTTAATACTGCAGCCGTTTGTTACACCTCGGCTGTTTTTTCGTTCCGTTTAAACAGAACGACGTTCGTATGCTCCTCGTGGACCGCTTCGCTTTCCCGGTGAAGCTTCCAGTCGGTATATTTGATCGCAGAGGCAATCAGCTTTGCGATGTTCATCACCGTGTGCAGCCGCGTATTTTGGAGCACAGACAGCTCCATAAAGCCGGCGACATTTACGATTCCGGTGATGTGCATGTTGCCGACCGGCGGCAGCTCTCTGCTCAGCGCCGAACCTGGATACAGCGGGCCGTCTCCGACCACGACCGTTCCTACATTTTGACGGCGGCCGAGACAGGCATCAACGGCGATGATAAAAGGGTCGTCGTATTCTGCTTCAATCCCGGCAATGACGCCATGCAGATTTTTGGCATGGACCGGTTCATCGAGCGTGCCGTAGACGTTCATTTGCTTTAAGTATCGCTCTTTCAGCAGCGTTCCCGTAAGCGGACCGAGTGAATCTCCGGTGGATCGGTCTGTCCCGATACAAACGAGAACGACAGGCCTGGTGCTTCCTGCAAGGCGGCGGATGAGAAAATCCGTCATTTCACGAAGTGCAGTAGGTGAATCCCATAAGTAGCGCATTTGTTCCCTGTGCAGATGTTCGCTCATTCGTACTCCTCCGTTCGTTATAAAGAATATGATTTAGTTCATTATAACGCACAGGTGAAAATAATCAAGTGTTTTCTGCAGAGAAAAAAAGAAGTGAGGAAATTACGCCTGCCGGTCTGGACGCAGTGTCCGGCGTGATCTGTATATATGGCGCCTGATAGTAGGTCTATGGTGTTGATCTGCGGCAGAAAATACGTTTTCCGATTAATTGTGTGCGTATCTATTACATACCTTTTTTGCAGAAAAGAAAACGCTGAATCCTGAAACATAATAGATTGTGTTCGTTTTAAAGAATAAATAAATGCAGCAGCACCGCGTTTCAGAGAAACAGGTCTATCCTTGTATTCTTTTTGATGAACATCTTTAGTATGATAAAGATGCGGTTCAGGCCGCACGGACGATTGTCCGCGAAAGGAGGGCTTATGTTGGATGTAGGGAGAATGTCGCTTGCCGTCAATCAGCTTCAGACGCAGCAGCAGGTAGAATCCATACAGCAGCATCAGCTTTTAGACAAGGCAGGGGAAGAACGGTCGGTTCTCCCGGTGGACGGGGCAGAACTGCCTGCGGAAGCCGGCAGCAGCCGGGAGGATGAAGCGGCGCGGGAGCAGCAGCGTCATTTGCTGCAGCAGCAGGTGGATGAGCAGCTTCGCAGCGTGCAGCCGTATCTTGGCGGTGTCGTAGACGTCCGGATTTAACCCCGCAGGTGGAAGAGGTGGCAGCACCTCTTTCTCTTGTTATCTGAATAGTCAAAATATAAGTGACAGTAGCGTTCGTTATATGATAAAATACAAGTAGCAACATGGTTTGCACGGAATCCAATTAGTTGGAGGGATCGATCATGTCCGAGAAAAATTCTCCTCCCGTCAGCAGCTCCGGCCTTACGCAAAACACAGCCGCAACGCTCAGCTATGTACTCGGGTTCATCACTGGTCTGATCTTTTTGTTTCTGGAAAAGGATAATAAATTTATCCGGTTTCATGCGATGCAGTCGATTGTCATTTCCGTTGCATTTCTCATTTTGAACACCGTCTTAAGCTTTATTCCGATTATTGGCTGGATTTTGGCACCGCTGCTTGCACCGGTCGGGCTTGTGATTTGGATCCTTTGTATGGTGAAGGCGTATAAAGGCGAATGGTATGAGTTTCCGTGGGCCGGCAAATTTGCTCGTGAACAAGTAGATAAAATGTCCGCACAAGGGCAGTAATCATGAAAGCCGTCCGAATTCGCCGGACGGCTTCTTTTTACATTCAGCTGTCTTCCGGCAGTGTCAGCGGATTGGCGTCATCACTCGTCCATTCCATCAGCGAACCGTCGTATACGGCAGGTTCACGGCCGAGTGAAGTAAGCACGAGTGCGTTCCATGTCGCGGCTACACCGCCGCCGCAATATGTGATCACGCGCTTATCCGCATCGAGCACGCCAGATTCCCGGAACTGTTCGTGCAGTCGTTCCGGGAGCGGCAATGTCCCGTCTTCACGGCTTAAGTCCCCAAAAAACACGTGAGTGCTTCCCGGGATGTGACCTTTACGCGGATAGCGGCCGGACTCCCCACGGAAATCCTCCAGCGACAGACAGTTCATGATAACGGTCTGGTCATCGTGCATCGCCCGTCTGACGTCGTTAATATCAGCGAGCAGCTCCGGACGATGGGATCCGGTAAATGTGCCGGCAGCAGCAAGCGGAATCTCATCGGTAAGTGGTCCGGCCTGCTTTTTCCACTGCGGCAGGCCGCCTGCAAGAACGTACACGTCTTCGTGGCCGGCCAGCCGGAACTGCCACCAGAGCCTCGAGGCCCAGTCGGAAGCGGTAAACGACGCATTCACGAGCGGTCCGCGGTCGTAAATCACAACGGTCGTATCATCGTGAATCCCGAGTCCACGGGCCAGCGTGACAAATGCTTCGTGACTGACAGCCGTGAGTGGAACGGTGGCTTTCGTGTCGGAAAAAACAGTCAGAAGATCGGCGAAAAATGCGCCGGGAATATGCTCCTCCTGATACGCCTCGGCGCCGGGATGGACACGGAATTCATCGGGTGTTTCCTCCGCCAGTACGCTGGCATCGAGAACGCGCACGTTGTCATCGTCCAAATGCTCCAGCAGCCAGTCGGCCGTTACAATCGGATGGTAAGATGTCATCTGATCAGCTCCTTTGTCTGATCGTATCATGTTTTCCGTGATGTTTTCCTTAAATTGGTCCTGCTCCTTAACGAGAAGGCGATCAGCGCCGATACGAGGAAGGAGGGAGAGGGGAGATAGCTGTGGAAAAAGAAATGCTCGAGATGCAGCTTGAAGAAGTAAAGCGTCTGGACCGCCACTATGAACAGCTGGAGCAGATGCTGTTGTACATGCGCTGTCTCGCTGAACAAGCGGCAGTTTCCGTTACATCAGCAGAACGGCAGGAACTGCAGCAGGAGTTCAACCAGGCGCTGGCGGCTTATGAGCAAATGGTGGAAGGTGCAACCGGGACTATTCATTGAATCACCCGCAGATGGTCAACGTTTCGTGAAAGAAACCGATAGAAGCACAAGCAGGGAAAACAGAAGACGGTGCCGGAAAGAGGCCTCGTGTTCTGTTTTTTTATTAAATGGAGCGGCTGATAGGCGCTTCTCGTTATGAATCTGGAAAGGGTGAGCAGATGGATGGCATGAACAGGATGACAGGCTTTGCTTCCGGCATGGATATCAATCAAATGGTGCAGGATTTGATGCGGGCAGAGCGGCAGCCGCTCGAGCCGATGCAGCAGAACGCAGCAGAGCTTCAGCTGAAAATTGATGAATACCGGACGATAAACCGGAGTTTTTCCGAGTTTCGAAACAACACGTTCGACGGCGTCCTGCGCAGCTCGAACATGCGCGCCATGGAAGCGGCAAGCTCCAATGAAGCAGCGGTGTCGGTTTCGGCAGGAGCCGGTACGCCGGAGGGTACCTACACGCTTTCCGATATTTCACTTGCCAGAGCTGAAACGCAGGCATCGTTTCTGGAAGGAAGCACGGACGGGTCGTTTATTCGCGAAGGGGGTTCTCTGGACCGGCAGCTTGCACTGGCAGATCAGGCAGAGGAACTCGCAGCCGGCTTTGAGACAGGTGCGTTTGCGATTGCCGTGACGGATGCGGAAGGAGAGGAGCATGTCCGCTCGTTCACGATTGACGATACGACGTCACTGGATGACCTGCTTCAGGATATCAACGGATCGGGGATCGGCGTGCAGGCGTTTTATGATGAGTTCTCCGGCCGGATGTCCATGCAGCGGACCGATACAGGCGTCTACAACGAAACAGGGGCGGAAATCAGGTTTGGTACAGGGGATGAAGAGACGTTTACAGAAACGGCTGAGAACGCCTTTTCCTCGATGTTCGGCTTTGATCCGGCACACGTGGTTATGGAAGAAGCGGAGAACGCCGTATTTACGATGAACGGACTGACGGAAATGGAGCGGCAGAGCAATCAGTTTGATATCAACGGCGTGCAGTTTTCGCTTCAGAACGAGACCGCAGGACCGGTGACAGTATCGGTCGCTTCTGACGGAGAGAAAATGTTTGATACCGTGATGGCATTTGTCGATGATTACAATGAAATGGTGGCAGGCGTGCAGGAAAAAACGTCCGAAGAGTATTTTCGGGACTACGCGCCCCTTACGGACGAGCAGCGCCGAGATATGACGGAATCGGAAATTGAGATGTGGGAGGAGCGCTCCAACAGCGGTCTCCTGCGCCGTGATTCGATTTTAACCGGTGCGCTCAGTCAAATGCGAATGCAGTTTTACGAGCCGGTGGAAGGCGGCGGGGAGCTGACCCAGATTACGGAGATCGGCATTACGACCTCGTCGGATTACCAGATGGGCGGACTGCTGGAAGTGGACGAAGAGCAGCTGCGCCGTCAGATTGCTGAAAATCCGGAGGGCGTGCAGCAGCTGTTTGCCGCAGACGGCGAAACGAATGAAGAACAGGGCATAGCCCGCCGACTCCGCGACACGCTGAGCGGGACAATCGGACAAATCGGTGAACGCGCCGGCCGAACTGACATTTCGTCTAACCAGACGTTTACGTTAGGGCGAGAGCTGGAGCAGCAGGGAGAGCAGATTACCAACTTCGAACGCCGCATGCAGCAGGTGGAAGAGCGCCACTGGAGACAGTTTACAGCGATGGAACAGGCGATGGCACGAGCCAACGCCCAGGCCGAGCAGCTGATGTCGTCACTCGGCGGCATGCAGATGCAGTAAATGAGAGTTTGCTGATTTTTGAAAACGATACGGATAAGATGAAACTATCTAAATGGTAGAATAGTTCAGTAGAGTTTGTATTTGCGGCAAAGATATTGAAGGATCTTGTAAAACGATAGCGAATCCTAAATGACTTTCAGTTGTTCGACGGTCATTTAGGGTTTGTTTTTTTTGCATTGTAATAACTGTAAATATCCCTCAATTAAATTTAGGATGAAGGGCAGTTTCGCGTGAAAATATTTCAAATGAAACGTAAGCCTCATTTGTAATGAAGCAATAGTAAGAGAACGTTAGATTCTAATTTAAAGCTTAGGTGCGATTCGTGTTTAGTTTGAGTGTAGTCGAGTGGAATTTATTAGCATAGAATTTCGAAGCGAAGGTCGTCGACTCCGAGAGGGTAAGAACGTGGCGAAGATCCAGCGCTCCCGACGTCAGGAGGAAAAGCCGGGCGCGTTCCCTCCGGAAAGCGTCCGACCGTAAGCGTAGAATATATACGTAACTAGAAACCGGGTTATTATTGCAAGCTTCTCTGAAGTTTGCATATAAACCATGCGTAGGATCGTTTGACGAAAAAATTGCGCCGTGCTACACTATAAACAGAAAGTGACTGACAGTCAGTCATTTATTCGGTTGAAAATCAGGAGGCGGATATGAAGCAGACAACCTATGACCAGCTGCTCGAAGCGGCGATGAATGTGATCCGCCGCGAAGGCTTTGATAAAGCGTCGGTGTCGCGCTTTGTGAAAGAAGCGGGCGTCGCTCAAGGCACCTTTTACAATTACTTTGCTTCGAAAAATGAGCTCGTGCCGGCGATCGCAGCACGCATTCTCGATGAGCAGCTTGCCCGCATGAAGGAGCGAGGGGATGCAGAAACGCTGGAGATGCTGATGGACACGATGATTGATGTGACGTTTACAATTACAGAAGAATTCCGGGATTATATCAGCTTTTGCTACAGCGGGATCTCGCTGTACTACTCGTTTGAGCGGTGGGATGAGATTTACCGGCCTTATTATGTTTGGCTCGAATCGCAGTTCTTAAGATTGCAGCAGGCCGGCAGCATCACGACAGAGCTGGAGCTAAAGGCGGCTGTTAATAATATGGTCGGCCTGATTGAGCATGCAGCAGAAGCCCACTACTTATCCCGGGCAGTAACAGAAGACCGGACGACTGCAGAAGCGGAACTGAAGCGGATGCTCGTTCGTGCGCTTACAACTTAATGAGGTGAAAAACGTGAGTTTGAAACAAGAAAAGAAGATTCTCTGGATGTCTGTGGCTGCAGCCATCCTTTTTTCTGGTGCCGGCATCGTACTTGGTATGCTGTTTCAGTCCCAGATGATTTTGTTTGACGGACTATACTCTTTAATCAGCGTGGCGCTTTCCTACGTGTCGCTCATGGCGGCAGCATTTATGGCAAAAAGCGACTGGAAGCGGTATCCGTTTGGGAAAGATATTGTGGAGCCGCTCGTCGTCCTGTTTAAATATACGGTCATTCTAATCCTGATCGCAGGCTCCGCTGCGGCATCAGTGACGGCGCTGTTTCAGGGAGGGCGTGACATGCAGGTTGGTCCGGCATTTGCGTATTCGTTTGTCGGGCTGCTCGCCTGCGGTGCGGTTACGATGTATTTGCAAAAGCGTGCGAAGCGGTCGGAGTCTGCTTTGTTGAAGGCGGAATCGAACCAGTGGCTCATGGATACGCTCGTGAGCACCGGTGTGTTTGCCGGATTTCTCGTCGCGTTCGTACTGGACCTCTTCCAGTGGTTTCCTGCTGTTATTCCGTACGTGGACCCGCTGATGGTGCTGCTCGTCTCACTCTACTTCCTGAAGTTTCCGCTGAAAGAAATGCGTGCAGCGCTGAAAGAAGTACTTGAGATGAGTCCGGACGGCGCGGTGCGCAGCCGGATGGAGGAGACACTCAAGGAGCTGGCCGACGAATACGGTGTGGAAGAAAGCTTTCTGCGAATGACGAAGGTAGGGCGCACCATCTGGGTAGAGATTGACATTGTTGCACCGGAAACGAGCCCCTTGAATTCGTTGACGAAGCAGGATGAAATGCGAAGCAAGCTGTCCTCGGTTTTGACCGGAGCTGCCCCGAAAAAATGGCTTACCGTTTCGTTTATGGCCGATCGTCACTGGGCACTTGATGAATAAAGGGCAGATAGTCCTGTTTTTACGAGAAGCGCTGAACGCGCTTCTTTTTTTATCCGATATAGTTAGAAGAGGATCGTACTGACAACAGTATAACAACAGCATAACAACCAAATAACAACCGAATAGAACATGAGGAGTGAGGCATATGCGGCTCAGCGGCTTTGCAACGGGGATGGATATCAATCAGATGGTACAGGATTTAATGAAGGCGGAACGAATGCCGCTCAATAAATTAGAGCAGCGTAAAACGCAGACGCAGTGGCGAATCGATCAATTCCGGGAGATTAACGTGAAGCTTGATCAGTTTCGCAACAATACGTTTGATAACGTGATGCGCCGCTCGACCATGATGGCGAATAAAATCGTCAGCTCGCAGCCGTCGCTCGTGACGGCAACGGGTAGCTCATCCACGATGGAAGGCTCCCTGAGGCTTACCGAAGTGAAATCATTGGCGACTGCAGCATCAAACGCCAGCACAAGCCGGGTAGGCCAGCAGCTGTCTGTTTCGGGAAAGCTGAGCGAGCAGCAGCTCGATGCAGGAGACGTGTGGACCCGGGGCGTCGTCAACCGTGAAACGATTACGGTTCAGCAGTCTCAGTCGTCGATCAGCCTGAACCGCGAGCTCGGAAATCCGGAGTCTACGGTCGTTCGGGTAAACGGTGTTTCATACAAGGTAGTGGAGGAAGACTTTGACGGCGAGCTGACCGCCACACAGGTCATGCTTGACCGGGAGACGAATACGCTCGTGTTCGGCCAGGAGCTTGCCCGGAACGCCCGTGTAGAGGTCGTTACTGCGCGCGAGGACGAGAACGGTACCGATCTGTTTTCTATGAACAGCATCGAAACGAAGGCGAAGGACGGCTCGACGGTGACGGACCGTTTTCTCATCACCGGTGACCAGTCGATGAACGACGTGATGCAGATGATGAACCGGTCAAAGGTCGGCGTTAGTGCCTTTTATGATACTGGTACAGACCGGGCGTCGATCGTCCGGGATGAGACCGGTATTTATAACGAGGGCGGCGCTGAAATGACGTTCAGCGGATCTTTCTTCCGCGAAGCGCTCAAGCTCGATGAAGCGAATGAGCGTGCCGGAACGAACGCTGTTTTCACGATCAACGGCCTGGAAACGCACCGGCAGTCCAATACATTCAGCGTAAACGGCATGGCGATCACACTTCATGAAACGTTCAGCGGCAGAGACGTGAGTCTAACCGTTCAGCGTGACACGGATGAAGTCATGGATACGATAAAAGCCTTTGTGGAAGAATACAATAACCTGATTGATCTCGTGCAGGGGCGTATTTCGGAAGAGGCATTCCGTGATTTTCCGCCGTTGACGGAAGAAGAGCGCCGCGATTTAACCGAGCGGGAAGCCGAGCTTTGGGATGAAAAAGCGATGAGCGGACTGCTGCGGAACGATTCTATTCTGCGTGGGGGGATGGATCGATTCCGAGTGCAGATGTATTCCAGCGTGCAGGGGACCGGCTCCGATTTCAGGCAGCTGGCGCAAATCGGCATCACAACAACATCCGATTTCCGCAGCGGCGGCAAGCTGGAAATCAACGAGGACCGTCTGCGGGCAGCGATTGAACAGGATGCAGAAGGCGTGTACCAGCTCTTTGCGGCAGATGGTGCGGCTGAATCGGAGAAGGGGCTTGCGCGGCGGCTGCGGGACAGTGCCAACGGCATGATTGAATCGATTTCAAGACGGGCCGGCGGACTGCGGGGCCGGACGGTGAATCAGCAGTTTACGCTCGGCCGGGAAATCAACAACATCGAAGACCGGATGTCCGCTTTTGAGCGCCGCATGCAGCAGGTGGAGCAGCGGTACTGGTCTCAGTTCACTGCAATGGAAAAAGCAGTCGCAAAAGCGAATGCCCAGGCAGAGACCTTCTTTGCGCAAATGTTTAGCGGCATGTAAACGGAAATAAAGGAGAGAAAGAGATGGCACAGCTGCGCAGCTTGTACGAAACATCAAAAGCACTTTACGATCACGTCCAGGTGCCGATGCCAAAGGACGGGGAAGCACGTGACACGTATATTGATACGGTCAACGATCTGCTGGAGCGACGGGAGCAGTTTACAAACGGTGTGAGACCGCCGGAAACAAAAGCAGAAACTCGTATTGCCCGGGAAATAATCCGGCTTTCCAAGCAGATTGCGAAGGAGCTGGAATCGGGCAAAGCAGCAATTCAAAAGGATATCCGCTCCCATGAACAGCGAAAGCGGGCAGTGCAGTACGAGAACCCATACAGTGGTCCCACTCCGGACGGTGTTTTCGTCGACTCTAAGAAATAACCCTTCACATATGAGCCTTTCGTCCGATATAAACGATGTACCATCGGAAAAGTGAGGTGTTGGCACATGGAAGTGCACACAGGCCGAAGCGCGGTGCCGGACCGCTCTGCCCTGATACATCAGGAGAAACAGCTGCCGCAGCAGCCCGTATCTGCTCCACAAGGACGTACAGAAGCAGGGCAATGGTCTCAGGAAAACCTGGACCGCAGCCTCGAGGGCATGAACGAGCTTTCGATCATGAAAGAGCGTTCCTTAAAGTTTGAACAGCACGACACGCTGGACAGGACGATGGTCAAAATCATTGACCGGGAAACAGATGAAATTGTCCGGGAACTGCCGCCGGAGGAATTTCTCGATATGATCTCCTCCATGCTGGAGTTTGCAGGCCTTTTATTTGACCGGAAAGTGTGAGGACAGGGGAGACTGCGGCTCCTCTTTTTCTTTCTGACAGGCAAATACATTAAACCTTTCCGCCGGATGTACCGATATGAACAGTGGAAGTCTATTACCAGAAAGAAAGGGTGTCATACTGTATGGCTACAAACAATCCATATGCTGCATATAAACAAACATCGATCGAAACAAAATCACCGGGAGAACTGACGCTCATGCTGTACGACGGATGCTTGAAGTTCATCAGGCGAGCCGATGCCGCGATGGAAACAGGCAGCACAGAGGACCGCCATACGAATCTGGTAAAGGCGCAGAACATTATCCGCGAACTGATGGTGACGCTCGATCAAAGTGTTAACGTCAGTCAGGGTATGATGCAGCTGTACGATTTTATTCTGGCGAGGCTGATTGATGCCAATACGAAAGACGACCGCGAGGCGCTCGCAGAAGCTGCAGGATTAGTGACGGAGTTCCGCGACACGTGGAAGGAAGTTATTCAGATGGACCGCCGTGCACGGCACGGATCCGGCGGTGTTTCAAAAGCAGCCGGCAATGCGTATGCAGCTGCAGGAGCAAAACGATAACCAGTACAAGCTTACAGAACACAGCCGCTCAGCCGGTTCGTGTTCTTTTTTTCTTACAAGGCAAGGCGTGCTAAACTGAAGAAGATGATGTCTGAAAGGGGAGACTCTTTATGCCAGCTCAGCTGAACGAGAAGCAGAAAGTGTTTTTAAAGCAGTATACGAGCCTGCTTCAGGAAGTGCAGGAATCGGCTGTGTACGCAGGAGAATGCTACATTCAAGGGGATGACGATATCGCAGACAGGCTGCTCGCCTCTGTGAGTACGGGACTGATCCCGTACAATCCGGAAAACATGACGATGTTCTCCATATTCGGATCTGAGGAGACCGCGCTCAGCCGGCTGACCACATTTCATCATGCGGTTACGGAAGCGGCGGCGATGACGGAAAACGAATGGACGACAGCTGAAAAAATGCATTTTTTACACGAGCAGTTTATCCCGGCGCTGAAAATGTGGCAGGATACAGCAGCTCTTTATTCTATTTCAGGAGATGATAGCGATGCCGGTCATTGATATGCCGCTTGAGGAGCTTTATACCTATCAGGGAAGAAATCCGAAGCCCGCTGATTTTGATGAATACTGGGAGCGGGCACTCGCAGAGCTTGACGCCATTGAGGCGGACGTAAAAGATGAAGAGGCAGCATTTCAATTTCCATTTGCCTCGTGCCGGCATTTGACGTTTACGGGCGTGCGCGGGGCGCGGATTCACGTGCAGGCGGTCATTCCGCATCAGCCCCCGGCTGGGTCAGAAAAGCTGCCTGCTGTTTTGGAGTTTCATGGCTACGGCATGAACGCAGGTGACTGGACGACGAAAGCAGCGCTTGCAGCTGCGGGACATGCCGTCTTTTCAATGGACATCCGCGGTCAGGGCGGACTGTCGGAGGATGCCGGCGGCGTGAGCGGTAACACGCTGCAGGGTCATATTACGAGAGGCATGCAGGACGGAGAGGACGAGCTGTTGTTCCGCCATATCTTTCTCGATACGGTGCAACTTGCCCGTCTGGTGATGGCGCGGGACGATATTGATGAAATAAACGTGTCGGTAACCGGCTGGTCCCAGGGCGGGGCGCTGACGATTGCCTGTGCAGCGCTGGAGCCGCGTGTGAGGCGGGCAGCGCCGGTGTACCCGTTTTTATCTGACTACCTGCGCGTCTGGGAAATGGATTTGGACGTGGAAGCCTATCAGGATGTCCGCCGCTACTTTCGCCGCTTCGATCCTACCCATAACAGCCGTGATGCGTTTTTCGAACGGCTCGGGTATATTGACATTCAGCATCTGGCTGACCGGATTCAAGCACCTGTCTTAATGGGAACCGGATTGATTGATCCGGTTTGTCCGCCGTCGACTCAGTTTGCTGCCTATAATAAAATCACGTCGGAAAAAGAGATTGTGCTCTATCCTGATTTTGCTCACGAAGCGCTTCCCGGCATGCGGGACCGGATTTTCACGTTTTTAACTGCAACGTAAAAGGAAGAGACAACAAGGGAGAGTGAGCGTCATCTTTTGGACTATGAAAAAGTTTTACATAAAATCCTGATTATGGGGTTTAGATTGTTTCGATTTGTGAAATAGTCTTCGTATACACTATATAGAGGAGGCGTTTTCACATGGATCCGAAACAACAGGCAGAAGAAAAGCTGGAGCATACGTCCGAAGAGAAGAAGCAGGAAATTCTCGACAGCTTCCAAGGGTTCCTCGACTATCTAAACAAGCAGGTCAATCGCGGTGAAAAGATTGGTCTTGGAGAAGAGCAGCTCGCAAAAGGTGCTGAGCGCGTCGCAGAATACTTGAAGAACCATGAAGAGCCGCGTAATTCGGAAGAGAAGCTGCTGCAGGAAATGTGGCAGGTCGCGGAAGAAGAAGAAAAGCGGCACATCGCCCGCACGCTCGTCCGTCTCGCGCAAAAAGAAGGCAACGCATAAAGCAGGAAAAAACTCCGGATCAATGCGATCCGGAGCTTTTTTTTCATGGAATGCTTTCGGTAATGGCATCCGTAATTTTACTTACGATCTGCAAACCGGACATCCAAACCAGCCAGTTGGGATCCAGGCTGATTCTGCTAAAATATCCGCATCTTCGTCAACGGAAGATGCGGATCAGTGGTTACTGCTCTTTCAGCACGACCGCCTGCAGCGGTTCTAGTGTGATGGTCAGCTTTCCTTTTTTAAGTTCGTAAAGCGTGTCGTCCTCCAGGCTTCGGAACGTTCCTTGACCGAGTCCATTTAACTCGATTTTCTCCTGCTTTGTGCCGGCGTTCGCTGCGATAACGAAGCGTGACATGTCATCTGAACGTTCATAGGCAGTGACGCTGCTGCCGGATTCCGCGGAGAGAAAGCGGAAGGAGCCGTCACGAAGCGCGCGGTGACTGCGCCGCAGTGAAATGAGCGTCTGATAAAACGAAAGCAGCTCCTGATCCTGGTGCTCTTCTTCCCAGACCATCGGACGCCGGCAGCCTGGATCAGCCCCGCCGTCCATGCCGACTTCATCACCGTAGTAAATGCACGGCGCTCCCATATACGTCAGCTGGAACAAAGCAGCGAGCTTCATCCGCTCTTTGTTGCCCTCTGCGATACTTAGAAGACGAGGAGTGTCGTGAGAATCGAGCAGGTTAAACGCAGCTTCATTTGCCTGGCGCGGATAGGAGATCAACATGGCGTCAAGCCGGCCCATAAAGTGCGCAGCGTCGATTTCTTCTTTCACAAAGAAATCGAGAATCGCGTTGGTGACCGGGTAGTTCATAACGGCATCAAACTGATCGCCGCCGAGCCAAGCGAGTGAATTATGCCAGATTTCACCGAGAATATAGGCATCCGGATTCGCCTTCTTCACTGTATCCCGGAACTCCCGCCAGAAGCGGTGGTCGACTTCATTGGCGACATCAAGGCGCCAGCCGTCTGCGCCGATATCCTCCACCCAGTAGCGGGCGACCTCCAGCAGATACGCTTTTACCTCTGGATGCTCGGTATTCAGCTTCGGCATTTGGGCGACGAAACCGAACGTATCGTAGTTGAGCGGATCGTCGGCTAGCGGATAGTCACGAATGTGGAACCAGTCGCGGAACCGTGATTTTTCTCCATTTTTCAGCACATCCTGAAACGGCGGGAAATAGTAGCCGGAATGATTGAACACTGCATCGAGCATGACGCGGATGCCGCGCGCATGTGCTTCATCGACCAGTCGTTTTGCCGTTTCGTTATCGCCAAACTGCGGGTCTACCTTTAAGTAATCGATCGTATCGTATTTATGATTGGAAAACGCTTCGAAAAACGGTGTGAAGTAAATGCATGTCACGCCCAGCTCTTCCAGGTAGTCCAGCTTGTCGATGACCCCCTGCAGATCGCCTCCGAAAAAGTTATCGCGTGTCGGAACAGCGTCCGGAGTCCAGGCTTCTGTTCCCGGCGGATTTAATGATTCGTCACCATTAGCAAACCGCTCCGGAAAAATTTGATAAAAAACGGCGTCCTTGACCCATTCAGGCGGCGTGAAAACATCAATGGTATTCAAGAACGGAAATTCGAACATGCCGGACGGCGACCAGAGCATGCCGACACCGCCAGAGTGCAGCGAGTCTTCTTTAAAGCCGGTCTCGTTCCAAAACACGGTTCTGTCGCCTTTCTCAAACTTAAAAGCGTAGGCAAAGCGTCGAAACGGCGGTTTGATTTCTACTTCATAATAGTCAAACATCGTATCCCGGGCAAAAACGTGCATAGCGGAAGTCCGGATCGTTTCTTCGTGGAAGTCGTATTTGTCTCCCCAGACGACCGAAACCCGGTCCATATCATCTTTCTTCGTGCGAACTCGAATGTGCAGTGTTTCATGATCGTACGCGTACGCATATTGCGATTTTGGCTGGTGGTAGATTGCTTCAAGCAGCATATCGGTTCCTCCCTGTCCGCAGAGCGGGTAGGCAGCGCCTCCCGGATCCGCTACAATAAGTGTCAGTGCACCTCGTCGTGCCGTTCATACACAACAAAATGAGTGCAATCGTTTGCACAAAAGCACGAATAAAAAAGCGATTGCACCGCCAGTATAGCATGGGTACAAAGGTGTGTCCATGGACATTCAATCAGGAGGCTGTTATGACACAATTGCTGAAGATGAAACCAGTATTTAAAGAGAAGGTATGGGGCGGATCTGCGCTAAAAGACCGTTTCGGATATGAGCAAGCGAAAGACAATACAGGAGAGTGCTGGGGCATTTCCGGGCACACAAACGGAGCAACAGAAGTGCAGGGAGGTCCTTATGACGGGATGCCGCTGTCTGTACTTTGGAGCGAAAAGCCGGAGCTGTTCGGTCATCCGGAAGGGACGTTTCCGCTGCTTGTCAAGCTCATCGATGCGGCAGATGATTTGTCGGTTCAGGTGCATCCGGATGACGAATATGCCAAGGAAAAGGAAGGCTGGCCTTACGGTAAAACAGAGTGCTGGTACATCGCGCATGCAGAGCCTGGAGCGGAGCTGGTGCTGGGGCACAACGCCAATTCCCGTGAAGAACTGCGAAAGCTTGCAGAGCACGGAGAGTGGGAGGAGCTGTTTCGCCGTGTTCCGGTGAAAGCAGGGGATTTTGTCTACGTGCCGAGCGGAACCGTGCACGCGATCGGCGGCGGAATCACGCTGCTGGAGGTCCAGCAAAGCTCTGACATTACGTACCGCTTCTACGATTATGACAGACCTGACCAAAACGGGCAGATGCGGGAGCTGCATCTGGAGGATTCGATCGCCTGCTCGATGGTGCCTCATGAGGATCAAACCCCTCCACGTACGACGGAACAGACAGCCGGCGCCACGATGGAAACGCTGATCGAAGCTCCGTACTTTACTGTTCGCCGAGTCCTGGTCGAAGCAGAAACTGCGCTGGCCAAAAAAGCGTCGTATCAGCTGATCTCGGTCATTGACGGAGAAGGCTATGTCCTGTTGAACGGCGGGAAAACGCCCGTCCAAAAGGGAGCTCACTTCGTCGTCACAGCAGGGGAGGAGCAGCCTGTTTTTACCGGTACGCTTGAGCTGATCGCTGCTGAGCCTGGTGAATCAGCCTGAGCAAGTAAAACGCTGCACGAATAAGAAGAGGTGCCTGGATCAGAAATTGATCAGGCACCTTTTTCGTATCAGCTGCTGCTTCCAGACGCTTCTGCGTACTCTTCGTTTTCCTGTTTTTCCTTCAGTTTCTTTATGTCTGCGCGGATGAGGATCGAGGCAAACAGCGCGACAACAAACATGCCGCCAAAAATGTACATCGTCAGCGCGTAGCTCTCCGTCACTTCACGGAGCCAGGAAACAACGACCGGCCCGACGAGACCTGCCGCGGCCCAAGCAGTGAGTATATAGCCGTGAATGGCACCGAGCTGCTTCGTACCGAAAATGTCGCCAATGTATGCCGGGATCGACGCAAATCCGCCGCCGTAGCACGTCATGATCAGGAACAGGACAGCCTGGAAAATAAGCGCATCGGTTAAGCTCGGAAGCGCAATGAATGAGACGATCTGAATCGCAAAGAAAGCGGTGTAAACGTTCGGACGGCCGATATAGTCGGATATACTCGCCCAGGCAAGACGTCCTGCTCCGTTAAAGAAGCCCATAATCCCGACCATCGTGGCAGCCGCTGCTGCAGAAAGACCGGCAATTTCCTGACCCATCGGCGAAGCAACGGACAGGATGGCAATTCCGCAGGTGACGTTAATAAACAGCATCACCCAAAGCAGGTAAAAGCGCCGTGTTTTAACCGATTCGTTCGCAGTGAGAAAGGCAAGGTCTTTTTTCTCAGACTGCTCGCCGCTCTCTTCTTTTTCCCGCATCGCCTTTGGCTTCCAGCCTTCCGGCGGTTTGGCGAGATACAAGGACGAAATAAGCATGATCACAAAATAAACGACACCGAGAATATAAAAGGTTGCCGCGATGCTGAAGGCACCAATTAAGTATTGCATAACGGGGCTTGCAATCAACGAAGCGAAACCAAAGCCCATAATCGCCATGCCGGTCGCAAGTCCGCGGCGGTCCGGAAACCATTTGACGAGCGACGATACCGGCGTGATATAGCCGACACCCAGACCGAAGCCACCCATTGCCCCATAAAAGAAATAGAGCATCCACAGCGATTCGAGCTGGACGGACAGACCGGATCCGATCATGCCGACTCCGAAAAAAGCGGTGGAAACAAGCCCGGAAACACGCGGTCCGTACTTTTCCACGAAGTGCCCCATGAAGGCGGCCGACAGACCTAAAAAGGCGATCGCAATACTGAAGGTAATCGAGATCGCCGTCAGGCTCCAGCCAAACGTTTCGTTCATCGGATTGGAGAAAACACTCCATGAATAAACGGAACCGATGGAAATATGAATACCTACTGCCGCGGCTGCGATGAGCCAGCGGTTTTTAGATGTTTCTGCTGCCATACTTATTCACTCCTTTGAACGGATTGACGAAAAAAGAACGAGCGGAAGGGAACGCGGTGTCCCTCCGCTCGAGATGTGCTGCTTTAATTGCGTTCCTGATCTTTTGTCTCCCGGCCCATGCCTTCCAAAAAGCGCATCAAAATGGTCAGAGAGCGGTTGATCTGCGGATCTTTCAGCTTCTTAGCGAGATCGAAATAGCCTGTTTTTTCATTCGGATCCGGATCTTCGGCCACGCGCTCGATACCATTGTTCAGCTTGAGCAGCAGCGGCTCGATTTTACGCATGTCGATCGTACCGAGCACGCCGACCATCAGCAGCATGTTGCGTAGTGCGTTCGTATTTTCATCTTTTGAAATCTCCTGCACGATGATCTCAAGAACTTTATCGCCTTCTGACACAAGACCGTTGGCGATCCGGGTGATGCCGTTTTTATGCAGATTATTCATTAAATCAATCGCCCCGAGGACGGCCTCCTTGTTATCGGCGAGCGCCTGTTCGACCTCCTCCAGGTCCTTTTGCCGCTGCGTTTCAGCTGAGAGCGGAGCAGGTTCAATGTCGCGGATCGGTCTAGCCATTCGGTTTCGCCCCTTTCCTTCTCACTATATCTCCAGGAAACACGTAGTCTTTACGCTGCCATTTGGCTTCAACATTGACCCCAATCTGCGGCTGAGGATTGCCGTAGCGGTGATTCGTGCGCGGAAGCGGGCTAGCGCCCTTCGGCTTCAGCACCTCCATTTTCGCAGACAGCTCCTTGTAGGCAGGCGTATCGGTATCCTTGTCGGCGTAACTGCTCGTAAGCTGGTTGACGGCCGCTTCACCGGAATCATTCATCGGCAGATACAGCTCCTTACCTTGCACGCGCTCCGTTACGATACAAGATACCTTCACCTGTCCATATGGAGACGTCAGTTTGACGAACGAACCGTCTTCAATCCCGCGCTCCTCTGCAAGCTCCGGAGAAACTTCAAGAAACGCGCCAGGCGTTTTGCTCGTAATGCCTTCCGCTTTGTACGTCATATTGCCTTCGTGAAAATGTTCGAGCAGTCTTCCGTTGTTAATGTGCAAATCATATTCCTCGCCGAAATCAAGCGGAACCGTCCAGTCTACCGGGAAGAGGCGGGCTTTTCCGTCCGGGAACGGGAATTCTTCCTTAAATAGAAGCGGCGTATCGGTGCCATCTTCTGCCACCGGCCACTGCAGGCTGTTATAGCCTTCCAGGCGTTCATAGGAGACACCGGCAAACAATGGCGCAAGAGAAGCGGATTCTGCCATGATTTCGGACGGATGGGAATAGGTCCAGCCCGCACCGAGCTCGTTCGCGAGCTCCATGATAATTTTCCAGTCCGGCTTCGAGTCTCCGAGCGGTTCCAGAACCTGATACAGACGCTGCACACGCCGTTCGGTATTTGTAAATGTACCTTCCTTCTCAAGACTCGGGCTTGCCGGAAGCACAACGTCTGCGAACTCAGCCGTTTTCGATAAAAAGACGTCTTGGACGACGAAGAAGTCGAGCTTTTCAAACGCTTCGTGCACGTAGTTAATATTGGAGTCGACGATCCCCATGTCTTCGCCCTTCAAATACATTGCTTTGAGCCTGCCGTCATGAACCGCTTCTACCATCTCGTGGTTGTTCCAGCCGGCTTTCTCCGGAAGAGAGGTGCCCCAGCCTTCTTCATATTTACGGCGGATCACGCTGTCCTCTACCGATTCATAACCCGGGAATTTATCTGGCATGCTGCCGAAGTCACTGGCACCCTGCACGTTGTTATGACCGCGGAGCGGATACGTTCCGGCGCCCGGCTTCATGTAGTTGCCGGTGATGAGCATCAAGTTGGAAATAGCGGTGCTCGTATCGCTTCCGCCGAGGTGCTGAGTGACGCCCATGGCCCAGAGAGAACAGACAGTGTCTGCTTCTGCAATCATCTCGGCCGTTTTCACGAGCTCGTCCTGGCTGAGTCCGGTATACTTCTCTGCATACTCAAGTGTGTACGTTTCGAGCGATTGGCGGAATTCATCAATGCCGTTCACATGTTTCTCGATGAACGTTTTGTCTTCCATGTTGTTATCCAGAATATATTTGGATACAGCAGAAAGCCAGACGAGGTCAGAGCCTGAGCGCGGATGAATAAACAGATCCGCACGTTCTGCCATTTCGTGGCGACGCAGGTCTGAGACGATAAGCTTTTGACCGTGAAGCTTTTGGGAACTCTTCACCCTGGTGGCAAGCACCGGATGGGATTCGGCCGTATTGGAGCCGATCACGAGTACGAGATCCGCCTGCTGAATGTCGGTGATGCTGCCGGAATCTCCGCCATAGCCAACGGTGCGGAACAATCCCTTCGTTGCCGGCGTCTGGCAGTAGCGGGAGCAGTTATCCACGTTGTTCGTTTTGAAAATACTGCGCGCGAGCTTCTGCATCAGGTAAGACTCTTCGTTTGTCGTTTTGGATGAACTGATGAAGGCAAGCGCATCGTTTCCGTGTTCTTTTTCGATCGAACGCAGGTTTTCAGCGATCAGCTTGTAGGCTTCCTCCCACGTTCCTTCTCTGAAGCGGGATCCTTCACGGATGAGCGGCTTCGTAATCCGTTCTTCGCTGTTCACGTAATCCCAGCCAAACTTTCCTTTCACACATGTGGAAATCCCGTTTGCCGGGGCCTCCTCCTGCGGCTCTACCTTTAGAATGTCTCTTCCCTGCGTCCATACATCAAATGAACAGCCAACACCGCAGTAGGTACAGACAGTTTTCGTCTTTTTGATTTTAGCGTCACGCATGGAAGCTTCCATGTCAGAGATTGCAAGAATGGAGCCATAGCCGGTTTCCACATTTTTCGTCAGCTCGATCATCGGACGAAGGGTTTTCTGATCCATCCCGGTCATATAGCCTGCTTTGCCTTCCATGCCTTTTTCCATCATCGCATTACATGGACAGACGGTCGAACAGTGGCCGCAGGACACACAGGAGGACTCATTGATGGCCACATCGTTATCCCAGATAACCCGAGGACGGTCCCGTTCCCAGTCAATGCGGAGCGTTTCTGTCACCTGCACGTCCTGACACGCTTCGACGCAGCGGCCGCACAAAATACACTGATCCGGGTCATAGCGGTAATAAGGGTGAGAATTGTCTTTTGGTTCCGGTTTCGGTTCAAACGGGATGGACTGATGCTCAATCTTCATGTCCTTAACGGCATTATGGACTTCGCAGTTACCGTTATTATAGTCGCACACTGTGCAGTACAGCTCATGGTTATGTAGAATGCGGTCCATTGCAATGACCTGGGCATCCTTCACATCCTGCTGAACCGTATCGATCCGGGAACCTTTCTTTACTTTCGTGTCACAGGAGCGGACGAGCTCGCCGTCGACCTCCACGATACAGGCATCGCACGTTTTAATTGGCCCGAGGGCTTCATGGTAGCAGACTTGAGGGACTTCCACTCCGCGTTCGTTCAAATGCTGCAGCACCGTCTGCTCTTCAGAAGCCTGATGGAGCTTTCCATTCACTTGTACGCTGACTTGCTTCGACAATGCAGATTCCTCCCTTAAAACAGAATTGTATGAAATTTTCAGATACTTACACAATTCCCCAGTCAGCGCTTGCAGGAAACCTCTTTTTCAACCGAATATATAACGTTTATAATAGTTCTTTCGATGACGTTTCGGAAATCGAAATCTCGTGTATAGAAGGACAACGAATTTTCTGGAGAGGAGATGGAGGTATGAAGGATCAAAAGAAGATGTATATCGGAAGTTTCCTGCTCGGGTTCGGATTTCTAGGAGCATTGGACGGCATCGTTTTTCACCAGCTGCTGCAGTGGCACAGTGTGATTCATGAAGCTCCGACGACGATTCAGATTATCAGCGACGGTCTGTTTCACTTTGCAGTAACGCTGACGATTATAGCAGGAGCCGTGCTGCTTTGGTTGAGTGGAAAGCCGCAGGAGCCGAAAAGCGCGTGGAAGTCCGCAGGCGGCTTGTTTCTAATCGGAGGGGGGACCTTTAATTTGCTGGAAGGGATCATCAATCATCATATTCTTCAGATTCACCGTGTGCATCCGGAAGCTGAAAACCCGCTTTTGTTTGACCTGGCTTTTCTTGCAAGCGGTGTGATCCTGCTCGGAGCAGGCTGGTTGCTGTTAAGGACGGTGAAGCAGCTTGATGTATAGGTCGATCAGCTTTGTGCTCATTTTCGGAACAGCAGCGCTGATGCTCTACGGTCATCTGGTCAACAGCCATTTTACTGGACATCTGACAGGGAGCCATGACCACGGATCGGTGGAAGCAAAGGAGCCCGCACCAGAGCTTGCCATTCGCTTAAAGGATACGGAAGGCGAATGCCTGCTCCATGCGGAAGCCGAGCATTTCCGCTTTACGAGAGAGACAGCGGTGACACGGGGAGGACACGCCCATTTATATGTAAACGGGGAGCGGGAAGCAAGAATCTATGACTTTCCATACGCTCTCAGCGAGCTTGAACCTGGAACCGAAATCAAGCTAGTTCTTGCTAATCACGAGCATCGTATCCTGACAACCGGCGGAAATGAAATCAGCAGCGCGATTACGGCAGAGAAGTGCACGAATGGGGAAAGAAGCTGAGGGCTTGTCTGCTGCATCGAAAGCCGACGGATCTGACACAATACGAAAGAAGCCGCGTGGGCGGCTTCTTTTGATTTTCCTGCGAACGGGTGGAAGGCAGGATTGTATCAGCTTCTGTCTGAGGTTTGCAGAATCGAGCGGAGCAGAACATCGTCTGAGTTGACGTTCTCCATATGATGGGAATCGACGAGTCCCTTCATTTCAGCCATGCTGTCGTGCAGATGACGAATGGCATCTGACTGATGATCAAGCTGTTCCGTAATCAGCTCCATATCATCCTTCGACGACAGCAGGTTTTCAAGACGCGACAGCCGGCGGATGATCACTTTCAGCAGGTCCAGTTCTGTCACGGCCGATCACGCACCCGTCTGTTCCTGCACAGCTTCCTCGGAAGACCCGTCCATCGTCTCTTCCTCGTATGTGCCGTCGAGTTTATTCAGCTTCAAAAACGTGACGGTGTCTGCAATCACGTCCGGCACCCATACTTGTTTTTCGTCATTGACGACGAGCTGGCGCATCTGAATTCGACCTTTTACAGACAGGAGGGAGCCCGTGCCGCAGTAGTCGGCGACACGATCAGCGAGCTTGTTCCAGCAGGCAATCTGTACAAAGTCTGTGTCGTAGCTGCCTTTGCTGTTGCGAAATGAACGTCTGACAGCGAGCGTGAAGCGGGTCAGGGAAGCACCGTTAGCAGTTGTTGTATGATGAGGCGTTTTAGCCACTCTTCCGATAAAAATAAATTGATTCAGCATAATAGTCGCTCCTTTAGCTTGGTTGATGTAGTAGGTTAGGATGCTGGATTGAAAACTGCGATTTGCGACTGCCCTCCTTTGCATATGGAATGTAACAGCATACGGGATGCCGTTTTACGCACCATAATGAATACTGAATCAGAAGTAAAATAATGGATCAAAATACGTACTAAAATAATAATATGACAAATGAAAGAGAGAAAAATGAGTCTAAAGAACCAAAAATGATAACGCTTTCTGAAAAATAAATCATCTCCCAAAAGATGATGAAATTATCTGACAAATAGCATTGACGAAGCGGAGGGAGGTTGATATATTGTAGGTGACGGAGCAGCCGCTCACTTTTTACGAAGGGAATGGGATCATTCTATGCTCGGAAAAGTAAAATGGTTTAACGCCGAAAAAGGATTTGGATTTATTGAAGTGGAAGGGTCGGAGGACGTGTTTGTTCACTATTCGGCCATCGATGAGGAAGGATACAAATCGCTGGATGAAGGCCAGGAGGTCGAGTTCGACGTTGTCGAAGGGGCCAGAGGGCCGCAGGCATCCAACGTTGTGAAAAAATAACGTATATAAGCAGACGTCCCGTAAAGCTTCTTTGACGGGGCGTTTTTTACCAGATGAACCTGCGGAAAGGAGGGCGGACCCGCTTCGGCGCCCAGCAGGTTTTTGTTAATTATTTATGAAGAAAATGAATGTTTCAGCAGGAGAAGCGCGAGGGTACAGCGAATAATGTACGTATAACCGAAAGGAGTTGTTAGCTTATGAATTTTAATATTCGTGGCGAGAACCTGGAGATTACGGATGCGCTGAGAGACCACGTGGAGAAAAAAGTCAGCAAGCTGGAGCGCTATTTCGATACAACACCATCCTCTGACGTACACGTGAAAATGAGCGTTCTTAATCAGGAGCAGAAAGTGGAAATTACGATCCCAATGCCGAAGCTCCTCCTTCGGGCAGAAGAAAAGCATGCGGATATGTATGCTGCCGTCGATCTCGTAATCGAGAAGCTCGAGCGGCAGATTCGTAAGCATAAAACGAAAGTAAACCGTAAATACCGCAACGGCGATGACAGCTTGAAGTTCATGTTTAAAAATGAACTGGAGCCGCTCGCAGAAGAAGAATTCCCGGACGACGATTTTGAAATCGTTCGTACGAAGCGCTTTGACCTGAAGCCGATGGACGCAGAAGAAGCGATTCTGCAGATGGACATGCTCGGGCACAGCTTCTTTGTCTTCTCCAATTCGGTTAATGGAGACACCAACGTTGTGTATAAACGGCGAGACGGCCGCTACGGCCTGATTGAACCAGAATCTTGATTGAAAAACGAGCAGAAGCTGCCTCCTAAGGGGCAGCTTCTTTACATTTAGAACCGATATTGATGGAGCGTGCCGGCAATTCGTTTGGAATCGCCGGTTTTTTCCAGCAGCGGATGCTTCTGATCAGTCAATTCGAACGGCGTCGGTGTCTCCACGGCGAACCGTGCCTTCCCGCAGAATCGCAATATGCTGCTTGTCGCTTAAGTTTGTAAAAATAACAGGAGTGATCGATGCTTTTGCTTCTTTTCTTACTTTCTCCAGATCAAAGCGGATCAGCTCGTCGCCGACGCGGACCGTATCGCCCTGCTCCACGAAAGCTTCAAAGCCCTCTCCTTTCATATTGACCGTGTCGATTCCAATATGAATGAGAATTTCTGTACCATCCTCAGCTTCAAGGCCGACAGCGTGCTTCGTATGGAAGAGCTGTACGACTTTCCCGTCAACAGGGGAGACCACCGTACCGTCAGATGGCTCGATTGCAAACCCGTCGCCCATCATTTTTTCAGCGAACATGTCATCCGGCACTTCTTCGAGCTTTTTCAGCTCGCCGTTCAGCGGCAGCGCAACGGCGGCACTCGAAAGAACAGGACCGCTTGAGGCTTCCGGAGCCGTTTCCGGTTCAGCAGGCGTTTTGCCGCTGATGATATCTTCCATCTGACTCTTAATTGTTTCCGAACGCGGGCCGAAGATCGCCTGAATATTTTTATCAACCTGCATGACCCCTGACGCGCCAAGGTTTTTAAGTTCATTTTTATCTACCTGATCGACGTCTTTTACGGTGATCCGCAGACGGGTGATGCAGGCGTCCAGGTGGGAAAGATTTTCTTTACCGCCAAAAGCCTTCAACACGGAATAAGGCAGTTCACTGACCGAACCGGACTTTTGCGTGTCGCCATTATCCACATTCTTTTCGCGGCCAGGTGTCATCAGGTTGAACTTCTTGATCATGAAAGTGAACAGGAAGTAATAGATGACAGCAAACACGAGGCCGACGATAATGACGATCCACCAAGGTTCACGTCCCGGCACAACCCCGAACAGGAAGAAGTCGATCGCACCTCCGGAGAAGGTGTAGCCCATGTTTATATTCAGCCAGTAAAGAATCACAAATGATATCCCGTCGAGCACCGCGTGAATAAAGAAGAGAAGCGGGCTGAGGAACAGGAACGAAAATTCAATCGGCTCCGTGATTCCGGTTAAGAAGGAAGTCAGGGCTGCGGAACCAAGCAGACCGCCGACGACTTTTTTGTTTTCCGGACGTGCCTGATGATACATCGCAAGTGCTGCAGCAGGCAGTCCGAACATCATGATCGGAAATTCACCGGCCATAAAGTGTCCAGCAGTCAGCTCCGTTTGATCCTGGAGCTGGGCGAAGAAAATGTTCATGTCACCGCGGACAACGTTGCCTGCGGCGTTCGTATACTGCCCGAATTCAAACCAGAACGGCGCATGGAAAATGTGGTGCAGACCGAACGGAATCAGGAGACGCTTAATGAAGCCGAAGAAAAAGACGGCAACGGTCATGGCTTCTTCCATTAAGAACTGGGACGCCGAGTTCATGCCTTCCTGAATCGGCGGCCAAATAAAGAACAGGGCGATCCCGACAAAGAATGACGCAAACGCGGTTACGATTGGAACGAAGCGTTTACCGGCAAAAAAGCCGAGAAATGCAGGCAGTTCGATCGTGTAATAGCGGTTATATGCCCAGGCAGCTAGTGCCCCCATAATGATCCCGCCGAACACCCCGGTCTGCAGCGTCGGAATGCCGAGGACGAGCGCATGCGCCGGGTCATCGGACTGAAGAACGCCTTCAACAGTCAACCCGCCCATAACCCCCATCGTCACGTTCATCACGAGGAAGCCGACGAGAGCTGCGAGTGCGGCAACACCGGCCCCATTGGCGAGACCGACGGCGACACCGAGTGCAAAGATTAACGCAAGGTTATCAAATACGATACCGCCGGCGTTTTCCATCATCGTTGCGAGACTGATGAAGAAGTCGCTCTCTAAAAACGGCATCAGATTGATCATGTTCGGGTTGCGCATCGCGTTACCGAACGCCAGCAGCAGACCTGCTGCCGGAAGAATCGCAACGGGCAGCATGAGCGATTTACCAATCCGCTGCAGCTGTCCAAAAAAACGTTTAAACATAGCAGGAAACCTCCTAAAAAGAATAATGAACTGAGAAAGCAGACAGCTGAACGCAAAAAAGGCATGAGAAAAAAGGAACCGAACCTCCGTCAGAAGATAGTCCTCCCCTGCCGAAGTGTTTCAGTCGTCCTTTTCTCTCATGCCTGCATCACCAGTAACACGGAAAAAGCCGATCAGCGTATGGAATTGGATTGGGCGCCGGATATCCGCTGAATGTGAAGCGTCAGATAGACGGCTTCTGCATCCGGTACGTGTTTATTCAGGCGCTGCTGCATCACTTTCATCAGTTTCCAGCTCAAATTATAGCAGAGCGGATACTCCGTTTGCAACACGTTTAACAATGGATCCTGATTTTCTGTATACGTTTCCGTTTCCACTCGTTCGATCGCATGATGCAAATGTCGGACGAGGCGCAGGTAATTGACATCCCGGCGGTCAAGCTCAAAGCCGAGAAACGTTTCGATCCGGCGCACAAGCTCGCTGACAAGCTGCGTATGGCGGTTTACTGCAGATAAATCACGGTTCGTCAGTGCACTGTGAATATGGAGCGTAATGAAGCCGATTTCACCCTCCGGAAGACGCACGTCAAGCTTGTTTCCCACCCGTTCCGCCATGGCAGCCGCCGCCTGATATTCCTTCGGATAGGCGAGCTCCGTCTCTTTTAGAAATGGATTCGTGATCCCATGACCATCCTGAATCCGTTTGACGGCAAAGTACAGGTGATCCGTCAAGCCGACGTGGATATGCTCATTCAAACTTGAAGAAAAGGTGACTTCAAGCCTCGAAATCTCTTCTTCCATCAAGCCGACGAACTCTTCATCGATGTAGGTCAGCAGCTGTTTATACTGTTCGCGTTCCGTTTCGTTCCGGAGTACGAAGAATTTTTCTGCCTGACTGCCGGCGATCTCGTCGCCGGGGCTGCGCCCGAATCCGAGTCCTTTGCCGATCAGCACAACCTCCTCATGATCCGGATGTGTAGCGATGACGACATTGTTGTTCAGCACTTTTTTTACCGCAAGCACCAGGAGCCCTCCTTCCTTCTAAAGGTATATCGCTGTGACGTTAGTGTTCCTATTATAGTCGTATCCGTTTTCAGGAATCAACCTGCAGCTTCTTCCGCATCCTGCCGCTCCTTGTAAGCTTATCAGCAACCTGATAAAATGAATAGCAGCGTGTAACAGCGGATCCTGCCCGGCACGGCTTTTTTGTGCAGGGAAGGAATTTAGCAGAAAGGGAGCAATGCCCGATGATTGGATTACTCAAAAAAGTGATCGGTGACTCAGATGCCCGCCATCTGAAAAAGCTGGATAAGCTTGTAGCCGAGATTGACGAATACGGAGAAAAAATAAAGCAGCTGAGCGAGAATGAGCTGCGAGGAAAAACGGTTGAATTTAAAAAGCGCCTGGCAGATGGCGAAACGATCGACGACCTTCTGCCGGAAGCATTTGCGGTCGTACGCGAAGCGTCGACGCGAGTGTTCGGCATGACGCATTTCCGCGTGCAGCTGATCGGGGGGATCGTACTCCACCGCGGCGATATTTCAGAGATGAAAACCGGGGAAGGGAAAACTCTTGTCGCAACACTCCCGGTTTATTTGAACGCGCTCTCGGAAAAAGGCGTTCACGTTGTCACGGTCAACGACTACCTCGCCCGTCGTGACGCAGAAGAAATGGGCAAGCTGTATAACTATCTCGGGCTGACAGTCGGCTTGAACGCGTCCGGCATGACGAAGGAAGAGAAGCGTGAAGCTTACGCAGCAGACGTCACGTACGGCACCAACAACGAATTCGGCTTTGATTACCTGCGAGATAACATGGTGACCTACAAGAGAGACATGGTGCAGCGCGACCTGCATTTTGCAATCGTCGATGAAGTCGACTCCATCTTGATCGATGAAGCACGTACACCGCTTATTATTTCAGGCGCTGCCAACCGGACGTCAGAGCTTTACAGCACGGCGAACCAGTTCGTGAAAATGCTTAAACTTGATGATGATTTCACGCTCGATGAGAAAACGAAGTCTGTCCAGCTGACGGAGAACGGTGTCGCAAAGGCAGAACGAATCTTTAACATCGACAATCTGTTTGATTCCGATCACGTGCAGCTGAACCATCACATTAATCAGGCGCTGAAAGCTCACAAAGTGATGATCCGCGATGAGGACTACGTTGTAGAGGATGACCAGGTTGCGATCGTTGACCAGTTTACAGGGCGTTTGATGAAGGGCCGCCGATTCAGCGACGGATTACATCAGGCGATTGAAGCGAAGGAAGGCGTCAAAATCAAGCGCGAAAGCATGACGATGGCGTCGATTACGTTCCAGAACTACTTCCGTATGTACAAGAAGCTTTCCGGGATGACCGGTACAGCGAAAACAGAGGAAGAGGAATTCCAGAACATTTATAACATGAATGTGTACGCAGTGCCGACGAATAAAGATATCGTACGGATCGATAAGTCCGATTTGATTTACAAATCGCTTGCGAGCAAACAGCGTGCGATCGTGGAGAAAATTGAAGAGCTTCACAAGGCAGGCCAGCCGGTGCTCGTGGGCACGGTCAGCGTGGATAATTCGGAGCTGATTTCCCAGCTGCTGAAGAAAAAGCGCATCCCGCACAATGTGTTGAACGCGAAAAACCACGCTCGCGAAGCGGAAATCATTGAAAATGCTGGCCAGAAGCATGCGGTGACGATCGCAACAAATATGGCAGGCCGCGGGACGGACATTAAGCTTGGCCAGGGCGTCTCTGATCTCGGCGGACTGTTCGTACTCGGTACAGAGCGGCACGAGTCCCGCCGGATTGACAACCAGCTGCGCGGACGAGCGGGACGTCAGGGAGACCCTGGTATGTCCCTTTTCTTCCTGTCACTGGAAGATCCGCTGATGCGCCGCTTCGGCTCTGAGAACATGAGTAAAATGATGGAACGGCTCGGCATGGAAGAAGACCAGCCGATTGAGAGCAAGATCATTACGAAAGCCGTTGAGCAGGCGCAAAAGCGCGTGGAAGGAAACAACTTCGATGCGCGGAAGCAGCTTCTGCAGTATGACGATGTCATGCGCGAGCAGCGCGACGTGATTTATGAGCAGCGTAATGAAGTGCTCGATTCCGATAATCTGCGTCCCGTCGTGGAAGATATGCTTCATAACACAGTAGAGCGTGTCGTCAATTCGTATACACCGGAAGAAGAGGTGCCGGAGGACTGGAACCTCAGCGGACTGGCAGAGTATATGAACATGACCGTCTTTGCTTCTTCGGAAGTGTCTGAGGATGAGCTGAAAAACCTCGATCCCGAAGAGATGACAGAGCTGATTGTCGAGCGCGTACAAAAGGATTATGATATGCGTGAAGAAGAGTTCACGCCGGAGCAGATGCGTGAGTTTGAGCGGGTTATTCTGCTTCGTACCGTCGACCAGAAGTGGACGGCTCACATTGACCAGATGGACCAGCTTCGTCAAGGGATTCATCTGCGTGCCTATGCACAGAACGATCCGCTGCGGGAGTATAAATTTGAAGGCTTCGAAATGTTTGAAACGATGGTAGCTTCCATTGAAGAGGAAGTATCCCGCTATATTATGAAAGCACAGATTCAGTCGAACCTGCAGCGACAGCAGGTAGCAGAAGGAAAAGCGGTTCACCGCACGCCGGGTGAACAGCAGCAACAGCAGCAACAGCAGGAGCAGGGGAAGACCCAGCCTTACGTTAAAGGCGATACGGTCGGGCGCAATGATCCTTGCCCGTGCGGATCCGGTAAAAAGTATAAAAATTGCCACGGAAAAGAAGAATAGCCGGCACCCCGCCGGCTTTCGCCGTGACGGGAATAACTAATGGAGTGATACACAATGGAAATGGCAGAAATCAGACAAAAGCTCGAAAATATGGCCGGTACGCTGGCGGACTTCAGGGGGTCTCTTTGACCTCGAAGAAAAGGAGACCCGCGTAGCAGAACTGGAAGAACGAATGGCTGATCCGTCCTTTTGGGACAACCAGGAGGAAGCGCAAAAGGTCATCGCGGAAAACAATGCGCTGAAGGCGATGACGGAAACGTACCGTGACCTGGCGGAAAAGCTGGATAACATGGACGTCTCCTACGAGCTCGTCAAAGAAGAAAACGATGAAGAGCTGAAAACAGAGTTAGTAGACGATGTGAAGGCCGTCGAACGTGACCTGCAGAAGTTCGAGCTGCAGCTGCTGCTATCCGAGCCGCATGATGCGAATAATGCTATTTTGGAGCTGCACCCTGGTGCCGGCGGAACAGAATCTCAGGACTGGGCATCGATGCTGCTTCGCATGTACACCCGCTGGGCCGAAGCGCAGGGCTTTCAGGTGGAAACGCTCGACTATCTGCCAGGAGATGAGGCCGGCGTGAAAAGCGTCACGCTTCTGATAAAAGGGCATAATGCCTTCGGCTATTTAAAGGCAGAAAAGGGCGTGCATCGTCTCGTGCGTATTTCTCCATTCGATTCCTCCGGCAGACGTCATACGTCGTTCGTGTCGTGTGACATTATGCCGGAGTTGGATGACAATGTAGAAATCGACCTTTCACCGGAAGATATTCGCGTCGACACCTTCCGATCAAGCGGAGCAGGCGGTCAGCACGTGAACACGACGGATTCTGCCGTGCGGATGACGCACATTCCGACGAATACGGTTGTGAGCTGTCAGTCCGAGCGCTCACAGATTAAGAACCGGGAAAAAGCGATTAAAATGCTGAAAGCAAAGCTCTATCAGCAGGAGCTGGACCGCCAGCGCGCAGAAGCGGAAGAAATCCGCGGCGAACAGTCTGAAATCGGCTGGGGCAGTCAAATCCGCTCCTACGTCTTTCACCCGTACAACATGGTAAAGGACCATCGAACGGATTCAGAAACGGGCAACACGCAGGCCGTTATGGACGGTGATCTGACGCAGTTCATCGATTCCTACCTGCGCTCGCGTATTCAATAAGCAAGCAGGAGAGCACCGGAGCAGATCGTTCCGGTGCTTTTTTATGTGCGCAGGATTTTTTAATAAGCAATTGAGCGCCTCTGATAACAGGCGCTGCTACAACGTGGTAAAGCGTTAGCGGAGCCGCGTTTACAAGCATTTCCACTGGTGATATACTACGGAAGGATTTTTCTGACGGGGGCGTTTACATATGATGAAAAAAATGAACCGGCGCGGTACTGCCAAGCCGGGAACTCCGTTTACAAGAGCGGTGTTCGAAATTGGCCACGTATTAGTCGGAGCGGCAATCGTCGCGATTGCGTTTAACTTATTCCTGCTGCCGAATCAGATTGCATCCGGCGGCGTAGCCGGTATTTCCACCTTGTTTCTGCACGTTTTCGGCTTTGAGCCTGCTTATACGCAGTGGGCGTTCAACATCCCGCTCTTTATTGCAGGCGTGCTTCTGCTTGGCGGGAGCATCAGCGGAAGTCTGTTTTACGGAGGCAAAACGCTGATCGGGACGTTATTTTTACCGTACGTCGTTTACTTAACGAGAAACTGGGAGCCGACAACAACGGATCCATTGCTCGCATCGATTATGGGGGGCGTCGGCGTCGGCGTCGGACTTGGCATCGTGTTCCGGTCGAATTCATCGACCGGGGGAACGGATCTTGCGGCTCAAATTATCAATAAATACACCGGGATGTCGCTTGGGGCGTGCGTCTTTGTTATGGACGGCCTTGTCGTTACATCGTCCGCGTTTATATTCGGATTTGAGTTTGCCCTTTATGCGCTGATTGCGCTGTTCATTACAGGGAAGACAATCGACATCGTGCAGATCGGCTTCGGCTATTCGAAGATGGTCATGATTATTTCTGAATATGAGGAAGAGGTCAAACAAGGATTGCTCACGCAGGTCGACCGTGGAGTGACTAAGCTTGCCGGTTACGGGGGATATACAAACCACGATCGTCCTGTACTCCTCTGTGTCGTCGGTCGCAATGAAATAACGAAATTGAAGCAGCTCGTACGGACTATCGATCCCAGTGCGTTTGTAATCGTAAGTGATACGTCGGAAGTTCTTGGAGAAGGTTTCAAAAGACGGTGAATCGGTTATAATGGTTAAGACGGGATTTCTATATCCTGCCAGTTCTTTTATGTATTTTTTAATTCGAGGAGGGGAATGTATGAAGAAAATGGTTGCAGGTCTTTTTGCTGCTTCTCTGCTGCTTGCAGCATGCGGAGATAACGGTGGAGACAACGAGCCTGCCAACGACCCGGCAGACAACAACGCGAACAACACGAATGAGGAAGCTGCTGACAACAACAACGGCGGAGACGATGGAGAGTACGATCTCGCAAACGGGGAAGAGCTCTACCAGGGTAACTGTGCTTCCTGTCACGGCGGTGAGCTGGAAGGCGGAACAGGTCCAGCACTTGAAGGATATTCCTTCGATGAGGTACTTAGTGCGATTCAGGAAGGCCCTGGAAGCATGCCGGCTGACCTCGTTGAAGGCGATGACGCTGAAGACGTAGCAGCATGGGTAGAAGACCAAGGATAATACAGGAGTCTGCAAACACATATGTGAAGAGAGCATCTGATTCAGGTTATTTAACCATGTCAGGTGCTTTTTTTCTTGCGTTTTGAAATGAAATTGTAAACTTTCTGTTGCTTTTTTTAAAAACGCTTCGTGGTATAATAGCAAAGTTGACGATTCGAGAAAATCGACAAAGAACGACAATCGTAGTGTTTTGTGATAGGGGAAAATGGGACTTTTTATAGTGGGAAGTGATGCATTTTGATCGAAATGAAAGACGTCTGGAAAACATATCCGAACGGCGTCATGGCGGTCAACGGATTAACGGTATACATACAAAAAGGCGAGTTTGTTTATGTAGTGGGACCGAGTGGCGCAGGAAAATCAACCTTTATTAAAATGATGTACCGGGAAGAGCGGCCTACCCGGGGAGATATTGTAATCAACGGCCAGAATCTGCGATTGATGAAGGAACGTCATGTTCCGTACTTAAGACGTGACATCGGCGTTGTGTTTCAGGATTTCAAGCTGCTTCCATCGATGACGGTGTTTGAGAACGTGGCGTTCGCGATGGAGGTTATTGAAGCGGGGCGCGACGATATCCGCAAGCGTGTCATGAGCGTTCTCGATATCGTACGGCTGAAAAACAAAGCGCGGTTTATGCCGCATGAGCTTTCCGGCGGGGAACAGCAGCGGGTCGCCATTGCAAGAGCAATTGTGAACAGCCCGGCCGTTCTCATTGCAGACGAACCGACGGGGAACCTGGACCCGGATACCTCGTGGGAAATCATGCACATTCTTGAGGAAATCAACGAGCGCGGCACAACGGTTGTCATGGCTACACATAACCGCAGCATCGTAAACAACATGCGAAAGCGTGTCATTGCGATCGAAGGCGGCCGCATCTCCCGTGATGAAGTAAGGGGGGCATACGGCTATGAAAGCTAGAACAGTCGGCCGGCACATGAAAGAAGGCGGAAAAAACATCGTCCGCAACGGCTGGATGACGTTTGCATCTGTCAGTGCCGTAACGGTCATGCTGCTCGTTGTCGGCGCCTTTCTCATGGTGATATTAAACGTAAATCATTTTGCAGATTCACTGGAGAGTGACGTGGAAGTCCGCGTCTTTGTTGACAGAGAAGCAGAAGAAGCCGAACAGGAAGAATTGGAGGCTTCGATTGGCACCATTCATCAAGTCGAGGACGTGGAATTTATTCCGCGAGATGAGGGGCTGGACAACTTCATTGAAAGCCTCGGCGAACAAGGTGATTATTTTGAAAACCTCCGGGATGAAAATCCGCTGAATGATGTGTTTGTCGTACAAGCTGTGGATCCTCAGGATACAGAACTTGTAGCTGAGGAAATTGATTCGTTAAGCTATGTAGATGATATTGAATACGGATCCGATATTTTTGAACAGCTGTTTGCAGCGACAGACTTTGTTCGTATCGTCGGTTTGGTACTGATTGTCGGGCTGCTCTTTACAGCCGTTTTTCTTATTGCCAATACAATTAAGCTGACGATCATGGCACGTAAGACAGAAATACAGATTATGAAGCTTGTAGGAGCGACGAACAGCTTTATCCGCTGGCCATTCTTTATAGAGGGTCTGCTGCTGGGCGTCTTCGGTGCAGCGATACCGATTATTCTGCTTACTTACGGTTATCAGCGCTTCTATGATTCAATCGGAACAGCGACCGGGCTGGAGTTTTTCAACTTCCTTCCGGCTAATCCGCTGATTCTGCAGACATCGATCCTCCTGCTCGTGATCGGAGCGGTCGTCGGTGTTTGGGGAAGCCTGATGAGTGTAAGAAAATTCCTTCGTATTTAATGCATACAATCTACTAGTGAAAGGGGCAGTGCAGATGTCGATTCGGAAGACACTGCTTGGTTTCTCTGCAGGCCTGCTCCTCCTCTCTCCCGGTGTTGCCTTCGCGGACAACACCGGTGATGAGCTGGAGGAACAGATCGAGGAGTACCGGGAACAGCAGCAAGAAACAGAACAGGAAGCGGAACAAACGGAAGAGGAATTGGATGAAGTCGAACGTGAAATCGGCGAAGTGCAGACAGACATTCGGGACCTCGATGAACAAATGAGTGAAACTGCAGGTAAGATGAACGAGAAGCAGGGAGAAATTGATACGACAACCGATCGGACAGAGGAGCTTCGGGAAGAAATCGAAGAAACCGAAATCCGGATTGACGAGCGGGATGACGTGCTCAAGGAGCGCGTACGCTCCATGCATCAGTCCGGCGGTTCTGTCCGCTACATTGAAGTGATTTTAGGCGCACAAAGCTTTGGCGATCTGCTTGAACGGGTGTCGACGCTTCATAACATAGCCTCCCAGGACCGGGAGATTCTCGATGAACACATAGCAGATATGGAAACGCTGGAACGTGCCACAGCAGAGCTGGAGGAGCAGCTGGAAGCGTTAGAAACGCAGATGGCAGAGCTTCAGTCTCTTCAGGCTTCATTGGAAGCACAGACAGCGGAGAAAGATACGCTTTTAGAAGAACTGGCAGAACGAGGGTATGTGTTGGAAGACAGTCTGTTCTCACTTGAAGAAGAAACAGAATTTCTTGCTGCCCAGGAAGCCGCTGCCGAGCAGGAGCTGGCAGAATGGGAAGAAGAGCAGCGTCGGATCGAAGAGGAACGACGCTTAGAAGAAGAGCGACGCGCACGTGAGGAAGAAGAGCGGCGCCAGCGCGAAGAAGAAGAGCGTCAGCGAGCTGCTGAGGAGCAGCGCCAGGCAGAAGAAGAGGAAGAAGCAGAACGCCAGCGCGAGCAGGAACGTCGTGAAGAAGAAGAGCGTCGCCAGCAGGAAGAAGAGGAAGAAACACAGGTAGCTGCTTCATCCGGTTCTGAAAGCTCGTCTAGCAGTTCAAGCAGTTCAAGCAGTTCCGGCAGTTCCAGCAGCTCAAACAGCTCAAACAGCTCCAATTCTTCTGAGAGCAGCTCTGAAAGCTCGTCCGGCTCTGGCTCTTCGGAAAGTACTTCATCGGAGCAAGCTGCACCATCATCCGGATCAGCGACGTTCCACCGCCCGGCAGACGGACGTGTTACATCAGGATTTAATCCAAACCGGCGCCATCCGGTGCACGGAGATGTCCGGCCGCACCGCGGAATCGATTATGGCAGTGACGGCGGCACAAATATTTATGCTGCAGAAAGCGGAACCGTATCTTCTGCAGGATGGATGGGCGGTTATGGAAACACCGTTGTCGTGACACATGTCATTAACGGACAGACGTACGCGACGCTTTACGCACATCTGGCTTCGATGAACGTGTCGGCAGGGGACCGTGTCGGCCGCGGCGAAGTGATTGCCACAATGGGAACTACCGGAGTTTCAACTGGTGTACACCTGCACTTTGAGGTTCACCCCGGGGGATATGCCGGCGGTTCATCTGCCGTCAATCCGGCATCGTATCTTCCATAACTAAACTTGAATCCACTATTTCGCCGTCCGGCTCTCATGCCGGGCGGTATTTTGTTGATTCTCTTCTTTCATTTCAAAGGGGCTCCCTTTTGTGTAAGCTGGTGAAACGTTAAAAAGCAGCTTTACGTAAATGTACGAAGGAGGGATATGCATGGATGGTATAATCATTGCCTTACTTGCTGCCATTTTCGCAGGAGTTGCTTTGATTAGGAATGGGAGTCGGCTGAAAGAGTGGCTGGAAAACAATAAACAGCCCGAAGAATCCTGGAACGTCCGCATAGTATCCAAACGAAAGGAATCGAAACGTCGATCAAGTCCGGGCCGGAGTGGAGGCGGTTTCTCAGTTGGAAGAAGCCAGGTGAAAAGAACGTATTTTGTCACATTGCAATTCAGTGATGAGAGCAGGCAGGAATATCGTGTAAGCAGCAGGCTCGATGCTCAAATGAAAGAGGGAGAGAAAGGAACGGCAGTTCTTCAAGGAACAAGAGTCGTTTCGTTCATGCATCATTTCTCTGCTTGATTCAGCTGAGAACGTCCCGATTATGGGATGTTCTCGTTTTTTAACATATGATTGCTTGCTTTCATCGCTGTGAAATATTATGTAACGGTTTTTGCTTTCTTTCAATTTTTAAGTGGATTCTGTTATGATTGTAGACAATACCTGATCGATCAGGGGGAAGACATTTTCGCTATGAATGGGGTGGGAATATGAACAATCGAATATTTCTGCCGGTCGTATTTGTTCTCGCACTGTTAATCGGTGCGGGCGGTATGTTTGCATATCTGTCTGTTTCAGACAATCAGGAAGCGGCACCGCAGGAAAATACATCCGAGCAGGCATCTGCCGAAAGTGATGATGACAGCAGCCAGGGCAGCACCGAAAGCACCGGTTCCGAGCCGGATGATGATCAGATACAGCGTGCGATGGAAATGATTCTTGACACATATCTGGAAGATGTAGATGAGCAGCAGCTTATCGAAGGGGCCATCTCCGGAATGATTGAAACGTTAGATGATCCTTTTTCTGACTTTATGAATGAATCAACCGCTGAGGAATTTATGAACTCACTGGAATCGTCATTTGAAGGGATTGGGGCAGAAGTCAGCATGACAGACGGCCGTGTTACGATCGTGGCACCATTTCGCGATTCGCCGGCGGAAGATGCAGGACTTCGGCCAAATGATCAGATTATCGAAATTGATGGAGAAGATATAGAAGGACTTTCGCTTTATGATGCCGTACTGAAAATTCGCGGGGAAAAAGGAACGACGGTCACGCTGACGATAGACCGTCCCGGAATGTCGGACTATATGGACGTCGATGTTGTGCGCGATGAAATTCCGGTGGAAACAGTATACGGAGACATTGTGGAACAGGACGGCCAGAGCATCGGAGTTCTTGAAATCCGTTCTTTCTCTGAAAATACAGCTGAACGGTTTGAAGAAGAGCTTGGTGAGCTTGAGTCAGAAGGCATCGATGGCCTGATGATCGATGTCCGCGGTAATCCCGGCGGATATCTGCAAAGTGTTGAAGACATTGGAGACCTGATTATTCCTGGTGGAGAAACAGTCGTTCAGATCGAGGACCGGGAAGGAGACAGAACCCGGCACGTTTCCAATCTGGAAGAAGAAAAGGATTATCCAATTGTTGGATTAATTAATGAAGGAAGTGCCTCTGCATCTGAAATTCTGGCAGCGGCTCTGCAAGAAGCAGGCGGCCACGATATCGTTGGTACGACGACGTTCGGCAAAGGTACCGTTCAGCAGACAATGCCGATGGACGACGGCAGTCAGCTCAAGCTGACACTTTTCCGTTGGCTTACATCAGACGGCAATGACATCAATGAGGAAGGTGTCAGTCCGACCGTAGAAGTTGAGCAGCCTGATTATTTCTACAGCACGCCGATTGATGCGGAAGAACCGCTCGTACTCGATATGTTCAGTGAGCATGTCGAAAGTGCACAGGAAATGCTGACAGGCCTCGGTTACGAAACCGATCGGACAGACGGCTATTTTGATGAAGCAACAGAAGACGCCGTCCGCTCGTTCCAGGAGGATGAAGGACTTGATGCAAGCGGCGAGATCAACGAAGAAACTGCTGATGCGATTCAGGAACGGATCATTGAATCCGTTCAGGATCAGGAAAACGATCTTCAGTATCAGGAGGCACTCAACCTGTTGCTGGAACAGGCTCAGTAAATAATTGTAAGGGAGACTCCGGATCCGCTTCCGGAGTCTCTTTTTCATGAACACATCACGTTGTGTCCCCGAATATCATGCGTTTGTTCACCTGATCGTATAAAGCGGACTATTATTGATAAAATATATGGGTATAATGGTGAGAAATGATACGAAAAGTTAATCGAAAAATGCTGTTCTTTTCCAATAATTCCTTTAGAATAGAATATACAGGTTTGTTTAGGAGGGAATCACCATGGGATCCGTTTTGCTTGAAGCGTTAACGGCGGTTGGCAGACTGTTTCTGCATCCGCTGACATACATATTTGTGCTTGGGCTGTTTCTTTATCATATAAAACGTGTAAAGCGGGAGAGGCGTCATTTTCATACGAAGGTGCATGACGTTGTCAGTGCGCTGCTTTCACCGGTACCTAAAGCACTGATCGCCGGATTCACTGCAGCGGTTGTTTTTGTCGTAACCGGGGTCGAGCTGTCCTATGCACTTCTGCTGCTGTTTACAGCAGTTTGGCTGCTTCAGCTTCCGCTCCGCCATGCTTCCTGGTACAGCTTTACGGTAACCGCAGCTGTTACCATGCTTCTACTGCCCTTTTTACCAGCCGGGGGCACCGATTCTGCCTGGCTGAACGGTATGCTTGCGTCTCTTCAGGAAGTGAATATGCTTCACTTGGGCGTGCTGCTCGTAACGCTTATGCTGCTTGAAGCCGTTTTATTCCGAACGGCGGCTTCTTCTTCTCCGCTTTTGCAGAATAGTCCTCGCGGCAAAATGGTCGGGGCTCACACCGTATCGAACCTTTGGCTGATGCCTGCGGTGGTGCTCGTTCCAGCGGGAGGAGCTGTTTCACAGGGATGGTGGCCGCTGCTGGACGGAGGGACCGGAACGTTTGGCTTTATGCTGATTCCGTTTCTGCTCGGCTATCAGGTGAAGGCGCAGTCTAGTTATCCAGATGTCGCATCGGAGCGAGTTGGAGCGAGACTGTTTGTGACGGCTCTTCTTGCCGGTGCTTTCTTCGCAGCCTCTTTCTTTATGCCGGTAATGATTTACGCAGCCGCCGCTGTTGTTCTCCTCGGCCGTGCGAGCGCCGGATGGGCGTTTGAGGCAGCAGACCGAAGAAGTGTCAGCATTTATACCGCACGGGAAAACGGGCTGACGGTGCTTGGTGTACTGCCGGGATCGACTGCTGAGAAGCTGAACATTCTGCCGGGCGAAACCATCGTCAAGACAAACGGTGTGCAGGTGGAAACGCAGGCCGCATTTTACGAAGCGCTGCAACAGAGTTCTGCGTATGCGAAGCTGGAAGTAGTAGACCGCGACGGCGAAAAGCGAATTGCGCAGGCGTCGATTTATGAGAACGATCATTATTTAATCGGATGCCTGTTTATTCCGGATGACGAGAACACAAATTTATCGCTGCGCGGACTCCGTTCTCTTGTCGTCCTTCGTCAGGATCGCAGAGAAACCGCAGGTGCTGACGAAGAGAAGGAAAATACTCACGAAGAAAAAAGCAGCTGACTGTGCTGCGCGGCTGTTCCGGAACATTTCCGGAACAGTTTTTTGACGTATAAGACCGGACGGACTGCTTCCAAATCAGGAACAGAATGTATGTTCGCACGGAGCTGCATTTCGTGATATAATGGGTGAATCAGGATAAAATCGGGTATTAGATGAGGAGAATAAAGTTTAATGAGGGAAGGCAAGGTGACAGAACGTGGCTGTTGAAACCTATCCATTTAAGTTAGAATCCAAATACAAGCCTGCAGGCGATCAGCCGCAAGCAATTGAAAAGCTCGTAGAAGGCATTCAGCAGGGAGAGAAATTCCAGACCTTGCTGGGGGCTACCGGAACAGGTAAAACATTTACGATGTCCAACGTGATCGAACGGGTGAAAAAGCCGACGCTGATCATTGCTCACAACAAAACACTTGCCGGACAACTGTACAGCGAGTTTAAAGAGTTTTTCCCGGAAAACCGGGTCGAATATTTCGTCAGCTACTATGACTATTATCAGCCGGAAGCATATATTCCGCAGTCGGATACGTTTATCGAAAAAGATGCCAGCATAAATGATGAAATTGATAAGCTGCGCCACTCCGCGACGAGTTCACTGTTTGAACGCGACGATGTCATCATCGTGGCCAGCGTTTCCTGCATTTACGGCCTGGGTTCCCCGGAGGAATACCGGGATCTTGTTGTGTCATTAAGGACCGGCGATGAGCGTGAACGCAATGACCTGCTGCGACAGCTCGTCGATGTGCAGTATACGAGGAACGATATCGACTTTCAGCGGGGAACGTTCCGTGTGCGCGGAGACGTCGTGGAGATATTCCCGGCTTCCCGCGATGAACACTGTTTACGAGTGGAGTTTTTTGGTGATGAAATCGACCGGATCACTGAAGTAGATGCGCTGACTGGAGAAGTGTTAGGCGAACGGCAGCACGCTGCTATCTTTCCGGCTTCCCACTTCGTTACACGGGAAGAAAAGCTGCAGCGTGCAATGAAGAACATAGAGGCGGAGCTTGAGACCGTTTTAAAGGATATGCATGACAGAGGCAAGCTGCTGGAGGCTCAGCGGCTGGAACAGCGGACACGCTACGATCTGGAGATGATGCAGGAGCTCGGATACTGTTCCGGAATTGAGAACTACTCGCGGCATCTGACGTTCCGGGAGGCCGGGGCAACTCCGTACACACTGCTTGACTATTTCCCGGAGGATTCCCTCATTATTATTGACGAGTCCCACGTGACGCTGCCGCAGGTCCGAGGCATGTACAATGGCGATCAGGCCCGTAAAAATGTACTGGTTGACCACGGCTTCCGGCTTCCTTCGGCAAAAGATAACCGTCCGCTAAAGTTTGAAGAGTTCGAAAAGCACATCCGGCAGATCGTGTTTGTATCTGCTACACCAGGTCCGTATGAGATTGAGCATACAAAAGAAATGGTAGAGCAGATCATCCGGCCGACCGGACTGCTCGATCCGACGATTGATGTGCGGCCGATTGAAGGACAGATTGATGATCTGATTGAAGAGATCCGGCTGCGGCGCGAGCGCGGTGAACGTGTGCTTGTCACGACGCTGACGAAAAAAATGTCGGAGGACCTGACGAGCTATTTAAAAGAGGTCGGGATTAAAGTGCAGTACCTTCATTCAGACATTAAAACGCTGGAACGCATTGAAATTATCCGTGAACTGCGTCAGGGAGAATTCGACGTCCTTGTAGGGATTAACCTGCTTCGGGAGGGACTCGACATTCCGGAAGTGTCACTCGTTGCGATTCTGGATGCGGATAAAGAAGGCTTCCTCCGGGCAGAGCGTTCGCTGATTCAGACGATGGGACGGGCGGCTCGTAACTCGAACGGTCACGTTATTATGTACGCAGATAAAATGACGAACTCCATGCAGGTGGCGATCGATGAAACGACACGCCGCCGTTCCATACAAAAAGAGTATAACGACAAGTACGGAATTACACCTACGACGATTCAAAAAGCAATTCCGGAGCTGATAAAGGCAACATTCGCTGCTGAGGAAGACGAAACATACGAAGCGCTTGAAAAAGCACCGAATAAAAAGCTGACGAAAAAGGAACGTGAAAAAGTAGTGGAGCGTATGGAGCTTGAAATGAAGCAGGCTGCTAAAGACCTCGACTTCGAGCGAGCTGCTGAACTGCGTGACGTCATCTTAGAATTGAAAGCGGAAGGATGAGACAAACATGGCTTTAGATAACATTGTTGTGAAGGGGGCCAGATCCCACAACCTGAAAGATATTGATGTGACGATTCCGAGAAACAAGCTCGTTGTCATGACCGGTCTCTCAGGGTCAGGGAAATCTTCGCTCGCTTTTGACACGATTTACGCGGAAGGGCAGCGGCGCTACGTGGAGTCCCTGTCTGCTTACGCCCGTCAGTTTCTCGGCCAGATGGATAAACCGGACGTTGATTCGATTGACGGACTGAGCCCGGCTATTTCCATTGATCAGAAAACAACGTCGAAAAATCCAAGGTCGACAGTGGGAACCGTTACGGAAATTTACGACTATCTTCGCCTGCTGTTTGCGAGAGTCGGAACGCCGATCTGCCCGGTTCACGGAGTGGAAATCACTTCACAGACGGTAACGCAGATGGCAGACCAGCTCATGGCATACGAAGAGCGCACAAAAATGCAGATTCTCGCACCGGTTGTTTCCGGACGCAAGGGAACGCATGCGAAAGTACTGGAAGATATAAAGAAACAGGGTTATGTCAGAGTCCGCGTCAATGGAGAGATGCGTGAAGCGGCAGAAGAGATAACACTCGATAAGAATAAAAAGCATAATATCGAAGTCATTATCGACCGGATCATGATAAAGGAAGGAATTGAAACACGGCTCACGGACTCGCTTGAGACGGCACTGAATTTTGCTGAAGGTCAGGTCATTGTCGATGTAATTGACCAGGAAGAGCTGCTGTTTAACCAGCACCACGCCTGTCCGCACTGCGGCTTTTCCATAGGCGAGCTGGAGCCGCGGATGTTCTCCTTTAACAGCCCGTTCGGCGCATGCTCGAGCTGTGACGGTCTCGGCCATAAGCTTGAGGTGGATGAGGAGCTGATTATACCTGATCCGTCGCTGACGCTGAACGAACATGCGATTGCGGCTTGGAAGCCGACAAGCTCCCAGTATTACCCTTCGCTCCTTGCAAGCGTCTGCGCTCACTATAAAATTGATATGGACAAGCCGTTTAAAAAGCTCTCAAAAAAGGAAAAAGCGATTATACTTGATGGAAGCGGCCGCGAAAAAATCCACTTTCGCTACGAGAATGAGTTTGGACGCGTCCGCGAGAAGGATATTTACTTTGAAGGCGTGCTGAAAAACGTCGCCAGACGCTACCGGGAAACTGGATCAGACTATATCCGCGAACAGATGGAGCAGTACATGGCTCAAAAACCATGTCCGTCCTGCGATGGGAACCGTCTGCGCGAGGAATCGCTGGCGGTAAAAATAGACAGCCGGCATATTGGGGAAGTAACCGATATGTCGATCTCCGAAGCAGATCAGTTTTTTGACAGCCTGACGCTGTCGGAAAAGGATATGACAATTGCCCGGATGATACTTCGTGAAATTAAGGAGCGGCTCGGGTTCCTGGTAAATGTCGGTCTTGAGTATTTGACGCTGTCACGTTCGGCAGGAACGCTTTCCGGCGGAGAAGCGCAGCGAATCCGGCTCGCTACTCAAATCGGATCTTCTCTCATGGGCGTGCTTTACATTCTCGATGAACCATCCATCGGGCTGCATCAGCGGGACAATCACCGGCTGATCAGCACGCTCGAAAGAATGAGGGATCTCGGCAACACGCTGATCGTTGTTGAACACGATGAGGATACGATGCTAGCGGCCGATCATCTGATTGATATCGGACCTGGGGCCGGAGTGAACGGCGGCAGCATTTGTTCAACCGGCACTCCTGAGGAAGTGATGAAAGACGAAAAATCGCTGACAGGCAAGTACTTGTCCGGTGAAAAGTTTATTTCCCTCCCCACTGAACGACGGAAGCCGACGAAACGCCGTCTGCAGATTAAGGGAGCGTCAGAAAATAACCTGAAAAACACAGACGTGTCTATTCCGCTTGGACTGCTCAATGCCGTGACCGGGGTATCGGGATCCGGGAAAAGTACGCTGATTAACGACATTTTGAAACGTTCCCTGTCTTTAAAGCTCACAACAGCGAAGGCGAAGCCTGGCAAAGTGAAGGAAGTAAAAGGAATCGATCAGCTGGAAAAGGTGGTCGACATCGATCAGTCGCCGATCGGCAGAACGCCGCGTTCAAATCCAGCCACGTATACAGGCATGTTTGATGATATCCGCGACGTGTTTGCAATGACGAACGAAGCGAAGGTGCGCGGCTATAAGAAGGGACGCTTCAGCTTTAACGTGAAAGGCGGCCGCTGTGAAGCCTGCCGCGGTGACGGGATCATTAAAATCGAGATGCATTTCCTTCCTGATGTCTATGTCCCGTGCGAGGAATGCCACGGAAAACGGTACAATCGAGAAACGCTTGAAATAAAATACAAAGGCAAAAATATCGCGGATGTACTCGATATGACGGTGGATGAAGCAGTCGATTTCTTCGAAAATATCCCGCGAATTAAGCGAAAGGTGACAACGCTGCAGGATGTCGGTCTCGGCTATATTAAGCTCGGCCAGCCGGCAACGACGCTTTCCGGAGGGGAAGCGCAGCGGGTTAAACTGGCTTCGCAGCTGCACCGGCGTTCCACCGGGAAAACCTTCTATATACTGGACGAGCCGACAACCGGGCTGCACGTTGCAGACATTGAGAAACTGCTTCACGTGTTGCAGCGCCTTGTGGAGAACGGGGATACGGTCGTCGTCATCGAACACAATCTTGACGTGATTAAAACGGTCGACCACGTCATTGATCTCGGTCCGGAAGGCGGAAACGGCGGCGGGGAGCTGGTGGCCGAAGGAACGCCGGAAGAAGTTGCTGAAGTAGAAGCCTCCCATACCGGACGCTTTTTGAAGCCGATCCTGGAGCGTGAGCGCAAGCGAATGAATGAGAAAGCAGAACCGGCAACCGCGAGATGAAACATCTGCGGCGCTGATCCGTAATACACCCGAATGCCGATGGAGAATACGCCTCCGGACGGAGGGAACTCTGTGGAGGCTGCTGTATTATGAAGGCAGGGGCGGGAAACTGGACCTGCCGACTATGGAAAGGGGCGTTTGATCATGCAGGAAGAACGGAAAATGATTCTGAAGATGATCGAGGACGGGAAAATTTCTGCCGAGGAAGGTATGCGTCTGCTGGAAACGATTAATGAGCGTGAAAAGCAGGCAGAGCCGGAACCGGAGCAGACTTCTTTTGAAGACGATTCTGCGCATTCGGACAGAAACAGCCAGGAGAGCGGCGATTGGAGCTATCGCCGTGCAGAAGAAAAGATGACGAGCTTTGCCAATAAGTTTTCCGGCTTTGTTGATGATGCTGTGCACCGGCTGAAGGAGTTTGATCTTGATTTTAACTTCGGAACCGCTGAGAAAATCGATCATGTGTTTCAGCAGCGCGATGTGTATGTAAAGGAAGCCGATATTCACGTGGAGAACGGTGCGGTTGAAATTCGTCCTTCCGACGAGAAGCAGGTGCGGATTGAATGCGACGTCCAGGTGTTTCGCGTGAAGGATGCAGAAACGGCCAGACGTGAATTTTTACGCGAAGCCCAGTTCAGCATTTCCAACGGCCGGCTCCGCTTTGATGTCCGTAAAAAATCGATGAAAGTGAATACGGTGGTGTATCTGCCGACCGGCGATCTGGAAAAGCTGAAAATATATGCGTTCAACGGACGTATAAATGCCGGGAGCCTGCCGGTTCATAAACTCGATATCCGGGGCGTCAACAGTAAGATCGCCGTTGAACGGATCGATGCAAAAGAAGCCAGAATTGAAACGACGAACGGCTCGATTACCGTGCGCCAATTTAATGCGATGGATGGAGAATTGAAATCCATGAACGGGACGGTAACAGTGGATGCCGGACGAGGCGACTTTCATCTGGAATCAGTCAATGGCACGCTGCATTTCCGTCTTTCGGAAGCGTCCCAGTCCAAGGCATACTTGAAAACGGTGATGGGCAGCGTCTATGTGGCAGTTCCGGACGGCGTAAAAGTGGAAGCAGACGTGAAGACCACTGTCGGCGGTCTGCATTGCCAGCTGCCGAATATGAGCGTGATTGAAGAGAAAAAGGATTATGCTCAGAAGCGGCAGACGTTTCTTGCGAACAAGGATGGAGACGGCCATTTCTATATTGAGGCCGAATCCACTACAGGTTCGATTCACGTTAAATAACCGGAGGTGTCATGCATGAAACAGCTGTCCCGGACGATTGAAGACCGCAAGCTGGCAGGAGTGTGCGGAGGACTCGGCAAGTATTTTGGAATTGATCCGACGGTCGTGCGTATTGCAGCGATTGTTCTGTTTTTCCCGTTTTCCCTGCTTGTCGTGTCACTCTATTTGATCGGAGTATTTCTCATGCCGAATGAGGGGGATGTGAGAGGACTATGAGCTGGCTGATACAGCTGATTGTGAACGCAGTCGTTCTCCTGATTATCGCGTATTTCTTCAACGGTATCGAGTTGACAGGCTTCGGTGCGGCTGTGATTGCCGCCCTGATCCTCGCCGTTGTGAACGTCATTGTGAAGCCGATTCTCGTCGTACTGACGCTGCCGATTACGATTTTGTCACTCGGATTGTTTTTATTCGTCATCAACGCCATTACGCTCATGCTGACCGCATGGTTTATGGGAGACAGCTTTGTCATTGACGGCTTTTTCAACGGTCTGCTTGCAGCGGTGATCTTTGCGCTGCTGAATGCGATCATATCGAACTTTATCATCGATCCGCTCACGAAGCGGTAGCGATGGACGTCTGCAGCGGTCCGGCATCAGCCGGACCGTTTTTTCGTGCGGAGAGCGGAGGCGCTTTCCGTCCGGGAGCTCCTCTGGTATGCTAGAATGGAAAAAGATGAAGCGAGCAGGAGAGGAGCAGATGCAGCATGGCAGAAGTGACAGCAGATCGACTGATGGAGGAATTTGACCTGACGCTGATGAATGACGAAGAAGCGGTGACCTACCGTCCTATTACAACAAGTGATATTTCGCGACCGGGCATGGAAATGGCTGGCTTTTTTACATACTATCCGGCGAAGCGGATTCAGCTGTTAGGGAAAACAGAGATGTCGTTTTATGAGCAGCTGGCGGAAGAGGACCAGGTGGACCGGATGCAGCGTCTTTGCACGTATGATACTCCGGCGATCATTCTTTCCAGGGGAATCGAAGCACCCGATACGTTAAAAAATGCGGCTAACGAAGTAGGCGTGCCCGTCTTCTCCGCTGAGATTGCCACGACGAGACTCAGCTCCAAGCTGACGACCTATTTGGAAAGCAGGCTCGCACCGATGACGGCGATGCACGGCGTGTTGATCGATATTTACGGAATCGGCGTGCTGATCACCGGCTCGAGCGGTGTTGGTAAAAGTGAAACAGCGCTGGACCTTGTCAGGCGCGGGCATCGGCTCGTAGCCGATGATTCCGTTGAAATCCGCGAAGAGCAGGACGGCGTGCTAGTTGGGCGTTCGCCGGATTTAATCCGTCACCTGCTTGAAATAAGGGGGCTTGGCATCATCAATGTGATGACGCTTTTCGGCGCCGGCTCTGTGCGAAATGAAAAACGGCTTGGACTTGCCATTGATCTCGAGGCGTGGGATCAGAAAAAACAGTACGACCGGCTCGGACTGGATGAGGATTTTATTCAAATATTCGAAACGAACCTTCCTAAAATTACGGTGCCGGTGCGACCAGGCCGGAACCTGGCCGTTATCATTGAAGTAGCGGCGATGAACTTCCGCCTTAAGCGGATGGGTATTAATGCAGCCGAACAGTTTTCCGAACGGCTTGCGACCGTGATTGAAGAAGGCGATCACGATCATGACTAAACAACAGTTGAGGTGACCATGTTGCTATATTCGATACAACCTATGAATCCAATCGCATTTGAAATTGGTCCAATCTCGATCCACTGGTACGGCCTGCTGATCGGACTCGGTGCCTTTTTAGGTTATCTGATTGCCAATCGCGAAGCGAAAAAACGCGGGATGCCGGATGATTTGCTAGCGGACTTGCTCATGTGGGCGCTACCGGCAGCAATCATTGGAGCGAGATTGTACTACGTGATTTTCCGGTGGGAACAATTTGCGGAAGATCCAGTGCGCGTCTTCTTTATTTGGGAAGGCGGGCTTGCGATTCACGGCGGTTTGATTGCAGCCGTGCTGACCGCTTATTTATTCTGCCGCGTGAAAAATGTTTCTTTTTGGAAGATGGCGGACATCACAGCGCCGAGTATTTTGCTCGGACAGGCTGTAGGCCGCTGGGGAAACTTTGTGAATCAGGAGGTTTATGGAGGGGAAGTCTCCCGTCAGTTCCTCGAATCTCTGTTTCTGCCGACGTTTATTATCGATCAAATGTACATTAACGGCAGCTATTATCACCCGACCTTTTTGTATGAATCGCTTTGGAGCCTGGCCGGGGTGGCGCTGCTGCTCTATTTACGGCGTGTCAACCTGCGCCGTGGCGAGCTGTTTCTGACATACGTGATTTACTATTCAATCGGACGATTCTTTATAGAAGGAATACGTACCGACTACCTCCTGCTCTTTGGAACCTTCCGAACCGCGATGGTGCTGTCTGCCGTCCTGATTGCAGGTAGTATTGCGTTGATTATCTACTGGCGCAAAGCAGGATATACGAAGCGTTATTTAGACGATTGACCGTCAAACGGGAAAGGATGCTAGTTTTCTTATGCAGACATTAAAAAAAGGCCTGCTCGCCGGACTTGCAACGACGTGGAAGCTCGGTAAAATAATCTTTCCGATCACGCTGATTGTGACGATGCTCAGTCAGACCGTTGTCATGGACTGGCTGACGCGGGTCCTTTCTCCGATGATGGGCTTGATCGGTCTTCCGGGAGAGGCAGCTATTCCGCTTGTCCTTGGCAATGTGCTGAATTTGTATGCGGCGATCGGAGCCATGCTGACAATGGACTTGACGGTAAAGCAAGTATTTATTCTTGCCGTTATGCTGTCGTTTTCACATAACTTGTTCGTAGAATCTGCTGTCGCAAAGCAGGTCGGCTTGCGGATCAGCGTTGTGCTTGCAGTGCGAATCGGGCTGGCGCTTGTGTCTGCCTGGGTGATTCATCTCATTTGGCGCGGCGGATCAGAGCAGGCGAGCTACGGCTTTGTGCCGGCGAGCCCCGAGGAAGTAAGCGGTACGGCCGATATCTTTTTCTACGGGGTGGAAGCTGCCTTTATCGGAATTCTGCAGCTGGCTGCGATTGTCATTCCGATCATGTTGTTTGTACAAATTATGAAGGACCTCGCCTGGCTGCCTGTGTTCTCAAGGTGGATGACGCCGTTTACCAAGCTGCTCGGTGTGAAACCGAACACATCGACGACGCTGGCATCCGGACTGCTGTTCGGGCTCGCGTATGGAGCAGGGGTCATGATCCAGGCGGCAAAAGAAGACGGCGTATCGAAAAAGGATTTGTATCTGGTGTTTATTTTCCTCGTTGCCTGCCACGCAGTGATCGAAGATACGCTGATTTTTGCACCGCTGGGTATTCCGCTGTGGCCGCTGCTGCTAGTCAGATTGGTAACAGCGATTCTGTTGACAGCCGCTGTGGCGTTTATCTGGAACAGGCTTGAGCGGCAGGAGCAGGAAGAAGAGCAGCCGGCTGCAGCCGCATCGTCAGACCGGTAGAAAGGACGAATCGACATGAAACAGAACGAACTGAATACCGTGCTGTTTGATCTGGACGGTACGCTGATCAATACGATTGACCTCATTGTCGCCTCATTTGAGCATACGTTGAACCAGTATTTCCCGGGAGTATACGGAAGAGAGGACATTGCCGGGTTTATCGGTCCTCCTCTATCGGAGACGTTCACGAGGCTGAATCCGGACTACGCTGACGACATGATCAGCGTTTACCGCCGCTTTAATCACGCGCACCATGATGAGCTGGTAAAAGGCTATGACGGGGTACATGAAACGCTGGACTATTTGCAGCGTCACGCTTATTCACTTGCAGTTGTCACAACGAAGCGAAGTGATACAGCACGAAAAGGGCTGAAGCTGATGAACATGGAGCAGTATTTTCCAGTTGTCGTGGCGCTCGATCACGTATCGAAATGGAAACCGGATCCGGAGCCGCTGCTAAACGCGCTTGGACAGTTGAACCGCCGGCCTGCGCAGGCGGTGATGGTCGGCGACAGCGAGCACGATATTCTCGCCGGAAAAAACACGGGAACGCGTTCAGCCGGTGTCTCCTGGTCTATTAAAGGCCGCGATCATTTGCAGCGGTTTGAGCCGGATGCGATGCTGGAGCAGATGACTGATTTGATTTCCTTTGTGGAAAAGCACTGAGAGGAGGAGCGCCATGCCCCGGAACACGACAAGCTACCCGGTGGAGACCGCCAACTCACTCTGGCACATCTACAAAACTGTTCCGTTCTGGAAGGTGGTGCGGAACTTTGCTGTTATTCAAACGGCGCGGTATACACCGTTTTTGCCTGTGAAAAACTGGCTTTACCGTACGTTTTTGCGAGCTAAGATCGGTCCGGAAGCTGCTGTTGCGCTGATGGTCATGTTTGATGTGATGTTCCCGGAGCGCATCTCAATCGGCCGGAACAGTGTAGTCGGCTATAACACGACGATTTTGGCACACGAATATTTGATCAGTGAATACCGGCTGGGTGATGTGATCATTGGCGACAATGTCATGATCGGAGCGAACTGTACGATTCTGCCCGGTGTTACGATCGGAGACGGGGCGGTAGTATCCGCGGCAACACTTGTGCATAAAGATGTACCGCCTGGAGCGTTTGTAGGCGGGAATCCGATGCAGCTGATCCGTCCAGGCGAGACGGAAAAATGAACAGAGCCGGAGAGGCGGTACTGATAGGGGATGCTCTGTCAGGCCGCTTTTTTAATCGATTCCGTTCCGGTTGACGGAGGCAGGGATGGCGTGTAATATATGTCATAAGATCTTTATTGCTCTATCACGTTAGCACATTAAAGTGAACGGAGAACAGGACGGTTCCGGGACCCGGAATCAATCGATACAGACAGGAAAGGAAGACTGATGACATGACGAAGCTGTTTATGTTTGAAAAACCGCAGGGAATGCGGGATACACTGCCTGAGCTATATCAGCTGAAGCAGCAGATTAAGCGGGGGGTGACGCAGGAAGTCACACAGTGGGGCTATGAGTTTGTGGAAACTCCCGCTGTTGAATTTAACGAAACGGTCGGCAGTGCATCTGCCATTCTTGACCGACAGCTGTTTAAGCTGCTGGATCAGGAAGGCAATACGCTCGTTTTGCGTCCGGATATGACAGCACCGATCGCGCGGATCGCTGCTTCTACGATGAAGACAGCGGAGCGCCCGCTGCGGCTGACCTATGATGCTCCCGTTTTTCGGGCACAGCAGTATGAAGGAGGACGTCCGGCTGAGTTTGAACAGGCAGGCGTCGAGCTGATCGGAGATGATTCGGTCAGCGCAGATGCGGAAGTGATCTCGCTGATGGTTTCCTCTATGAAAGCAGCTGGTCTTCCGACGTATCAAGTGGCAGTCGGTCACGTCGGTTTTGTAAATGCTCTTTTGAAGGAAGTTCTCGGCAACGAGGAGCGGGCTTCCGAATTCCGGCGTTATTTGTATGAGAAAAATTATGTCGGCTTTCGCAAAGCAGTTGAACAGCTTCCGCTTTCTTCGCTTGATAAGCGGCGGCTGCTGGAACTGCTTCGTCTAAAAGGGGACGCCTCCATTATTGAGCGTGCCCGCAGCATTACCGAATCACGTGCCGGTCAGAAGGCGCTTGATCAGCTGGAGAGCCTGCTTGATGTGCTTGCTGATTTTGACGTAGAGGACTGTCTCATTCTGGACTTGAACCTCGTCATGCACATGAGCTATTACACCGGTGTCGTCTTTGAAGCGTACAGCGAAGGACTCGGGTATCCGCTTGGAGGCGGCGGGCGTTACGACCAGCTGCTCGGTCGGTTTCATCACGAAGAGCCGGCAACGGGCTTCGGTCTGCGCGTCGACCGCATGACAGAAGCACTCGGCCAGGCGAAACAGTCGGTGAAAAAGGATGTCTGCGTGATTTACAGCAGAGAAAGACGGAAAGAAGCGTTCGCTGAAGCGCAGCGTCTCCGTTCCGAAGGCCGTTCCGTTGTGATTCAGGAAATCAGCGGAATTGCTAATATTGATGCATATTCCAAGCAGTTCGACCGCACGGCGTACTATGTTGGATCTAATGGAGAGGGGGGAGCGCAGTCATGAATCAGGAGCTCTTGACCGTTGCGATGCCAAAAGGACGGATATTTGAAGAAGCCGTCGGGCTTCTTCGCAAAGCAGGATATGATCTGCCTCCGGAATTCGATGACTCCCGCAGACTTATTTTGGAAGTGCCGGAGTCCGGCATGCAGTTTATTCTGGCAAAGCCGATGGACGTGCCGACATATGTGGAGCATGGGGTAGCGGACGTCGGAGTTGTAGGCAAAGACGTGATGATCGAAGAAGAACGTGACGTTTACGAAGTGCTGGATTTAAAAATCAGCGCCTGCTATATGGCCGTTGCGGCCCTCCCGGACTACAGTCCCGAACTCGATGTCGCACCGAAAATCGCTTCCAAGTATCCAAAGCTGACTTCCGACTATTTCCGTGAACAGGGAGAGCAGGTCGAAATAATTAAGCTGAACGGATCGATTGAGCTGGCACCGATAGTCGGTCTTGCCGACCGGATTGTTGATATCGTCTCCACTGGTCAGACGCTGAAAGAAAACGGGCTGGTAGAGCTCGAGACGATGATACCAATTACGTCGCGCTTCATTGTAAACCCGGTCAGCTACCGCACGAAAGCCGACCGGATCGATGACATGGTCGACCGGCTTGCAGAGGTCATCAACGGGGAGGAACAAGCATGAAACTGGAAGCACTAACGAGCGGCATGTCCCTGAAGCGTTCAATTGATCAGGGCACATCGGAGCAGCGCAGAGCGGTGGAGCAGATTTTAGAGGACGTCCGCACACGCGGAGACGAGGCCGTAGCTGAACTGACAAAGCGGTTTGATGGCGCGGTCATGGACAGCATGCGCGTGACACCTGAAGAGCTGGAAGCCGGCGCAGCAGCCGTTTCAGAAGAGACGCGCAGCATTATCCGGGAAGCAGCGGCAAATGTCCGCGATTTTCACGAACGGCAGCGACGGGAAACGTGGATCACTACGAAGGCAGACGGGACGATCCTGGGCCAGCGCATTCTGCCTCTCGATGCAGCAGGCGTCTACGTACCTGGCGGGAGAGCTGCTTATCCGTCCTCTATCATCATGAACGTCGTCCCCGCTCAAGTGGCAGGAGTCGATCGAATCGTCATGGTGAGTCCCCCGGATTCAGATGGAAAGCTGGCGCCGGTCGTTCTGGCTGTGGCGCATGAGCTGGGCGTTAAGGAAATCTATAAAGTCGGTGGCGCGCAGGCGGTTGCTGCGCTGGCGTTTGGGACAGAAACAATCGCACCGGTCGATAAGGTCACCGGACCGGGCAACATCTTTGTGACGCTTGCGAAGCAGCTCGTTTTCGGCCATATCGACATCGATATGCTGGCAGGACCGAGTGAAATTGTCATTTTAGCAGATGAATCGGCACATGCAGATTTCATCGCAGCCGATATGCTGAGCCAGGCTGAGCATGATCCGATGTCATCAGCTGTGCTTGTCACAACGAGTCAGGAGCTGGCTGAGGAGACGAAGCAGGAAGTGGAGAAGCAGCTGCAGACGCTTCCGAAAAAAGAAATTGCCGGTCCGTCGATCGACAATCACGGCGCGATCTACGTTGCGGCCGATTTGGATAAAGCATGTGCAGCTGTGAATGAACTTGCTCCGGAGCATCTCGAGCTCCATACTGCCAAGCCGTGGGACGTGATGGCTAAAATTCGCCACGCCGGCGCTATTTTCCTTGGAGAAAACAGCTCAGAACCGGTAGGTGACTATTTTGCCGGACCGAATCACGTGCTGCCGACGAACGGCACGGCACGCTTTTCAAGTCCGCTGAACGTGGATGACTTTACGAAGAAAACGAGCATTTTATCATACAGCGAACAGGCGCTGAAAGACAACGGCGCTAAAATTGCCGCATTTGCAAGGCTGGAGCAGCTTGAAGCACATGCACGAGCCATTGAGATTCGCATGAAGAAGGGAGACCGACCATGAGCCGGACTGCAGAACGAAAACGGGATACGAAGGAAACACAGATTGAGCTGGAGCTGAACCTCGATGGAAGTGGAGAAGCAGACTTGCACACGGACGTACCGTTTATGACGCACATGCTTGATCTGTTTACGCGGCATGGGCTGTTCGATCTGAAGCTGACAGCACGTGGTGATACGGAAATTGACGATCACCACACGACTGAGGACATCGGTATCGTGCTCGGGTCTGCACTTCAGGAAGCGCTCGGTGATAAACGGGGCATCCGCCGCTACGGCTCTGCATTTGTACCGATGGATGATGCGCTTGCTCACGTGGTAATTGATTTGAGCAACCGGCCTCATTTTGAGCTGAAAGGCACCATCCCGCATCAGAAGCTGGGGACATTTGATACCGAGCTGATCGAAGAATTTCTGTGGAAGCTCGCGCTCGAGGCCCGCATGAACCTGCATGTGAACGTACACTACGGAACGAACGCGCATCACATCATCGAAGCGGTATTTAAGGCGCTGGGCCGTGCGCTGGATGAAGCGGTTCAGCTGGACCCGCGTGTGAAGGGAATTCCATCCACGAAAGGAAGTTTGTCATGATCGGTATCATCGACTATGGAATGGGGAATCTGCACAGCGTCACAAAAGCGCTGGAACGAATCGGCCACGATCCCTTTCTGTCGGAAGATCCTGCCGAGCTGAAACAAGCAGACATGCTGATTCTTCCTGGTGTAGGTTCGTTTCGTGATGGGATGGCGGAGCTTGCGAAACGAGGGCTCGATACGTTTGTTATAGAATGGGCTCGTGACGGCAAGCCGCTGCTTGGTATCTGTCTCGGCATGCAGCTTCTGTTTGACGAGAGCGAGGAAAACGGATCGACAAAGGGGCTCGGCCTGCTGCCGGGCAAGGTCGTCCGTTTTCGGGAGAACGGTGTGAAAGTACCTCACATGGGCTGGAATAAGCTCCATTTTAAACAGCCCGCACACCCGGTGCTGTATCAGGTTGAAGAGGGGCACGTCTATTTTGTGCATTCCTATTACGTGGAGGCAGGTTCGGATGAGGTACTGGTAGCCGTAACCGATTATGCAGATGCAGAAGTGCCGGCAGTCGCAGCATCCGGATCGGTCTGGGCCACACAGTTTCATCCGGAAAAAAGCAGCAGTGTCGGGATGAGCATGCTGAAAAACTTTGTAGAGCAGAAGGGAGGCGTTGAAGTTGACTGATTTCACTATTTATCCGGCGATTGATATCCGCGGCGGCAAGTGCGTCCGTCTTTTGCAGGGAGACTACGATCAGGAAACAGTGTACGGCGATTCGCCGTTCGATATGGCAGCGGCTTTTGCAGAAAAAGGCGCTTCCTGGATTCATATGGTGGATTTGGACGGGGCAAAAGCAGGTAAACCGGTGAACGATGCACACGTTATTCGTGCTGCTAAAGAGCTGGACGCAAATATTCAGATCGGCGGTGGAATCCGTACAGAAGCAGACATAACCCGCTATTTGGGAGCCGGGGTTGCACGTGTGATTCTTGGCAGCTCGGCTGTCGCCGATCCAGAGTTTGCTTCAGAAATGCTGGAGAAATACGGGAGCCGGATTGCAATCGGAATTGATGCGCGTGACGGATACGCTGCTACACACGGCTGGCTGGAAACGTCACAGGTGAGAGCAGATGAGCTTGGTAAGCGGCTCGCTGAGGCAGGCGCAGAGACGTTTATCATGACAGACATTTCGAAGGATGGCATGATGTCCGGACCGAACGTCGAGGCCATTGCTTCTCTTGGACGGGCAACCGGCAAGCGCGTGATTGCATCGGGCGGAGTCAGCAGCATGGATGACGTAAAGGAGCTGGCCTCGCGCAGCGGAGACGGTATTTCCGGAGCGATCATTGGTAAAGCGATTTATACCGATGCTCTTACCTTGGAGGATGCGCTGAAGGAGGAGTCGTAAGCATGCTGACAAAACGAATCATTCCGTGTTTAGACGTAAAAGAAGGCCGTGTCGTCAAGGGGGTTCAGTTTGTGAACCTCCGCGACGCGGGTGACCCGGTTGAGCTCGCATCGTTTTACGATGAGCAGGGGGCCGATGAGCTTGTTTTCCTCGATATTTCCGCTTCCCACGAAGGAAGGGAAACGATGGTGGATGTCGTCGAAGAAGTGGCCGGAAAGCTTGCGATTCCGTTTACCGTCGGCGGCGGCATCAATTCTCTGGAAGACATGAAGCGGATCCTGCGGGCCGGGGCTGATAAAGTGTCGCTTAACACGGCGGCCTTAATGCGGCCGGAGCTGATCAGAGAAGGCGCAGACTTTTTCGGAAGCCAGTGTATCGTGCTGGCGGTGGATGCCAAATGGGATGACGAATTAGACTCATGGCGAGTGTACACGCACGGTGGTCGAAAGCCGACGGAGCGGGACGTCATCTCCTGGGTAACCGAGGCCGTCCGTCTCGGTGCAGGGGAAATTCTGTTGACGAGCATGGACGAGGATGGAGAAAAGAGCGGCTTTGCAGAAGAACTAACGAAAGCAGTCAGCGAAGCAGTTTCGGTGCCGGTAATTGCATCCGGAGGAGCCGGCAGTGCCGCTCACTTTGAATCTGTATTTGTAAATGGAAAAGCGGATGCAGCGCTTGCGGCTTCCATTTTTCATTACCGCGAAACATCTGTGGCAGAAGTAAAAGCGTATCTTAAAGAAAAGGGGATTCCAATCCGATGACAGCAGTCGAAGAACTAACGTTTGACGATCAGGGGCTGATCCCTGCGATCGTTCAGGATCAGGCAACGAAAGAAGTTCTCACGCTTGCCTATATGAATAAAGAATCATTGGAGAAAACGCTGGAAACACGTGAAACGTGGTTTTACAGCCGTTCCCGCCAGGAGCTTTGGCACAAGGGAGCGACATCCGGCAATACGCAGCGAGTGACAGATGTCCGTTTTGACTGCGATCAGGACGCTCTCGTTGTACTGGTGGAACCGGCTGGACCAGCCTGTCACACCGGTGCGGTGAGCTGCTTCAGCAAAAGCATGCTGCAGAAAGCGCCGGCAGCCAATCGCTTTGCCGTCATTGAAGAGCTCGAGCGGCTCCTGGCAGAACGGGAGCAGACGATGCCGGAAGGCTCTTATACGACGTACTTATTTGAAGAGGGAATCGATAAGATCCTCAAGAAGGTCGGCGAAGAGGCGTCTGAGATTATTATTGCGGCGAAAAACGGCGATAAGCAGGAGCTCGTTTGGGAAAGCGCAGACTTTCTTTACCACTGGCTCGTTCTTCTGCAGGAGCAGAAGCTTTCCGTCGACGATGTACTCAAGCGTCTTGAAGAACGGCACAGCGGCAAAAAAGGTGTCTAGTTAACAGAGCACTGAAAAAGGGGGAAAGCCTCCTTTTTCAGTGTTTTTTATAATCGGAGAGCAGGAAACCGGCTGTGAACGAAAGCTCCGCTTATGCGAACGTCTGCCGCTTTCCGGAGTTCTAAAGTCGTGTTTCAGCAGCTGAAGGGTTATCTCGATTTTGCTGCGTCAGGTATCGTTGCCCGCGCTTACGTGACCTGCGCTGGACGTTACGTAGTGTTCACAGGCCGGCGATTCACTCAGGACCCCTCGCTGGTTCCGTAGACTGCAGGTTGCGAAATTCGGGCTGATGGAGCCCCTTTAACGCTGTAAGATCGAGTCAAACAGCAGCATTCATGCTATAATCAGGAGCGTGATTATTTTAAAGAAGGACGGATTACATATATGCAGTCATCATTTCGTGATACCATCAGACGGCTGGTCGAGCACCGCCTGTTTCAGCCTGTCGTTATAGGGGTCATTCTGTTGAATGGTCTTGTCATTGTAGCGGAATCATATCGGCCGGGAGATTCAATTCTGCTGCTGCTCGATACGATTATCGTCTGGATCTTTGTCGTCGAGCTTGTGCTCAAGATAATCGGTCTCGGGGTTCGCGGTTATTTTTCTGAACGGTGGAACATTTTCGATTTTACGATCGTCGCCCTCAGCCTTATCTTTTATAACACACCGCTCGTCAGCGTGCTTCGTCTGATCCGCGTGCTGCGCTTGATCCGCATGATCCCGGCTATACCGGCTCTGCGGAAAATCATTGATTCGCTCATGCGCTCGCTGCCGGCATTGACGGGTATTCTTGGTCTGACGGCCCTGATCTTTTCGATTTATGCGATTATCGGAACGACGTTTTTCCGTGGAGTGCTGCCGTATGAATTTTTCGGAAGCTTTCATACGTCTTTGTTTACTCTGCTTCAGGTGGTAACGTTTGAATCGTGGGCGAGTCAGGTAGCGCGGCCGGTTATTGCCGAAATTCCATGGGCCTGGTTCTACTTCGTCTCCTTCATCGTCATCGGGGCCCTCGTGATTCTGAACCTTGTCGTTGCTGTCATTCTCGATTATCTCGGGCACGAAGACGAGGAAGCGCAGAAGGAAAACATGGAGCGCCTGTACAGAGAAAACGAGGCGTTGCGCCAGGACATTCAGGAAATCAAGGATATTTTGCTGCGCGATAAGGACCGATAACACGAAAAAAGACCGGTACGAGAATGCCTTGTACCGGTCTTTTGGTAGTTACTGTGCTTTTTTAGCCTTTGCTTTTTGGTCTTCTTTGATCAGATCAGCTGTCAGCTGGCCGGATAGGGTAACCATCGGCACTCCGCCGCCAGGATGAGTGGATCCGCCGCTGAAGTAGAGATTATCATACAGCTGGCTGCGTGCCGGAATTTTAAAGCCGCCGTTCGTATCCTTGTTGGCGGCGATCCCGTAAATGGATCCGCCGTTGGCACCGTAAAGCTCTTCCAGCGTATCCGGATTGAATTCATATTCGAATTCAATAGAACTGCGCAGTCCGGTCAGCCCCATTCGCTCCAGCTTGTCGAGGACGACTTCCCTGTAGCGGTCCCAGTCTCCTTTTTTCTTCATCGCGGTCTTTGGCGGGACGTGGGTGAGAACGAAGAGGTTTTCCTTCCCTTCCGGAGCCTGCGAAGGATCGGTTTTAGAAGAAACCCCAATATAAATCGTTGGATCATCAGCCGGCACCCCTTTTTCAAAAATTTGTTTGAATTCCTTCTCCGGATCTTCTGAGAAGAAGAAATTGTGATGCTCAAGCTGCGGGAACTCGCGGTCGGTGCCCAGCAGCAGGACAAGTCCGGAAACGGTCGGTTCATATGTTTTCGAGAGTGATTTCACTTCCTTTTTCGTGCGCCCGTTTTTCGGAAGAAGCGTCTCATAGGCCGGAATGACTTCCAGATTGGAGACGACGATATCAGCCGGAACGTAGTCGCCGTCTTCCGTAACAACGCCGGTAGCCGCATCATTCTCCAGGTGGATATGGGAAACGGGTGTATCGGTGCGGACGTCGACGCGCAGTTCGTCCAGCACGTTTTTCATGCCGCGTGCGATGTTGTACATGCCGCCCTTTACGTAATGAATGCCGAGTCCAAGCTGAACGTAAACGAGCTGGTTCAAAATGGCGGGCGACTGGTACGGATTAGAGCCGACGTACATAACGAAAAAGTTGAACAGCTGCTCCAAGTATTTGTTGTCGAAATGCTTTTTCGTGCTGTCAGCAACGGTATTAAATGGATCCATGGAAAGCAGCTCCTTCAGCGTATGCTGCTGCTTTAAATCTTTTAACCCCGTGATGCTCGTTTTGTAAAAGCTTTTCATACAAAGATCGTACATGTCCTGGGAATAGCTGAGGAACTTCATAAAGGAGTGTCCCGGATCGGGCTTCACTTTCTTCATTTCATTCAGCATATCCGGTATATCGGACAGCACGTTCAGTGTCGTACCGTCCTCGAAAAATGTTTTCCACTGCGGCTCGATACGGACAATGTCCATGTAATCATCGACATTGCGGTGGACGCTGTTAAACAGCTGCTCGAGCACCCAGGGCATCGTCAGAATGGAAGGTCCCGTATCAAACGTAAACCCCTTTCCGCTGCGCTGGTTCAGCTTGCCACCGATCCGCTCGTTTTTTTCGAGGATTGTTACGTCATAGCCGTCTCCGGCCAGTCTCATTGCTGCTGAAAGGCCGCCGAGTCCGGCCCCGATCACCACTGCTTTTTGTTTCACTGTCATCTTTCCCGCACCTCCATATTTACTAGTGTAGTCTGTCGATCGTGGATGTCTGCAAAAGCCGCCGTGCAGGGGACGTACCCAGCTGCTGCAGCCTAAGTTTAATAAATAAACGGTAAAATTCGATAGCGGCCTTCCAGCCACTCCTGATACGTGCTGCCAAACGAGCGTGTAAGCGCCGCTTCCTCATCGCGAATCCGCTTAAGCAAAAGCGGCAGAAACACAAACAGCACGATAGCAAGTCCGGGCAGGCTCGTCATGAACAGGGCAAAACCGGCTAACAGCAGAAGCAGGCCGGTATAGAGCGGGTGGCGGAGCAGCCGGAACGGCCCGTGACTGACGAGCTGATCGCCCTCCCGGACTTGTACACCGCGTGTGAACTGCCTGCCGAGCGCAAGAATGCCCCAGTAGCGGAGCGCGATCCCGGAAGCATAGAGAATGAGTCCAGCTGTCAGTACACCTGCACCGCCGAACGTAAGAAGACCGGCCTCGCGGCTCACGATGGATAAAATGACAGCAGAAACAGCAGCTGTCATGATCCACGGAAACGATCCGCGTTCTGACCGGTCAGTATTTCTGCGGCTTTTAAATAAGAGAAATTCGAGCACCCAGATAATCGAAAGGGCAGTGAAAATAATGTCATAAAGCGGCATGCGTCCCAGCTCCGTTCTGCCTGATATATGTAGGAAGCCAGTTTGCGGCTCTTTCCTCCCATACCCGTTATACAACGTGTCTAACCCATCTGCACCAATATTCAGAAAAAAATCCCAACCGCGAGAAAGAGTGGAAAATCACATTGTCCGCGTGTGCCGTGCATGTTATACTTCTTAAAGAAAAATGACCGATTTTCTGAACGGAGGACGTGTCTCCATGACGCAGACGAGAAACGCGCAAGTCATCCCTTTCATGAGGGATGGTAGTTTTTTTTATAAAAAGGGTATTGAAGCGTACCAGAATAAACAGACAGCTAAATCCATTCATCTGATCAAGCGTGCTGTGGACATGGACCCGGAAGAGCCCGTATTTCTTTGCCAGCTCGCCATTCTGCTAGCGGAGGAAGGCGACTACTCGTCCTCCAACCGATGGCTGCGGCAGATTATTGAAGACGTTGATCCGTCGATGAGCGAAAGCTACTTTTTCCTTGCGAACAATCTGGCACACAGCGGGGAGTTTGAAGAAGCGAAGGCCTATTTGGAAATGTACATGGAACTGGACTGCACGGGAGATTTCCGGGAGGATGCCGATGCCCTGCACTATTTGCTGAAAGTAGAGCTGGGCCAGGAACATACGGACCGGCACCGTACGGATCCATTTACCGCACACGCTGTTATGCTGCTGCACGAGGGGCAGTTCGCAGAAGCAGAGGAAGAGGCGCTCCGCTTCACAGCCGAACAGAGCCGCTGCTGGTTCATGTACGGTGTGCTGGCGGAAGCACAGATTCGGCAGGGGAAATTTGAAGAAGCGGCCGATATCCTGAACAACTTAATGGAAAAAGAAGGTGCGGATACGAGTGCGCGATGCCTGCTGGAGCTTGGGACGCTTATGCAGGGAAGCCGGACGAAAGAAGAGCTGGAAGCAGATCTTGCCGGTCTTTATCCGATGGATCGCTGGGAGCGCTACGTGCTCGCAAAAGTGCTGTTTGCGGCAGGGTGCTTCAAGCGGGCGTATCACCTGCTCCGCGAATCCGTGCCGGTCGAACGGGCGGTTTACCTGCATCAGCTTGCTGCAGCCGCAAAATATGCGGGCTATGAGAGCCGGGCGTCAAGACTTTGGGAGCAGGCGGCTTCGATGCAGCCCGAAAAACGGGAGCGGTTTATGAAGCTTCGTTCTGTAGAGGCAGATGCCTGGATGGAGGATTGGACGTATTAAAAACCTTGTCATGATCACGTTTTGTATGCCTGTGGGGGTATATGAGCAGATAAGTGGACACGCATCTGCAAATTCTTTAGGATGAAGACAGTTCATCAGAAATCCAGGGGAATTAATTACGTATAGGAGAGTGAAACAATGAGTGAAGAAACCATTTATGATGTAGTGATTATCGGTGCAGGACCTGCCGGTATGACGGCTGCCGTCTATACGTCCCGTGCAAACTTGTCCACTGTCATGCTTGAGCGCGGCATGCCTGGAGGTCAAATGGCCAATACAGAAGAAGTCGAAAACTATCCGGGCTACGATCATATTCTCGGACCGGATCTTTCAAACAAAATGTTTGAGCATGCAACAAAGTTTGGTGCGGAATACAAGTATGGGGATGTCCAGGAAATTAAAGATGGACGCGAGTACAAAACAATTGTTCTCGGAAACGGTGAAATTAAAACACGTTCCATTATCATTTCTACTGGTGCCGAATATAAAAAAATCGGTGTGCCGGGTGAAGAAGAACTCGGCGGACGCGGTGTTTCCTATTGTGCCGTATGTGACGGAGCTTTCTTCAAAGAGAAAGAGCTCTTTGTTATCGGCGGAGGAGATTCAGCGGTTGAAGAAGCCGTCTATCTGACGCGTTTTGCGAGCAAGGTTACGGTGGTGCACCGCCGCGACGAGCTGCGGGCACAGAAAATACTGCAGGACCGGGCCTTTAATAACGAAAAGATCGACTTTATCTGGAGCCACGTGTTAAAAGAAATTCACGAGGAAAACGGAAAAGTCGGCAGTGTGACGCTGATTAATAAAAAAGACGGGTCCGAAAAAGAGTATAAAACGGACGGCGTGTTCGTCTATATCGGCATGCTGCCCCTGAACAAACCGTTTATTGATCTCGGCATTACGAATAAAGAAGGGTACGTTGTCACAGACGGCGACATGCAGACTGACATTCCGGGCATTTTTGCAGCAGGCGACATCCGTGATAAGATGCTCCGCCAGATCGTCACCGCAACAGGGGACGGCAGTATTGCAGCACAGTCTGCCCAGCATTATATTGAAAACCTGATGGAAGAGCTGCAAACGGAAAAAGAGTCTGTCTAAATCGTAATGACTCTTTAATTGAGCTGTAACCAATGTGCAACAATGATTCGTTATACTAGGGATTGTAATTGACCCCCTTTTATATTGTTTTTCGGCACGGACGACCGCAGTCCGTGCCCTTTTTTTGTTTTCGAGGCCGGACCGGCTCAGCTGATTGCTTTTTAATCCGTTCGAATTTTGTAGTATACTGGAAACAGCTTAGGAAGTTTCGGAGGTGGAGACGTTGCAGCGGATTACGAATTGTATGATTGAGTATGAAGGACGGCTTCTCATGATCAAAAAGCCGAAGCGCGGCTGGTGGTATGTGCCGGGCGGTAAAATGGAGCATGAAGAACTGGCGCCGGAAGCGGCTGCCCGGGAAGTATACGAAGAAACCGGACTTACGATCAGACGTCCGGAGCTGCGCGGTATTTTAACGCACCTTGTGACCGATGGCGAAAGCTACGTGGAAAAACGCACGATGTTTCTGTTCTACGCAAAAGGATTCAGTGGCACGCTGCGCAGCCGGTCGCCTGAAGGAGAGCTTGATTGGATCCCGGTATCGGGATTAAGCGATATTCCGATGGACGAAGCGGACCGGAAGGCCGTCAGCGCAGTTATGAACGAACCGGGGCTCTTGTATGGCACGCTGATTTACAATCATCACCGGGAGCTGCAGGAAGCAGTGTTTGAATTGAATGGGAGACGACTTTAGAGGCAGAAGGGAATGGAAGACGTGGCTAAACATAATGAACTCGAACTTGTCATCATCACCGGCATGTCCGGTGCAGGGAAAACCGTCGCTGTACAGAGCTTTGAGGACATGGGGTATTTTTGTGTCGACAACCTTCCCCCTGCGCTGATACCAAAATTCATTGATCTTGTCGACAGTTCAGCGGGAAAAATGCAAAAGGCGGCGCTTGTGATTGACCTGCGCGCCCGTGAGTTTTTTGATCAGCTGTTTGAAACGATGAACCGGATCGGCGCAGAATCCAAGGTGACGCCGAAAATTCTTTACCTGGATGCGGATGATGAAACACTCGTTAAGCGCTACAAAGAAACCCGCCGTTCACACCCGCTGTCTGAACAGTCGTCTCCGCTGACCGGAATTCATGCGGAACGAGAGCTTCTGGATGAATTAAAAGGTGCTGCACAGGTGATTCTCGATACGACCGGTCTGAAGCCGCTGCAGCTGCGGGAACGAATTTTGCAGCAATTTTCATCGGAGGAGAAAGATACGTTTCAGGTAAACGTGCTTTCTTTCGGATTCAAGCACGGACTGCCGATTGATGCAGATCTCGTGTTCGATGTACGTTTTCTGCCGAATCCGCACTACATTGACCATATGCGGCCGCTGACCGGTCTCGATCAAGAAGTGTCCGACTACGTACTCAAGTGGGATGAAACGAAAAAATTCGTAGAAAAGCTGGACGATTTGCTTCAATATATGCTCCCCCACTATAAGCGGGAAGGAAAGAGCCAGCTCGTGATTGCGATCGGCTGTACCGGAGGCAAGCACCGTTCCGTTACGCTGGCGGAGTATTTTCAGAAGAGGCTCACAGAGCTCGACTACCAGGCGTATGTGTCGCACCGCGACGTGGAAAAAGGACGGCGCGAGAAATGAAACGGGCGAACGTCTGCGTGATCGGGGGAGGCACCGGTTTGTCTGTGCTTCTTCGCGGTCTAAAGACATTTCCAGTTGATATTTCAGCGATTGTAACGGTAGCGGATGACGGCGGCAGCTCAGGCAGACTGCGGGAAGAACTTGATATCCCGCCTCCTGGAGATGTGCGGAACGTGCTCGTAGCACTGTCAGAGGTAGAGCCGCTTGTAGAAGAATTGTTTCAGCATCGCTTCACCAACGGCGCTGGGCTTACCGGCCATTCGCTCGGGAACCTGCTGCTGGCGGGGATGAGCAGCATTACAGGAGACTTTGCCCAGGGTGTTCAGGAAATCAGCCGGGTTCTGAATGTGAAAGGGAAAGTGATTCCTGCTTCCAATGAGCATTTAACGCTCGTAGCTGAATTCACAGATGGAACCGTCTGCCGGGGAGAGTCAAATATTCCCACCGTCGGCAAGCCGATCAAGCGAGTGTACCTGGAGCCGGAGTGGCCGCGCCCGATGGCAGAGGCTGTTTATGCCATTGAGCAGGCGGATTTGATCGTTCTCGGACCCGGAAGTCTGTATACGAGCATTATTCCGAACCTGCTCGTGCCGGGCATGAAGGAAGCATTGATCCGGTCGGACGTGCCGAAGGTGTACATCTGCAACGTGATGACGCAGCCAGGTGAAACAGACGGGTATTCGGTTGCCGATCATGTCGAAGCGATACATGCTCATGTTGGCACAAACGTAGTAGATGCGGTATTATTAAATACACAGGAAATTCCCGAGACGTTTGCGGAAAAGTATAAAGAAGAAGGCGCATCGCACGTCGCTGTTGATGAAAACAGACTGAAGGACATGGATGTTACCATCATTTCCGACAGGCTGCTCACCATCTCGGGCAGCCTGCTGCGCCATGATGCAATGAAGGTCTCCCAGCGGCTTTTATCCCTGCTGTAGAGACTTCCCGAGGGGAGGGATGAAGCATGTCATTTGCATCTCAGACGAAAAAAGAATTAACCCAGCTTGAGGCCGACGCGTGCTGTTCGAAGGCTGAGCTTGCGGCGCTGGTTCGCATGAACGGAGCTGTATCGCTTCGCAACATGCAGATGTCACTTGATATTCAAACAGAAAATGCAGCAATTGCAAGACGAATTTACACGCTGCTCAAGAAGATTTTCGAGGTTCACGTGGAGCTTCTCGTCCGCAGAAAGATGCGGCTTAAGAAAAACAACGTGTACGTCGTCCGTATTTCAAAAGATGCACGGCGGCTTCTCGAATCGCTGAAAATTGTCGATGAAACGTTCAGCTTTACGCGATCGATCGACGAGGATCTGATCCGTGAAACGTGCTGCAAGCGGTCCTACCTGCGCGGCGCGTTTCTAGCCGGAGGATCGGTCAATCATCCGGACACCGCTTCCTATCATTTGGAGATATTCTCCTTCTACGAGGAGCATACCCGTTCGCTGATGGAGCTGATGCAGGAGTTTTATCTTCCCGCTAAAATGATCGAACGCAAGAAGGGCTTCGTGCTTTATTTGAAAGAAGGAGAGAAAATCAGTGACTTCTTAAACGTGATCGGTGCCCATCAGGCGCTGCTGCGATTTGAGGACACGCGGATCATGAAGGACATGCGAAATTCGGTGAACAGGCTAGTGAACTGTGAAACAGCGAACTTGAACAAAACCGTAGGAGCCGCCATGCGTCAAGTCGAAAACATCCGTTTTATCCGCGATGAGATCGGCCTGGAGGCGCTCCCGGATAAGCTGAGAGAAGTGGCCGAGCTTCGGATTGAGCATCAGGATATTTCCTTAAAGGAACTTGGCGAAATGCTGAAGGGTGGATCGGTCAGCAAGTCCGGAATCAATCACCGGCTTCGCAAGATCGAAGAATTTGCCAACAAGCTTCGTGCGGGGGAAAAAGTATAATCCCCCGCTTCTTTCTTACTCAGCGATGTAAGCGTTTGTAATGATCCCGATATGAATCAAAGGAGGAATCAGCCAATGATCGAAAAAAATGTAACAGTAAAACGAAAGACAGGTCTTCAAGCCAGGCCCGCTGCCCTGTTCGTGCAGGAAGCAAATAAATTTCACGCAGATATTTTTATTGAAAAAGACGGAAAAAACGTGAACGCAAAAAGCATCATGGGAATTATGAGTATTGCCGTAGGAGCAAACAAGGATATTACGATTAAAGCCGACGGTCCAGATGAAGAAGAAGCCCTCAGCGCCCTCAGCTCCTTTGTTGAAAAAGAAGAGTAGTCAAAAGCCGTCCAGCAGGGCGGTTTTTTTGTTGCTGCGAGAACAAAACGTGTTCCATTGGACGGGTTATCGTGAAAAAGCGCCCTAAGCGAATAAAGGCGGAGCTCCTGACGAGCAGAGTAAGGTGATGTCGGCGTTCAGACAGAACGTCACGCTTTCGCGGAGATGGTTCTCCATAAAAAAAAGCTGCCCCCCCTGTTAAGGAAGCAGCATGATCATTAAACCTTTTGAGATTTGTCCATTACTTCATCAATGAGGCCGTATTCTTTAGCTTCAACAGCGCTCATGAAGTTATCGCGGTCTGTGTCACGGCTGATCGTGCTGATATCCTGACCGGTACGCTCCGCCAGAATTTCATTCAGCTTTTCACGCATGCGCACGATACGCTTCGCGTGAATCTCAATGTCCGATGCCTGTCCCTGCGTTCCGCCGAGCGGCTGGTGGATCATGACTTCACTGTTTGGCAGCGCATAGCGCTTGCCTTTCGCGCCTGCAGCAAGCAGGAATGCTCCCATTGATGCAGCCATCCCAATGCAGATTGTCTGAACGTTTGGCTTGATGAACTGCATGGTGTCGTAAATTGCCATTCCGGCCGTGATAGATCCGCCCGGGCTGTTAATGTAAAGCGAAATGTCCTTATCCGGATCGTCTGCCGTCAGGAACAGCAGCTGACTTACGATAGAGTTCGCCACGTTATCATCGATCCCGGAACCGAGCATAATAATACGGTCCTTTAGAAGGCGGGAGTAAATATCATATGCGCGTTCCCCGCGGTTCGTTTGTTCAATAACTGTAGGTACTAGATTCATTACAATTCCTCCTTTAAAAATAATGATACTACGGGACGCTTGTTCTTCCGTATGTACCCATCTTACCGCTAAGGTCAATTAAGGTCAAACAATTCGCGTCATCATCCATTTCAGTATATCACTACTTTCCATTACCGTTCATCGGAAAACTCAAACACGATGGATTATGATAAAATAGACTGCAGAGTAAAGCGAAGGAGGAATGCCCGGTGAACATGGATTTTAGTATGATCCAGCAGCAGTCCATGAAGCTTGTCATGACGAATGAACTGCGACAAGCGATCACGATGCTGCAGTATTCGGTGCAGGACCTTCATGATTATTTACAGGAACAGCAGCTGGAAAATCCGTTGATCGAACTTGATGTCAGCAAAGCGGAAAAAGATTTTCACCGGCCTGTCAGCAGTGACGATGCTGGAATCTCCGCGCTGGACTTTGTTGCGGCTGGAGAAGAGGGGCTGCAGGACCACCTGCTCAGTCAGCTGCGGGAGCAGCAGCTGGATGCAAAGGAATACGCAGCTGCATCGTATCTGGCACTTAATGTCGACGAAAATGGCTACCTCGCCGGCAATGCTGCGCAGTTTGCAGAGGAGCTGAATGAGCCGGAAGAGCTTATTGCGGCTTGCCTTCGTTTGCTTCAATCGCTTGAGCCGGCCGGTGTCGGCGCAGGCTCGCTGCGCGAATGTCTGCTGCTTCAGCTCGAGCGGATGCCTGTACGTGACAGACTCGCAGAGGCGGTAGTCGACAGGCATCTGGACCGGCTGGCTTCAAGGCAGTTTAAGCAAATTGCCAAAGATGAAAACGTGACGGCTGCCGACGTGCAGTCAGCAGCCGATTTTATCGTAACGCTGAATCCAAAGCCAGGGGCAGCTTTTTATCAGGAGCCTGCTGAATATATAACCCCCGATGCAACGGTCACATTAAAGGACGGGGAATGGCTTGTCCAGCTGAACAACGATGCGCTGCCGGTTATGCGGATCAACCGCAGCTACGAGCAGCTTTACCGGCAGGACGAGCAGGAGGTCCAGTCTTATTTGAAACAGAAGCAGGAGCAGTTTCTCTGGATTCAGCGCAGCATTGCCCAGCGTCAGGACACGATCCTGCGCGTTACAAAAGCAGTTGTCGAGCACCAGCGTGCGTTTTTGGAACACGGGCCGGAACACTTGAAGCCGCTGACGCTGAAGACTGTTGCAGAAAAGCTGGATATTCATGAATCCACGGTCTCTCGTGCAGCAACGAAAAAATACGTACAGACACCGCGGGGGTTATATGAGCTAAAATTTTTCTTTAAATCCGGTGTCGTAACGGAAAGCGGGGCAGATCAGTCTGCAGACAGGGCGAAGATCTATCTGAAGAAAATGATTGACGGCGAAAATAAGCGAAAACCGTTGTCGGATCAAAAACTGTCACAGCTGCTCGCTGACGAGCACGGCATTGAGCTGAAGCGGCGGACTGTCGCTAAGTACCGTGAGGAAATGCACGTCCCGTCATCTTCAAAGCGGAAGCGGTATGAATCATAAAACAGAATCGGAGGGACGGTCATGAAGCTGTACTTTTATACAAAAGAAAATTGTCCGCTCTGTGATGAGGCAGAGGAAAAGCTCGAAATGGCGGCAGAGGAGACGGATATCAGCTGGGAAAAACGTGATATTTATCAGCGGGATGAATGGCTGGAAGTTTACCAGCTGCGCATACCGGTTATAGAAACGATAGACGGTAGGGTGCTTCAGGAGGGGATGGTCAGCTACGGCGAACTGCTGGCTGCAATGAAAACTTCCTAGTTGCGCACGGAAAAGGATACTGCTACAATAAAGGCGTAAGCGGGAGTATTCTTACGCCTTTCAAAAAGGTGATTTTTTTACACCTTGGTGGGACACAATTTGTCTACTAGGGACTACATATGTCCCGCATGTCTGGGTAAAAGGAGAATCCGCATGAATATGCTGCTTGATCTGCAGAAAAAACTGCTTCCTGATCTCGTGGAAGTCATGGGGCTCCGCTACAGGGTGCTCCGTTATATCCGGCTCATGCAGCCAATCGGCAGACGAACATTAGCTGCAAGCCTCGAGATGTCCGAGCGGGTGCTGCGTGCCGAGGTAACATTTTTAAAAGATCAGGGCCTTGTTGAATTTCATGCCACCGGAATGCTGCTGACAGATGAAGGTCAGACGCTGCTCGGTCAGCTGGAAGCTGTCATGAAAGAAGTATTCGACACGAGAACGATGGAAGAAGAGCTTCAAAAGCGTCTTAACGTGGAGGAAGTACATGTCGTTCCCGGCGACAGTGATGAATTCAGCTGGGTAAAAAAAGAGCTTGGCCGCTCTGCAGTCAGCGTAATGAAGCGGAAGCTGCTTCCAGATAACAACGTGATTGCGGTAACCGGCGGTACATCGATTGCAGCTGTTGCCGAAATGCTGGTGCCGGATGCAGACTTAAAAGAAGCACTGTTCGTTCCAGCTCGGGGCGGACTCGGTGAGCAAGTGGAGAATCAGGCGAACACGATCTGCTCCACGATGGCCCGCAAGGCAATGGGGTCGTACCGGCTGCTTCACGTACCTGACCAGCTGAGCCAGGAAGCATACGATTCCCTCATCAGCGAACCAAATGTACAGTCCGTGCTGAAGCTGATCCATGCAGCAACGATGGTCGTACACGGCATCGGAGACGCAAAGACGATGGCTGAGCGGCGGGATACACCGCCGGACGTATTGAAAAAGCTGGAGGACGGCAAAGCAGTAGCAGAAGCATTCGGTTATTATTTTGACGCAGACGGCGGAATCGTTCATAAAGTCACGACGATCGGCCTGCAGCTGGAAGAGCTGACGACGATCCCTGCAATCATTGCAGTGGCCGGCGGTTCATCCAAGGCAGATGCGATCGAAGCCTGTATGAAGCGGGCGCCTGGACAGGTGCTCGTCACCGATGAAGGAGCAGCAAGGCGGATATTAAACCGCGGCTGATCACCGGAGGAGATGACTACGGGATTTCAAGGGGAAGCCTTGAACTATATTTTACCTACTTTAAGGAGGAATTTTATCATGGCAACGAAGATTGGTATTAACGGGTTTGGACGTATCGGGCGAGTTGTATTCCGTCAGGCGCTTGAGAGCCCTGAAGTGGAAGTAGTAGCTGTAAACGACCTGACAGACGCTGACATGCTGGCACACCTGCTGCAGTACGATTCCGTACACGGCAAGCTGGATGTCGACGTTTCTGCAAAAGGCGACAACCTCGTCGTTGACGGCAAGGAAATTATCGTTACCTCTGAAAAGGATCCAGCTCAGCTGAAGTGGGGCGAGCTTGGTGTAGAAGTAGTAGTAGAATCTACTGGTATCTTCACATCACGCGACGCTGCTGCTAAGCACATTGAAGCTGGCGCTAAGAAAGTTGTTATCTCTGCACCTGCTTCAGGTGAAGATGCAACATTCGTTGTAGGTGTAAACGAAGATAAGTATGATCCGGAAAAGCATCACGTCATCTCCAACGCGTCCTGCACAACGAACTGCCTGGCGCCATTCGCTAAAGTACTGAATGACAAGTTCGGTCTGAAGCGCGGCATGATGACAACGGTTCACTCGTACACGAATGACCAGAACATTCTGGACCTGCCGCACAAAGACTACCGTCGTGCACGTGCAGCAGCAGAAAGCATCATCCCGACATCTACTGGAGCTGCAAAAGCAGTAGCACTCGTTCTGCCTGAACTGAAAGGCAAGCTGAATGGCGGCGCAATGCGTGTACCAACACCTAACGTTTCTCTTGTAGATCTCGTAGCAGAGCTGGACAAGAACGTAACAGCTGAAGATGTTAACAACGCATTTAAAGAGGCTGCTGAAGGCGAACTGAAGGGCATCCTCGGCTACAGCGAAGAGCCGCTCGTATCCAAGGACTACAACGGCAACACGTATGCATCTACGGTTGACGGACTGTCCACAATGGTTATGGAAGACAACATGGTTAAAGTAATTTCCTGGTACGATAACGAAACAGGCTACTCTCAGCAGGTTATCAACCTCGTTGAGTACATCGTATCTAAAGGACTTTAATCTGCTTATGCAGTAAACACCATCCTGAAACACCCTTTAGGAGGCGGGCCCGTGTCCTGCCTCCTTTTTACATGGTGCCGGACCGTGAATCTCTGTCAGAAAGAGTTGCGCAAAGGCAACGTGTTTAAAAAGGAACTCATAAGAAAAGCTGCTGAAAAGCAGGACTTTTCTCGGAGGCAGCGAAATGTAAGCTGACGTGCTTTTTTGACGCTGCCTGTCACATAAGTCTGAAGGAGGTTATATGCGATGAACAAGCAATCTGTGCGTGACATCGATGTAAAAGGAAAGCGTGTGTTTTGCCGAGTGGACTTTAACGTTCCAATGAAGGACGGGGAAGTGACGGACGATACGCGAATCCGGGCGGCTCTGCCGACGATTAAAATGCTGGCCGATCAAGGCGCAAAAGTGATTCTGGCAAGCCACCTCGGACGTCCTAAGGGAGAAGCGGTAGAAGAGCTGCGCCTGGACCCAGTCGCAAAACGTTTGAGCGACCTTCTGGAGCGGGAAGTAGTCAAAACGGATGCCGTATACGGCGATGAGCCGAAGCAGGCAGTGGAGCACATTGACGAAGGCGGTATCGTGCTGCTTGAGAACGTTCGTTTTGAAGCTGGAGAAGAAAAGAATGACGGCGGTCTGGCGAAGCAGTTTGCAGAGCTTGCAGACATCTACGTCAACGACGCTTTCGGCGCTGCACACCGTGCGCACGCTTCTACCGCAGGTATTGCCGAGCATCTGCCATCCGTTGCAGGACTGCTCATGGAAAAAGAGCTCGACGTGCTTGGTAAAGCCCTCGAATCACCGGAACGGCCGTTTACTGCCATTATCGGCGGCGCAAAGGTGAAGGACAAAATCGGTGTCATTGACAATCTGCTTGACAAAGTGGATAACCTCATCATCGGCGGCGGACTTGCGTATACGTTTGTGAAGGCGCAGGGCAAAGAAATCGGTAAATCTCTGCTTGAAGAAGACAAAATTGATCTAGCGAAGCAGTTCATGCAAAAGGCAGAAGAGAAGGGTGTCAACTTCTACATGCCGCAGGATGTGACAGTAGCGGATGACTTTGGTGAAGATGCGAATAAAAAAGTCGTTTCCATCGACGATATTCCGGCAGACTGGGAAGCACTCGATATCGGACCGGAAACGATTAAAACGTATGCAGATGTCATCAAGAATTCAAAGCTTGTCATCTGGAATGGTCCTATGGGTGTGTTTGAACTGGATTCATTCGCCAAAGGAACGATCGGTGTTGCAGAAGCGCTCGCAGATGCGGCTGATACGTATACCGTGATTGGCGGCGGCGACTCTGCGGCAGCTGTTGAGAAGTTTGGCTATGCAGATAAGATGGATCATATGTCCACAGGCGGCGGAGCTTCTCTTGAATTTATTGAAGGAAAAGAACTGCCTGGCGTTGCTGCACTGAACGACAAATAAGCTTAATTCAGGAGGAATGTCTCAATGCGTAAACCGATCATTGCAGGAAACTGGAAAATGAACAAAACGAAATCAGAAGCTGTTTCATTCGTACAGCAAGTAAAGAACAGCATTCCGTCAGCGTCTAAAGTTGATGCGGTCGTCTGCTCTCCGGACCTGTTTCTGGATGCACTCGTACAGGAAGCACAAGGCACTGACCTGAAAATTGCCGCGCAGAACATGCACTTTGAAGACAACGGTGCGTATACCGGAGAAACAAGCCCGGCAGCACTTAAGGATCTGGGCGTAGAGTACGTGGTCATTGGGCATTCGGAGCGCCGCGACATGTTCGGCGAAACGGATGAGTCTGTCAACAAAAAGGTAAAAGCTGCTCTCAGCCACGGTCTGACACCGATCATCTGTGTCGGAGAAACGCTTGAGGAACGCGAAGCCAACAAGACGAACGATGTCGTGACGACCCAGGTAAAAGGTGCCCTTGAAGGTCTTTCCGAAGCGGACGTGCAAAAAACAGTCATCGCCTACGAACCGGTATGGGCGATCGGAACAGGCAAAACGGCTTCATCTGAGGATGCCAACGAAACGTGCGGCGTGATCCGCGAAGTTCTGTCTAATACGTTTTCTGCTGATACAGCAGACGCTGTACAGATTCAGTACGGCGGCAGCGTGAAGCCTGCCAACATCGAAGATCTCCTCGGTCAGCAGGATATCGACGGTGCGTTAGTCGGCGGAGCAAGCCTGGAAGCAGATTCTTTCTTAAAACTTGTGGAGGCTGGAAATGAGTAAAGCACCAAAAGCATTGATCATTCTGGACGGCTTTGCCCTCCGGGACGAAACGAAAGGGAATGCGGTCGCCCAGGCAAATACGCCGAACTTTGACCGCTACTGGAATACGTATCCGCACGCCACTTTGCAGGCAAGCGGCCTGGCTGTCGGTCTTCCCGAAGGTCAGATGGGAAACTCGGAGGTTGGACATTTGAACATCGGTGCAGGCCGTGTCGTGTACCAAAGCCTGACGCGCGTCAACCTGTCGATTGAAGACGGCTCCTTTTTCGATAACGAGGAGTTCCAGGAAGCAATGGATCACGTCAAGCAAAACGGAACGGCCCTGCATTTGTACGGCCTCGTTTCTGACGGCGGGATTCACAGCCACATCAAGCATCTGTTTGCCCTTCTTGAAATGGCTCATCGTGAAAAGGTCGAAAAAGTGTACGTACACGCATTTTTGGACGGTCGTGATGTCGGACCGACGACAGCTCTGCAGTACCTAGAAGAGCTGGAGGATAAAATGAAAGAGCTCGGTACCGGACAGCTTGCGACGATTCAGGGCCGCTACTATGCAATGGACCGCGATAAGCGCTGGGACCGTGTGGAAAAAAGCTACCGGGCCATGGTGTATGGGGAAGGTGAGAAGTTCGCAAGCACGAAGGAAGCGATTGACGCTTCCTACGAAAAAGAAGTGCACGATGAATTCTTCCTTCCGTCCGTTATTACAGAAGACGGCGAAACGCCGGTCGGCACAATTCAGGATAATGACGCGATCATTTTCTTCAATTTCCGTCCGGACCGTGCGATTCAGCTGTCAGAAGTGTTTACGAAAAACGACTTCGATGACTTTGATCTCGGCGAACGTTTTCCGAAAAACCTTCATTATGTCTGTCTGACACAGTTCAGCGAATCGATTCAGGGCAAGGTTGCATTTAAGCCGACGAGCATGAAGAACGTGCTCGGAGAAACGGTATCTGACGCGGGCTTAAAGCAGCTTCGCATTGCGGAAACAGAAAAGTATCCGCACGTGACGTTCTTTTTCAGCGGCGGCCGCGAAAAGGAATATCCCGGTGAAGAGAGAATTCTGATCGATTCGCCAAAAGTGGCGACGTACGATCTGCAGCCTGAGATGAGCGCGTATGAAGTAACCGACGCGCTGCTGGAAGAAATCCGCAACGATAAGCACGATATGATCATTCTCAATTTTGCCAATCCGGATATGGTCGGCCATTCCGGCAAGCTTGAACCGACCATCAAGGCAGTGGAAGCCGTTGATGAGTGTCTCGGCAAAATTGTTGATCTGATCGAAGAAAAAGGCGGTAAAACGATCATCACCGCCGATCACGGCAACGCGGACGTTCTGGAAATGGAAGACGGATCTCCAATGACCGCTCACACGACGAACCCGGTGCCGGTGATCGTGACGGATAAAAACGTGACGCTTCGCGAAGACGGCATTCTTGGCGATTTGGCACCGACGATGGTCGAACTGCTTGAAATTGACCAGCCTGAAGAGATGACAGGCAAGAGCCTCATTAAAAAGTAAGCTGTGATTGACAAGCCGGCGAAACGCTCTGCTTCACCTTGTCCTGATCAGGGCGGCAGCCGGCAGCAAGTCTTCATTCAGTATCTAATTAAAAGGAGAGAATGCAACGATGACAATTATTACAGATGTATATGCACGACAAGTTCTCGATTCCCGCGGGAACCCGACAGTAGAAGTAGAAGTACACACAGAAAGCGGCGCATTTGGCCGTGCAATCGTGCCAAGCGGTGCGTCCACTGGTGAATACGAAGCAGTAGAGCTCCGTGACGGCGGCGACACATGGATGGGCAAAGGCGTTACGAAGGCAGTCGACAACGTCAACGATGAGATCGCTCCGGAACTGGTCGGCTTTGACGTTCTCGATCAGCTTGGCATCGACCAGCTGATGATCGACCTTGACGGCACGCCAAACAAAGAGAAGCTTGGCGCAAACGCGATTCTTGGTGTATCCATGGCAGCTGCACACGCAGCAGCTGACGCACTCGGCGTACCACTTTACGTGTACCTCGGAGGATTCAATGCGAAGACGCTGCCGACACCAATGATGAACATTCTGAACGGCGGCGAGCACGCAGACAACAACGTCGACATTCAGGAATTCATGATCATGCCTGTCGGCGCGGGCACGTTCTCCGAAGCGCTGCAGATGGGTGCGGAAATCTTCCACAACCTGAAGAAAGTACTGAGCTCCAAAGGCTACAACACAGCTGTAGGAGACGAAGGCGGATTTGCTCCTGACCTCGGTTCCAATGAAGAAGCACTGTCTACGATCATTGAAGCGATTGAAAAGGCAGGATACAAGCCGGGTGAAGAAATTCAGCTAGCTATGGACGTGGCTGCTTCTGAAATTTACGAGGACGGCAAATACAACCTGAAAGGTGAGGGCGTTGTAAAAACGTCTGAAGAAATGGTCGAATTCTACGCAGAGCTTTGCGATAAGTATCCGATCGTTTCCATTGAAGATGGACTGGATGAGAACGACTGGGACGGCTTCAAGAAGCTGACCGAGCGTCTCGGCGACAAAGTCCAGCTCGTAGGGGACGATCTATTCGTGACAAACACAGAAAAGCTTTCCCGCGGTATTGAAGAAGGCATCGGCAACTCCATTCTGATCAAAGTAAACCAGATCGGTACGCTTTCTGAAACGTTTGAAGCGATTGAAATGGCAAAGCGCGCAGGCTACACGAACGTGATCTCTCACCGTTCCGGTGAAACAGAAGATGCAACGATCGCGGACATCGCAGTTGCGACAAACGCTGGTCAGATTAAAACGGGTGCTCCTTCCCGTACAGACCGCGTCGCGAAGTACAATCAGCTTCTCCGCATTGAGGACGAGCTGCAGTACGTTGGCAAATACGCTGGTAAAACAGCATTCTACAACCTGAACAAATAAGTATGAGATAAAACGCCGCTCCAGAGTGACCTGGGGCGGCGTTTTTTTGGTGGATGTCAGCAGCCTGAAGGGGGATGGGTGTTATATGCAGAAAGCTGGACTTGGCTGGGTGAAATGAAAGTGTTCAACTTTTGACTTGAAATGATTAACTTGGCTAATGATGATTTACGGCGGGAAAACGTTCAACTTACTCCAGAAAACGTTCATCTTTTTTTGTACAAATTGATGTGCCATCCTATATTCATTTAGAAAGAGGAATTTCCAGCTTATAAAGCGAATGGTATTGAAAAGACTGTCTCAGGTTCCGCACCTGAAAGAAACGGAGGAACTCCATGACTTATCGTATCGGTATTGTTGGTCCGGGAATGATTGCGACATCTGCACACATTCCAGCGCTGCTGAAGGATTTCAGAGCGGAAATCGCTGCTGTCACATCGCGAACGCATGAAACAGCTCAGAAGGCAGCCGAGCGCTTCCATATTCCTGGTGTCTACACGTCGGAAGCAGACATGTATGAGAAGGAACAGCTTGACCTCGTTCTGATCTGTGTGCCAAATGCGTATCATGCGGCGTCGGTGCGGAGAGCGTTTGAAGCAGGTGTGCACGTGTTTTGTGAAAAGCCGCCGGCTATGAATGCTGCCGAGGCATCGCTGATGGAAACAGCTGCGGCAGACGCGGAGCGTCATTTGATGTACGGATTTCATCACCGGTTTCAACTGGAGACGATCGTCTTAAAAAAAGCGGTCGACAGCGGCGAGCTTGGCGACATCTATCATATGAACGTGCAGGCGGTGAGACGGCGCGGGATTCCCGGCTGGGGATCGTTTACGGACAAGGAAAAGCAGGGCGGCGGCCCGCTGATTGATGTCGGCGTGCACATGCTGGACCTTGCTGCCTACATCAGCGGGTTTCAAACGCCGGTGGAAGTGATGGGGGTGACGCATCAGCGGCTCGGGAGGAAACCTGGAGTCGGACTGCTCGGTGACTGGGATCCGCACACGTTCAGCGTCGAGGACTTCGCCTCCGGCATGATCCGGTTTGAGAACGGCAGCTCACTCGTGCTGGAAACGTCTTATGCGGCGAATACGGCTGAAGAGGAGCGGCTGAACGTTTCCTTTTTTGGTGATGAAGGCGGAGCGGATACATCACCATTTCGGATGTACGGGGAGAAATACGGTGCGCTGCTTGATACAACACCGGTCTTTCTCGATAAAATGGAAGAACGGGATGCCTACGATAGGCAGCTTGCGCATGTTCTTGATGTACTCGATAAAAAAGCTGCTCCTGCACCGGCCTCTCAGGGAACGTATATCCAGCAGCTGGTGGATGCTTTTTATGAGTCAGCAGCCACGGGCAGGGCCGTATCGTTCCGTTGAGCGAATACTGGCAGTTTCCGGGAAGCTCTTGCGCGAATCGACAGTTCGTGTTATATTTTCACAAGGTATTCATGTACGTTTAACAAGGGGTGTATTCCGTGGAACAACTTCTGTCAGTAGCGTTAGTCATTACATCGATTCTGCTCATTGCAGTCGTCCTGCTTCAGTCAGGCCGCAGCGCCGGTCTTTCAGGGGCTATCTCAGGCGGTGCCGAGCAGATGGTCGGCAAGCAGAAAGCAAGAGGACTGGAAGCAGTGCTCAGCCGTGCAACGGTTGTGCTTGGTATTCTTTTCTTCGTGTTTGCTCTCTGGCTCGGTTATTTTATGTAAACGCAAGGACAGAGGCTGTTCCGGAATTGAACCGGACGGCCTCTTTTTTTGTGGGGCCCGGGTTAACAGAGCCTTTTTTCGGGAATAACTGCTCATAACAGCAGGAAAAGACGAACCCGGGAAGGTGACGCATCATGATAGGCTGTCTGATTATCCATGGATTTACTGGAACACCAAAAGAAGTTGAAGATATACAACATTACATGAGGCAGAACAACTGGCTCGTATACACCCCTGAACTCCCAGGCCACGACGGGACCAAAAACGGCTTGAAAGAAGCGGACCACCGCGAGTGGATTTACAAAGCCAAGGTAGCATTGGAGGAACTGATGAACCGGTGTGACAAAGTGTATGTCATTGGTTTTTCCATGGGCGGTGTGATTGCAGGCTACCTGGCGGCTCATTATCCGATCGATAAGCTTGTGCTCGTCTCTTCTGCCGTCTTTTACTTAAATCCGCGTCAAATCGCGGAGGATGTAAAAGGATGGGTCATGGAAGGCATAAAGGGAGAACTTGACGGAAACGACATATACCATTTTTACCGCAATAAAATAAAGCGGACCCCGGCAACAGCTACACTGGAATTTGCACGTCTTGTCAAAAAGCTGCGCCATGCGCTGGCTGATATTACAGTGCCGACGCTCATCGTCCAAGGAGAGAAGGACGGGCTCGTACCGGCAAGAAGTGCTGACTATATTTATGAAAATATCCGTTCAGAAGATAAGGAAATATTCTTTTTTGAGGATGCTAAGCACTATATCTGGTTTGGCGATCAAAAAGAGGCATTTTTAAACAAGCTCGGCCATTTCCTGAACAATCCTGAGCTTGCAGGAACGGAAGACAAAAGGAGTAGAAAGACAGATGATGAAGATCGCTCAACCGAAACCATTCACGTTTAAAGGCGGACCGAGGGCGGTGCTGCTGCTGCACGGCTTTACCGGCAACTCAGCGGACACCCGCATGCTCGGCCGCTACCTGAATAAACGGGGCTATACGTGCTACGCGCCGCATATGACAGGACACGGCGTGCCTCCCGAAGAGCTGGTTAAATCCGGACCGGAAGACTGGTGGAAGGATGTACAGGCAGCTTATCAAAAGCTGAAAGACGACGGCTACGAAGAAATCGTGGCGGGCGGGCTGTCTCTCGGAGGCGTTTACTCCTTAAAGCTCGGCTATACGGTGCCGTTAAAAGGTATTTTTACGATGTGTTCACCAGTGGAAATACAAAGTGACGAAAAAATGTACAAGGGCGTGGAGGAATATGCACGCAAGTACAAGCGAAACGAGCAGAAGCCGGAAGAAGAAGTAGAAGCAGAAATGAAGGCATTTGACGGGACGCAGACAGAAACAATCAGCAAGCTGAGAGGCTTGAACAAAGAAGTAAAAGATAATCTCGATCAGATTTATACGCCGACATTTGTTGCGCAGGGCAAGAAGGACCAGATGATTGACATCAACAGCGCCAACATCATCTATGAAACGGTGGAAACAGACCATAAAGAACTGAAGTGGTACGAAGAATCAGGCCACGTTATTACACTCGATAAAGAACGAGACCAGCTGCATGAAGACATCTACGCGTTCCTTGAATCGCTGGACTGGACAGAATAATAACTCATGAGTGGTCTCGCATCATGAAAGGAGACCAATAATGCAGGATATAACAAAAGACCTCATTATGGACGAAATTAAACAGGCGGATAAACCGCTTGGAATGAAAGAATTAGAAGAGCTACTACAGCTCGAAGAAGCAGACCGGTTTAAAGAGGCAGTGAAGCTGTTGAACGAGCTGGAAGAAGAAGGACACCTCGTGCGTACGAGAACGAACCGGTACGGACTGCCTGAGCGGATGAATCTGCAGCGGGGCAGTGTGATCATGCATCCAAAAGGCTTTGCGTTTATTAAAACGGAAGGCGAAGGAGATGACATCTACGTCGCGCCGCGTGAAATGAACGGAGCAATGAACAGCGACGAGGTGCTCGTCCGCGTTCAGCCGGAATCTGGAGGAGACCGGCAGGAAGGCACGATCGTGCGTATTTTACGCCGCGGAACGACCCAGACTGTCGGCACGTATCAGGAGCAGAAGGGCTTTGGATTTGTCGTGCCGGATGATAAACGGATTCCTGCGGATATTTTTATTCCGCAGAATCAGGCGCTCGGAGCGGTAGACGGCCATAAAGTTGTCGTCGAGATCACTCGTTACGCGGAAGGGCGGGCGAGTGCGGAAGGGCACGTGACGAGAATCATCGGTCATAAAAACGACCCGGGTGTCGATATTATGTCGATTATTCACAAGCACGGGCTGCCGGGAGACTTTCCGGAGGAGGCCATTCGCCATGCAGAAAACGTACCGGATGAAATTGATCCGGAAGATTTAGAAGGCAGACGAGATCTGCGTGAAGAAACGATTGTCACGATTGACGGCGCAGATGCAAAGGACCTTGACGATGCCGTTCAGGTGAAGCGACTGGATAATGGCAACTACATGCTGGGTGTCCACATTGCGGACGTCTCGCACTACGTAACCGAACATTCGCCGATCGATAAAGAAGCATCTGACCGTGCCACGAGCGTCTATCTCGTTGACCGAGTCATCCCGATGATCCCGCACCGTCTCTCAAACGGTATCTGCTCGTTGAACCCGCAGGTGGACCGTTTGACGCTCTCTTGTAACATGGAGATCAACCCGTCAGGAGAAGTCGTGCACCACGAGATTTTCGAAAGCGTGATTCGTACGAATGAACGTATGACCTATACGGATGTGCGAAAGATTCTTGAAGACGAAGATGAAGAAGTCATGAATCGCTATAAAGAACTCGTCCCGTTCTTTAAAGACATGGAAGAGCTCGCTGCTGTTCTCCGTAAAAAGCGGTTTCAGCGCGGTGCGATTGATTTTGATTTTAAAGAAGCACAGGTTCACGTTAACGACGAGGGCCGGCCGACGGATGTGACAATTCGGGAGCGGAGCGTGGCGGAAAAGCTGATCGAAGAATTTATGCTTGCCGCAAATGAAACCGTCGCTGAACATTTCCACTGGCTGAAGCTGCCCTTTGTGTACCGGATTCACGAAGATCCGGATGAGACAAAGCTGGCGCAGTTCCTCGAAACCGTAGCCGGATTTGGCTATGTCATTAAAGGAACGGCTAACGGCGTACACCCGCAGGCGCTGCAAAAGCTGCTGAGAAGTGTGAAGGGTGAAGCAGAAGAGCCTGTGATCAGCACGATGCTGCTCCGTTCTCTGAAGCAGGCGAAATATGATCCTCAAAACGCAGGCCACTTTGGACTTGCTGCAGATTTCTATACGCACTTCACATCGCCAATCCGCCGCTATCCGGATTTGATTGTACACCGGTTGATCCGCACGTATTTGATCGAAGGCAAAACGGACGATCAGACCGTCGACCACTGGCAGGAGAAGCTTCCCGATCTGACAAAGCATTCTTCTGAAATGGAACGCCGTGCAGAGGATGCCGAGCGCGAAACGGATGACCTGAAAAAAGTGCAGTATATGGAGGATAAGATCGGAGAAGAGTTTACCGGTGTGATCAGCGGTGTCACGAACTTCGGGCTGTTTGTCCGCCTGCCGAACACGATCGAAGGGCTGGTCCACGTCAGCTACATGACCGACGACTATTATCATTTTGATGAAAAGCGTCTGGCGATGGTCGGCGAACGGAGCAAAGCCACGTTTCAAATCGGTGATGAGCTTGAAGTCCGGCTGGCGAATGTCAACGTCGATGAGCGGATTATTGATTTTGAAATCATCGGCATGAAAAAGCGTCGTCCGAAGCGGAAGGATACCGCTCAGGTGATTGACTCGTCCAAAAAGCGTGGCAGAAAGCCGAAGCGGGAAGGCGGACCAGCGCAGGATGATAAAAAAGGCGGCAAAAAGAAACGCGGCAAGAAAAAACCGTTTTATGAAAACCTGCCCAAAAAACAACGCCGTAAAGCAAAAAAGAAATCATAGCAGTCGTCATGCCGGAGCAGTGATGCTCCGGCTCAGCGGCAGTTTTGAAAGCAACGAAGAAAGGATGCACTGCCAATGTCCGATTTCAACAAACCAATTGCACAAAATAAAAAAGCCAATCATGATTACGCCATCGAAGAAACGTATGAAGCCGGCATGGTGCTCACCGGTACCGAGATTAAATCGATCCGCAACCGCCGGGTCAACATGAAGGATTCCTTCGCGCGAATTTCCAATGGAGAAGCCTGGCTGCACAATATGCATATCAGTGAGTATGAGCAGGGCAACCGTCATAACCATGAACCAGAGCGTCCGCGGAAGCTTCTTCTGCACCGCAAGCAGATCAATCAGCTGATTGGTCTGACAAAACAGAAGGGCTACACGCTTGTGCCGCTGAAGGTGTATATTAAAAACGGAGTCGCGAAGGTATTGATTGGACTCGGTAAAGGGAAGAAGAAGTTCGATAAGCGCGAAGACTTAAAGCGGAAGGACGCCAAGCGTGAAATTCAGCGCGCCTTCAAAGACGAGCAGCTCGGTCGCTGAACTTGACTATACAGCTGACTGTGTTATAATGGAAGTTACCGTTAAGGTCCACACTCCTTAACGTTCTCTCAAGCATGGGGACGTTCTGGATTCGACAGGGATAGGTCGGATTTGCGTGGCGAGTCGAGCTGAGTGTCCTCGTAAAAACGCTCACCTTGCCTATAGTTGGCAACAAAGAAGAAAACTTCGCACTAGCAGCGGCGTAAAAACCCTGCTTGCGGTTCCGCCCTTCATCGCCCATGTGAAGGATCCGGGACTCACTCTAAGTGGGCTACGGTCGTTTTCCTCCACCTGAGGAAAACGGCAGGAGATTAATCAGGTTAGCCCTGCGGAAGCCTGTTGATTGGCTGAAGCAGCGGCGAAATTCTAATAAATCAACTACACTCGTAGAAGCGTAAGTTGCGTTATCCCTGGACGCGGGTTCGATTCCCGCCGTCTCCACCAAATACATATTTGGTGGTTTTTTATTGGGTATTTTTAAGCAGGCTGCTTTCCCTGGAAGGAGAGCAGCCTGCTTTTTGCTTGGGATCGGTCTTTATAACAGGCGGAGTTGAAGGGAGATTAAAAGCGCCAGCCTGATTTCTGGAAACGTCAACGGTACCGGTAATGGCAGGCTGACTCAAACGTATCATCCGCAGCCCTGACGTTATTATCCTCGAACGTAATGTTTTCATTCTCATGCTGAATCTTTTCATTCTCGGGTCAAATCTTATTATTGTTATCATTCAGCGTACGTTATAACGAAAATCTTTTCATTCATGCGCCCGAACGTATCAACCGCAGCAGTCAAGTTATCATGCTTCCTTGGCAAAAAAACAAGCCGGTGCTCCCATGATGGATGCGCCGGCCTGTGCTCATTTATTCTGCTGCTTTCGTATAAAAATCGGCGAGGACTTCCATTCCTTTGGAGAAATGCTCGACTGGAAAGCTTTCATTCGGCGAATGGAGGTTATCCTCCGGTGTACCAAAGCCGAGCAGCACGACGGGAATGCCGAAGCCGCTGTCGATCGATTCGACCACCGGAATCGAGCCGCCAAGGCGTACGAAAACCGTTTCGCGCCCGAATGCGGCCGAGTAGCTTTCAGCAGCCTTCTGCAGAAGCGGGTGATTCGGGTCCACTTTGTACGCTTTCGCTGAAAGAGCCTCCCGTTTAATGTGAGCGCGTACGCCTTTCGGTACGTGTGCTTCAATATGGCGGACGAGGGCATCCTGAATCTGCTTCGGATCCTGACCGGGAACGAGGCGGCACGTCAGCTTGGCCGTTGCTTCAGATGGAATAATCGTTTTAGTGCCAGCACCCTGGTAGCCGCCGAACAATCCGTTTACCTCAAGCGTCGGCCTGGCCATTGTATGCTCTTTTGCCGTATAGCCTTTTTCCGGTGTTGTTTCCGGAACTCCTGTCGTCTCCGGGTAGTGTTCGCCCGGTGCTTCGTTCATGAGCTTTCGCTCTGCTTCCGGGAGATCCTCTGCGCTTTCATAAAAGCCGTCCACGGTCACTTGTTCATCCGTGTTTTTCATCGTGGCTAGCAGCTGTGCCATCGCCATCGCCGGATTTTTCACAGCGCCTCCGTAAAGACCGGAATGCAGATCGCGGTCTGGTCCTGTGAGCGTGACCTCAAGGCCGGTGAAGCCTTTCAGACCGTATAAAATTGTTGGAACTCCTTTATCGACCATGCCGGAATCGGAAATGAGGGCAAAATCACTCGCGAGTTCTTCTTTATTATTGTCCAGATACGTATACAGGTGTTCGCTGCCGATTTCTTCTTCGCCTTCGATCAGGACTTTTACGTTTACAGGCAGACGGCCTTCCGTTTTCATCATCGCTTCAAAGACGGCAAGGTGCATAAACACCTGTCCTTTGTCGTCGCTTGCACCGCGGGCGAACAAACGGCCGCTTCGGATTTCGGGACTGAACGGGGCGCTGTCCCATAGGTCATACGGATCGGCCGGCTGTACGTCATAGTGGCCGTAGAAAAGCGCAGTCGGTGCTCCTTCCGCACCGGTATATTCGGCGTAAACGAGCGGATGACCGCCGGTTTCACGGCGCTCAACTTTATCGAAGCCTATTTCTGTCAGATACTTCGTTAGAAAAGTGACCGCTTCTTCCATCGCTGGTTTCTTTTCAGGATCTGTACTGATGCTCTCAATGGCGAGAAACTGCTGAAGCTGCTCCAGCAGGCGCTCTTCATGATCCTGCAAATATTGCTTAACACGTTCCATATGTAATCTCCTCCTCCAGGTTAGGATGCTTCTTTAGTTTACTCCTTCTGCTGCTGAACGCGCAAATACGCGTGCCTTTCAGAATAACGGCTGAATTCTGAAAACTCATTGCAGAAACGCGGGAAAGTCGTTAAGATAAAGGTTATAGTTTTCGCGTGACAGGCGCAGAGGTATAGAAGAGAGGATGACAGGACATGAGTGAAGAAAAAGATTTGCGTATACGCAGTAAAGTAATCAGTGAAGGGGCAAACCGGGTGCCAAACCGGTCGATGCTGAGGGCGGTAGGATTTACCGATGACGATTTCAAAAAACCGATGATCGGCATCGCGAGCACGTGGAGCGAAGTGACGCCGTGTAACGTACATATTGACAAGCTTGCTGTGAAGGCGAAAAGCGGGGCTGCCGCGGGCGGCGGTGCACCGATGATTTTTAATACGATTACGGTAGCGGATGGAATTGCAATGGGGCATGAAGGGATGAGCTTTTCCCTGCCGAGCCGGGAAGTGATCGCAGACTCGATTGAAACGGTTGTCGGAGCAGAGCGGCTTGATGGCATTGTTGCAGTCGGCGGATGTGATAAGACGACTCCTGCCTGTCTGATGGCAATGGGACGGTTGAACCTGCCGGCTGTTTATGTGTATGGAGGAACGATTGCGCCGGGCAAGCTCGACGGCAGGGATATTGACATCGTATCGTCGTTTGAAGCGGTTGGGCAGTATCAGGAAGGCATCATCGACGATGAGCAGCTGCATAAAGTAGAGTGCAGCGCTTGTCCAGGAGCCGGTGCATGCGGCGGCATGTACACGGCGAATACGATGGCGTCTGCCGTGGAGGCTTTAGGCATGAGTATTCCTGGCTCCTCTTCGACGCCGGCAGTCAACGATTATAAAGAAGAGGAGTGCCGCCAGGCTGGCGAACTCGTTGTCGATCTGCTCCGAAACGACATTTATCCTCGGGATATCATGACGAAAAAAGCATTCGAGAATGCAATTACGGTCGTGATGGCGCTCGGCGGCTCCACAAATGCATTTTTGCATCTGACGGCTATGGCTCACTCTGCTGGCGTAGAGCTCGATTTCGACGATTTTGAGCGTATTCGCAAGCAGGTTCCGCATATCGCAGATCTGAAGCCGAGCGGCCGTTACGTTATGCAGGACCTGTATGAAGTCGGCGGCGTGCCAGCCGTGATGAAAGAGCTGCTGGAAGCAGGTCTGCTGCATGGGGACTGCCTGACTGTAACGGGAAAGACGATGGCGGAAAATCTCGCTGAAGCGCCTGCCCTGAAAGAAGGCCAGGACGTTATCCGGCCGCTCGACAACCCATTCAAGCCGACAGGACCGCTCGTCGTGCTGAAAGGAAACCTTGCGCCGGAAGGATCCGTTGCGAAGATGTCCGGTCAGAAAATCAGCCGCTTTGAAGGAACAGCGAAAGTGTATGATTCAGAGGCAGAAGCAACGAAGGCGATTGAAGCGGGTGAAATTGTAGAACACGATGTGCTCGTGATCCGCAATGTCGGTCCGAAAGGCGGACCGGGCATGCCGGAAATGCTGTCCATCACGGCGATGATCGTCGGGCGCGGACTGAACGGGAAAGTGGCGCTTATGACAGACGGTCGTTTTTCCGGCGGCTCACACGGATTCGTTATTGGTCATATTGCACCGGAAGCGGCAATGGGAGGTCCGATCGGTCTGCTTCAAACAGGTGACAAGGTGACCATCGACAGTGACACGCAGGAAATTAACATGCACGTCGATGAAGCAGAGCTTGCAGCACGAAAAGCGAATTGGAAGGCGCCTGAACCGCGTTACAAAACTGGCGTGCTCGCTAAATATGCGGCGCTTGTATCTTCTTCTGCCAAAGGGGCAGTTACAGATGCCGGACTCGATAAATTCTGATTCTGCTTTACAGACGGGAACGTCCCGTGATATGATACGTTCAACCAACTGAACAGATTACTTATCCAGAGTGGTGGAGGGACTGGCCCGATGAAACCCGGCAACCATCAGCGTATGCTGAAAGGTGCTACTTCCTGCAGAGAGGCGACTCTTTGGGAGATAAGTCCGTTTATTTTAACGAACTCTCCCGTGTCCTTTCTGCTAAGCAGTCAGGCCGGGAGTTTTTCTTTTTTCTGAAACCAGTTGACGGCGTATCAGAAGCGTGGTAAGATTCAAACTAATTCAATTTATCAGATTAATCAAAGTGAAAAACTCAAGATTAATCCTAACTTCATAATAACGATATCTCTTATCCAGAGAGGCGGAGGGACTGGCCCGATGAAGCCCGGCAACCATTCGGATCTGATTGACAGATTCGGGAAGGTGCCAATTCCACAGAGCATAAAGCTCTGAAAGATGAGAGAGAACAGACTGACTTCCTGTATCTCTCTATCTTTTTCAGATAGGGAGATTTTTAATGGCTTCAGGAGGGCAGAAGAAAGAGCTTTGCAAGCTTAAAACTAAGTTTTCCAATTGATTTACTTATAATAACAGGAGGAATGCATCATGAGTGAAAAATCATTTGCGACATATAATCCGGAAACGGTTATTTTACACGGAGGTCAGTCCCCTGACCCGACGACAGGGTCCCGAGCGGTACCGATTTATCAGACGACATCGTATTTGTTTCACGATACAGAGCATGCAGAGAGCCTGTTTTCCCTTGATGAGCCGGGCAACATTTACAGCCGTATCGGCAATCCAACTACGGATGTGCTCGAAAAGCGGATCGCGCTGCTAGAGGAAGGTGTGGCGGCTGTTGCTACCTCTTCCGGAATGGCTGCTATTTCGCTGTCAATTCTAAATCTCGCAAGTGCCGGTGATCATATCGTTGCGGCGACGAATTTGTACGGCGGCACGTATAACCTGTTTTCTGTTACGCTTCCGCGGTACGGGATCGATGTCACATTTGTTGACCCGCAGGAGCCGCAGCATTTTGCCGATGCGATTCAGGACAATACGAAAGCGGTTTTTGCGGAGACGATCGGCAACCCGAGCCTGCACGTGCTCGATATTGCGGCTGTCTCCGAGGTGGCACACGAAGCGGGTATTCCGCTTATCATTGACAATACGTTCGCGACGCCTTATACAGCGCGCCCGATTCAGCAGGGAGCTGACATCGTCGTTCATTCTGCGACGAAATGGATCGGCGGACACGGCACCTCCATCGGCGGACTCGTCGTGGACGGGGGCCGCTTTAACTGGCAGTCGGAGAAATTTCCGGTCTTCAATGAACCGGACCCAAGCTACAACGGCATCGTATACGCGAAAGATTTCGGCACGCTCGCCTTCAGCACGAAGCTGCGCGTACAGCTGCTCCGCGATTTTGGTTCTTGCCTGAGCCCGTTTAACGCATTTCAGCTGCTGCAGGGACTTGAGACACTACATTTGCGTATCGTCCGTCATAACGAAAACGCATTGGAACTGGCCCGCTATCTGGAAGTTCACCCGGCAGTCGACTGGGTTTCCTATCCGGGGCTTGAGAGTCATCCCGCTCATGAAAATGCGAAGAAAGTACTCGACTATGGTGGCGGAGCGGTTGTGAATTTCGGCATCAAAGGCGGAAGGGAAGCGGGAAGCAAGCTGATAAACTCGGTTTCTCTCTGGTCTCATCTTGCGAACGTCGGCGACGCAAAAAGCCTGATCATCCATCCCGCTTCGACGACGCACCAGCAGCTTACAGGGGATGAGCTCGAAAAGACAGGCGTTTTTGAAGATCTGGTCCGCTTATCTGTCGGAATTGAAAATGCGGAGGACTTGAAAAAAGATCTCGATCACGCCTTACAGATTGCTACAGGTGAAGGAACGTCAGAAGAAAAAACGGTCATTAATGACGAAGGCGTGATTCGCTGGGCGCTGGACCGTGCAACGGTGGATGACAATGGAGCAGTTCGTCCGAAAACGATCGCCGTCGTAGGACTGAGCGGCAAAGAGTCACGGCCAAGTTACCGGCTGGCACGAAAGATGCAGCGGCTCGGGTACCGCATCATCCCGGTTAATCCGAGGGAAACCGAGATTTTAGGCGAAAAAGCATATCCGGACATCACGTCTGTACCAGGTCCGATCGACATCGTGCAAGTGTTCCGAAGTCCGGAAGCGGCGATTGAGATTGCCGAGGAAGCAGCATCGGTTCAGCCGAAAATCTTTTGGCTGCAGGAAGGCGTCATTTCCGAAAAAGCAGCCGTGATTGCGAAAGAAGCAGGTCTTGAAGTCGTCCACAATCGCTGCACCTATAAAGAAGCCCAGCGCCTGCGCGGAACCATTTCTACGTTTGCGTGCGAGCTGTAACGACACGAGAAGCAGGGAGAGGCGCCTGTACCAACTGCCAATTTACATGAAAACGGAGTGAAGGTCATGAACAACTATTGGAAACTTGGAAGCATTGCAGCAGCGGCTCTTTTCGCCGCTGGCTGCTCCTCAGAATCAGAGGCAGACGGGTCTTCACCCGATACGATTACAGTGGACTACGCGTACTACTCCCCAACAAGCCTCGTATTAAAGGAAAAGGGATTTTTGGAAGAGGCGTTCGCAGATGAAGGAACGGAAATTGACTACGTGCTGAGTCAAGGCAGCAACAACGCGCTGGAATTTTTGTCCGGCGGCAGCGTAGACTTCGGCTCTTCAGCCGGAGCGGCGGCCCTTATGGCTAAGGGCAATAACGCTCCGATCAAAAATGTGTATATTTACTCACAGCCCGAATGGACAGCGCTTGTTACGGCGGAAGACAGTGATATCGATTCGGTGGAAGACCTTGCCGGTAAGCAGGTCGCCGCGACGCTCGGAACAGATCCGTATATTTTCCTGATTCGCGCACTTGATGAAGCTGGTCTTTCCGAAGAGGATATTGAAGTCGTGCCGGTTCAGCACAACGATGGCGCGAACCTGCTCGCAAACGGAGAGGTGGATGCCTGGGCTGGACTCGATCCGCACATGGCGAGACAAGAGCTGGAAATAAACGCTGATCTGTTCCACCGTAACAAAGACTTTAATACGTACGGCTTTCTGAACGTAACGGAAGATTTTGCTGAAGCGCATCCGGAAGCTGTGGAAACGGTCATCGAAGCATACGAGGAAGCTAGACAGTGGACGCTCGAAAACCCGGAAGAAACAGTGGAAATTATGGTGGAGGAGGCAGGCATCGATCCAGCAGTAGCAGAACTGCAGCTGGAGCGGAACACGTTTGATAATCCGGTGCCCGGTCAGGAGCATATCGACAGCCTAACCGCAGCAGGAGAAGTGCTGCAGAAATCAGGTAATCTGGACGATGAGCTGGAGGTGTCGGATCTGCTGGATGAGCTGATTGATCCGTCCTTTGCTGAGAATGTAATCAACGATTAACAAGGAGGAACTACGATGGCAGTAACGCATGATACAACCGCAGACAGAGCCTTGGCAGAGGTGCCGGGCCGTATAAAGAAGGAGCAGCGTGCGCTGCCGTCGTTTTTAAAAACAACCGGATTGGCCCTGTTATTCCCAGTGCTGCTGCTCCTTATCTGGGAAGGGACCGTCCGTTTTGAGCTCGTTGCAGGCCACCTGCTGCCGGCGCCCACTGAGGTTCTCGGCACGATCGGGGCCATGGCGGCAGACGGTTCGCTCTGGGGACACATCGGCATCACATTGTACCGGCTGCTCTGGGGCTTTTTCTGGGGCACGCTTGCAGCTGTGATTCTTGGCTCTGTTGTAGCGATGTCCCGTAATGCAGAAACAATGTTTGATCCGCTGATACAGGCATTCCGGGCGATCCCGTCCCTCGCCTGGGTCCCGCTCTTCATACTCTGGCTCGGTATCGGCGAGCCTTCCAAAGTGACGCTGATCGCACTTGGTGTGTTTTTCCCGGTTTATCTGAATGTCGTCGGCGGCATTCAGTCCGTGGATCGCAAATTAATTGAAGTCGGCAAAGCATACAGCCTGTCACAGTTTCAACTCGTGCGGCGCATCATTTTGCCTGCCTCGCTTCCGTCCTTTATCACCGGCCTGCGCAGCGGTCTCGGTCTCGGATGGATGTTCGTTGTGGCAGCAGAGCTTCTCGGTGCAAGTCAGGGCCTCGGCTATCTGCTAGTGTTGGGACAGAATACGCTGGCACCAAACGTGATTCTCGCGAGCATTGTCTTATTTGCGATCATGGGCAAGCTGACGGACTATGCGCTCAAAAAAATCCAGACACGCGCCCTGCATTGGCAGGACAGCCTGAAAACGTAAGGAGGATACCCGCATGAGCATACAAGTTGAACGGTTTGGACGTTCGTTTGACGGCGTTACAGCTGTAGAAGATATTTCGTTTCAGGCAGAACCGGGTGAAATCATCGGGCTGCTTGGTACATCCGGATGCGGAAAAAGTACCATTCTCCGCGGAGTAGCCGGACTGGACACCGATTACAACGGCACTATTCGCATCAGCGGAAAGGAAGTAAACGGTCCCTCCGGAGAACTCGGTATTATTTTTCAGGAACCAAGGCTGATGCCGTGGCTGACCGTACTGGATAACGTCTGCTTCGGCCTGGAAGGGCCGAAAGAGGAGCAGAAGCAAAAGGCACTTGAGCTGTTAAAGGTCGTCGGTCTGGAGGATTTTACAGGCCACTATCCGAAGCAGCTTTCAGGGGGAATGGCGCAGCGGACAGCCATCGCCAGAGCGCTTGTGACAGAGCCATCCACCCTGCTTCTGGACGAGCCGTTCAGTGCGCTGGATGCGTTTACGAAGCTGCAGCTGCAGGATATGGTACTGGAGCTTTGGGAGCGCTACAGCCCTACGATGATCATCGTCACGCACGATATCGACGAGGCGCTCACGCTCTGCGACCGGATTGTTATCTTAAAAGGGCAGCCGGGCGAGCTGCATGACAATGTAAAAGTGACTCCGGCCAAGCCGCGCCGCAAAAGCGATCCGCAGCTTGCTGAACTGAAGGAATATATTCTTGAGAGTCTCGATATGACGAGAAACGTACAGAGGGAGGTCCGTGCATGAACGTGTTGAATCCTTCTCCGCTTACGGCGGCGAATGCAAACATTACGATTGACCGGCAGCAGGGAAAAACGAGCTGGGAGGACGCCGTAAACCGTCTCGGTAAAGTACCGGAGGGAAAATGGAACGCAGCATATGAATGCATTGACCGCCACGTCGACGACGGCTACGGAGACAAGACGGCGCTGCTTTACACCGACGGAACAGAAGAAGCTATTTACACGTTTGAGCAGGTGAAGAATATCACCGATCACTATGCGCGCGTTCTGAAGGCGGAAGGAGTGCTGCCTGGGGACCGCGTATTTATTTTTCTGCCGAAGTCGCCGGACTGCTACTTTGCTGTACTGGCGGCTATTAAAGCTGGAGCAGTCGCCGGACCTCTGTTTGAAGCGTTTATGGAAGAAGCGGTCAAGGAGCGGATGCACGACTGTGAAGCGCAGTATCTGATTACCGACGAGGAGCTCGGCAAACGAGTTCCGGCAAGCGAATTGCCGCACTTGAAAAAAACGTGGCTGATCGATGAACTGCAAGCAGCAACGGTTCACGAGAACGAAGAAGAACCGGTCGTGTGGCGCGGGGAACAGGACGGGATGCTGATTCACTATACGTCCGGCTCTACCGGCAAACCAAAAGGCGTGCTGCATGCGCAAAAGGTGCTGCCGCATCATGTCATCAGCGGACGGTGGGTGCTTGATATTAAGGAAGATGATGTATACTGGTGCACCTCCCATCCGGGATGGGTGACAGGCAGCGTGTACGGCGTGTTCGCACCCTGGCTGAACAGGGCATCTGTCGTGATCCACGGCGGCCGCTTTGATGCCGCCGAGTGGTACCGTCTGATTGACCGCTTCGGGGTGACGATCTGGTACAGTGCTCCGACAGCGTTTAGGATGCTGATGAGTGAAGGGGATCTTCACAGGCAGTACAGCCTGAAAAGCCTGCGCCATATTCTGAGTGTGGGCGAGCCGCTGAATCCGGAAGTGATTCACTGGGCGTACAGAGAGTTTGGGGTCCGTATTCATGATACGTGGTGGATGACCGAAACGGGCGGACATCTGATCGTGAACCTGCCGTCTGATACGATTAAACCAGGATCGATGGGAAAAGCGTTCCCTGGTATTGAAATTGGGATTCTGGATGAAAACAACGAGCCGCTTCCTGCCGGCAGACAAGGGAAGCTTGCCGTGCGTTCCCCGTGGCCGGGATTAATGAAAGAGATATGGAAAAACGAGGCGAAGTTCCGCTCGTATTTCACGGAAAACGGCTGGTACTTATCCGGTGATACGGCACTGCAGGATGAGGATGGCTACGTCTTTTTCCAGGGGCGTGACGATGATTTAATTAAAACGGCCGGCGAGCAGGTCGGCCCGTTTGAAGTAGAGTCGAAGCTGATTGAGCATGAAGCCGTAGCGGAAGCCGGCGTGATCGGCAAACCTGATGAAATTCGAGGCCATATCATCAAAGCATTTATCACGCTTCGCGCAGGATATGAGGAGCGGGAAGGGCTGTCAGAAGAAATCCGGCAGTTTGTGAAACGGAATCTCGCGGCACACGCCGCTCCTAAAGAAATTGAAATTGTCGAGGAGCTGCCGAAGACAAAGATCAGCGGGAAAATATTACGGCGGGAATTAAAGCGCCGTGAGCTGGAGAAGGAGGCTGCAACATGAGTACGAGAAAATTAGGAATCCTTGGATTTGGAACGGTCGGGAGCGGTGTTTATGAAAGCCTGGAGAAAGAACGAAAGCGCGTTGAAACACTCGCTGGTTTTTTCACGATTCCAGTCGTCGTAGTTAAAGACGCGTCAAAAACCCGCACAACCGGACCGGAAACGCTCGTGACCGATCGGCTCGAGGCGCTGTTTGAAGCAGGGGTGGACACTGTGGTAGAGGCGGTGACGGATGCGGAGGAGGCCTATCCAGCCGTTCGGAAGCTGTTGCAAAAGGGGATCTCAGTGATTTCCGCCAATAAGGAGCTGATTGCCCGGCACGGGGAAGAGCTGCATCTGCTTGCTGCAGGCTCCGGCAGCAGATTATTTTATGAAGCGGCTGTCGCGGGCGGCATCCCAATCCTTTCCTCCATCCGCCATACGCTGAAAACAAACCGCATCCTGCGCGTAGAGGGAATTGTAAACGGCACTTCCAACTTTATTTTGACGAAAATGAGGGAGGAAGGTACCGCATTTGAAGCAGCACTGGAGGAAGCAACCGCACTAGGCTACGCAGAAGCGGTGCCGGATAAGGATATTGATGGGTGGGATGCCTGGTTTAAAACGACGATCTTGAGTTTCTGGATCAACGGCGCGGGACCTGAATGGACGGAAGAGCGTCCGCAGGGGATCCGCGGTATGGATGTACGCGATTTGCATTTAGCAGAAAAGTTAGGCGGACGAATCAAGCACGTTGCTTCATTAGAAGGAACGAAAGCCTTCGTCGGTCCGAAGCTCGTCTTAAAGGATCATGCCCTTTACGGCGTAGAGGATGTGAACAACGGCGTCTATGTGGAAGCATCCTTGAGTGGACCGCTGTTGTTTCAAGGACCGGGAGCCGGAAAATTTCCGACGGCAGGTGCGGTGATCGAGGACGTGATCAATCATTGGACGAATACGGCAGAGGAAGAGCCGCCGTTCACTGAGTCGGCTCCTTCTGAGGAGGAACCGTTCCCGTACTGGTTTATTACCGGCAGCGCCATTTCAGATGAACTGGAGCCTATCAGCCGGATTGTCGAGTCCGACGGCAAGTACGGAGCAGTCGTCCGCCGCAGACCGGAAGGGAAGGCGCTTGCTGTACTAGGCTGTCCCGAAGAAGTGCTGCAGCCGGTCTAAATTGCTGGCTGTCCCAGCCGCCTTCTGCTACACTACGTTCAAAAGCTGAAGGAGGCTGAAAGATGAGTATAAAAGTCCGTATTTACAGCGATTTCGTTTGACCTTTCTGCTATTTAGCGGAGGCTCCGCTTTTTCGTGCAATGGAAGGAAAAGATGTAGATATAGAATGGCTCCCGTTTGAACTGCGGCCGTATCCGCAGGAAACGCTGAGTCCGCACAGCGATTATATTCAGCAGGCATGGCACCAGCGCATACTGCCGATCGCCGACCAGCTCGGTGTTACGATGAATCTCAATATGACGGATCCGCAGCCGCACACCCATCTTGCTCATGAAGGACTGCTGTTTGCGAAGGAGCAGAACCTGGGCAACGCGTATGCGCACCGGCTGTTTAAAGCATTTTATGAAGAAGGACTCGATATTGGTGATCCGGATGTGCTGGAATCTCTGGCCAGGGAAACCGGCCTGGAGCCGAAAGCGTTTCGGGAAGCACTGGAGAAACGAGTGTATTCCGATGAGCGCGAAGCATCGCAGCGCCGTGCCTATGAAGAGGGAGTTCAGGCAGTGCCGACCTTTTTCATTGGCGGCCAGAAGTTAACCGGCCTGCAGGGGCAGCAGGCGTACGAGCAGGCACTGGCTGAGGAGATGGATTAGTTTTCCATAAAAGGAGGAAATCGTTCCGTTTTCGGGACGATTTTTTGCTGTTTTCTGCATTTTTTTTCGGTTCTAAGTAAAATTGTCCGCGCGCGGTCCGCATGAATATGATAGACTGATAAGGCAGTAATTTTGACGTGGAACGATTGTTTTTTGATAGGGGATGCACGACCAGCACAGCATCAGGATGCGTAGGCGTTTACGCAGGCATCTGAGATTTTTGAGATGAACAGAGGTGTTTAAGCGTATGTTTAGTACTTTAAGAGGGATGTTTAAGGCAGGCGATCTGCGGAATAAAATTTTGTTCACGCTTTCGATCCTTGTCGTTTTCCGTATTGGCGCTCATCTTCCCGCTCCGGGAGTGAACGCGGATGCGCTCAGCTTCGACGGACTTGCCGCACTAGGCTTTCTGAATACGTTTGGCGGCGGGGCGCTCGAAAACTTTTCGATATTCGCAACCGGAATCATGCCGTACATTACGGCTTCCATTATCGTCCAGCTCCTTCGCATGGACGTTGTGCCGAAGTTTGCAGAGTGGGCGCGTGAAGGGGACGCAGGCCGAAAAAAACTGGCCAACGTGACGCGGTACGGAACGATCGCTATCGCGTTTGTACAGGCGCTTGGGATGTCCATCGGGTTCAATAACCTGATGCCGGGTCTCGTACCGAATCCGTCTGTTTCTACTTACCTGATCATTGCGATCACCCTTACCGGGGGCACGGCCTTCCTGCTGTGGCTCGGTGAGCAGATTACGGCTAAAGGTGTCGGAAACGGTATTTCGATATTGATCTTTGCCGGTATCGCAGCAGGAATTCCGAACGGCGTGATGCAGCTGTATACGATCTATATTGCCGATGCAGGGGACCAGCTCTTCTTAAACATTGTCATTGTGGCCCTGATCGTACTGGCGATTCTGGCAGTAGTCGTATTCGTTATCTTTGTCCAGCAGGCTGAACGGAAAGTACCTGTTCAGTACGCGAAGCAAATCGCAGCCGGCGGCCGTGCAACCGGCGGACAGTCATCTCACCTGCCGATTAAGGTAAACGCAGCAGGGGTTATCCCGGTCATCTTCGCGATGTCGCTGTTTATCTTCCCGCCTACAGTAGCGAACTTTGTGGGGGAAGGCAGTCCGATCTCAACGTGGATCGTGCAGACATTTGACTATACGAACCCGATCGGCATGGTCTTTTATGCGCTGCTCATCATCGCCTTTGCGTATTTCTATACGTTTGTGCAGATGAATCCGGAGCAGATGGCGCAGAACCTGCAGCGACAGAATGGATTTATTCCAGGCGTTCGTCCGGGTAAAGCAACACAGGACTATATCGTCCGCCTGCTTTACAGACTGACATTCGTCGGCTCGCTCTTCCTGGCAACTGTAGCGATTTTACCGCTTATTTTCGGTACACTTGCCGGCCTTCCGCCAGCGGTGCAGATCGGCGGTACAGGTCTTCTCATCGTCGTCGGGGTTGCACTTGATACGATGAAGCGAATTGAAAGTCAGCTGATTGACCGGCGCTACACAGGATTTATGCGCCGCTCCTCTTAATAGCATTACAAAGAACGCATCGGCTGAGCGCCGGTGCGTTTTTCAGGTTGTCGATAACGTTTTACGGATGAATAACTTTGCATCTGCCTGTCGTGACGTCATTCTCCAATAAACAAACCTGTTTCCACCTTCGTCTCCGGCAAACTTTCACAGGTGTGTTTTTTCGACGTCAACACAATTTCAAAAATCTGTCAGACGTCTGATGTTTCAAAAGTCGCACAAAAAAAGTTAGAGTTCTGAAGAAAGTCTCATAATCGCACCAACTCCCTGCTGGTACTATCAATCGTTTTTGAAGCGATTTCACATACAGACGTATAGCACCAGCTGATTATGGTAAAATCTCAAACGTAACCCTTTTTCTGACTGTACGCTAAGCTGGTAAAAGGGGCCACATACTTCAGGGGAGGTAATACATAATGGCAAAACAGTTCTCAACTTGGATGAAGCGTTCGGCGCTTGCCGGGGCTGCGGGGATGATCATGTTTCCGGCTGCAGTGTCTGCAGAGGAACAGCACGACCTGACGATCATGACGACGACCGACATTCACTCGTACCTGATGCCGTACGATTACATGAATGACGAGGCGGTAGATGACTACGGCTTCGTGAAAACAGCGTCGCTGATTGAACAGGTTCGGGCTGAGAAAGAAAACACGATTCTGTTCGACAACGGGGATATTTTTGAAGGAAGCATGCTCGGGGAAATGGAAATTTTGATCGAGCCGGTTGAAGAAGGCGACACGATGTCTGTCATCAAGGCGATGAACGACCTCGACTATTCAGCAGCCGCAATCGGAAACCATGAGTACAATTTCGGTCTCGATTACCTGGATAACGTGATCGAATCAGCAGACTTCCCGATTTTAAGTGCGAACGTTTACAAAGCTGGCACGGACCGGGAAGAGCACTATCATGAGCCGTACACGGTCATTGAGCATGAAGTAGACGGAAAGCCGATTGATATCGGCGTTATCGGTTTTGTGCCGCCGCAGATCATGCAGTGGGACAACCTCCACCTGGAAGGCAATATTGAAGTGCGTGATATTGTAGAATCTGCTCAGCGCTACGTTCCGGATCTCGCGGAGCAGTCAGACGTAGTCGTTGCTCTGGCACACACGGGGGTTAATACGAGCGACCGTGAAACAGAGCATGCAGCCGTCTCGCTCGCTGAGTCTGTAGACGGTATCGATGCCCTTGTCATGGGACACGCACACCAGACGTTCCCTGGAAACTCCGGCTATGATGAAGTAGAGGGCGTTGATGACGAGGCTGGTACGATCCACGGAATTCCAGCTGTTATGGCAGGGTCATGGGGGAGCCACCTCGGAACAATTGACCTCAGCCTGACCGAATCCGATGGGGAATGGTCAATTCAATCCTCTGCTTCTGAAGTCATCGGGGTGGAAGGCGTTGAATCAAACGACCGCATCGTTGATTTAATTATCGACGTTCATGAGAAAACAGTCGACTACATCAATGAAGTCGTCGGCTCGTTCTCGGAAGGCATGAACAGCTTTTTCTCTCTCGTCATGGATAATGAAGTGACGCAGCTCGTAAACGATGCCCAGCTGTGGTACACCGAGGACTACCTGGAGGGCACCGAGTATGAAGAAAAGCCGCTTCTCTCCGCAGCAGCGCCATTCCGGGCCGGATACCGCGGCGGATTCACGGAAGTGGATGCCGGCGAAGTAACAATTGGTGACTTGGCGGATATTTACGTATATTCCAACACGCTGCAGGTCGTAGACATTGATGGCGCAGAGCTTGAGCAGTGGCTGGAGCGTTCTGCCGAAAACTTCGAACAGATTGATCCTGCTGCAACAGAGGATCAGGATCTGCACGCGAGCTTCTCCGCATTTAACTTTGACGTCATTGAAGGTGTCGACTATTATCTGGACGTGACGCAGCCGGTTGGCGAGCGCGTTACCGATCTGATGTATGAAGGCGAGCCAGTTACAGAAGATATGGAATTCCTAGTTGTGACAAATAACTATCGTGCAGGCGGCGGTGGCGATCACCTGGAAGACGCTGCGCTAGTTGAAGAACTTGTAGATGCGAACGTACAAAACCGACAGGTGATTGCTGAATATCTGCAGGCTCACGGTACGTATCATCCACACGCGACGTTTAACTGGGCACTGCTGCCGCAGGATATGGCAGGAGATGTTCTCTTTACGAGCTCTCCGGATGGAGTCGATCACCTGGAGCGTCTTGGTATTGATCAGGTGAGCTTCACGGGTGACTACACGGATGATGGAGACGGCGCTTACTTTGCCTACAATTTTGACGTAGACGGCACCGAATCCGATATCTATGCTGATCATCCAGGACAGACGGAAGGCGATGAAATGCCTGCTACAGCAACCGCTTATCCGTACTTGATCATTCTTGGTCTGACAGCAGCAGCAGCAGGTGCTGTGCTTCTGACCGTGCGCAGACGCGCAACCGTTTAATAGAGAACATCATGAGAGCCCTCCGGTGATGCCGGAGGGCTGTTTTATATATTGTCTGAAAAAAAAAACGGCTTAGCAGGGTCCTGCTTCTCGTTAACTGGAGACTGCCTTTAAAAGAAATGATGTTTTTACGTGAAAGTGTTCAACTTTTGAAGCAAAAGCATGAACACCATCTGTAATAAATTCAACTTTTTTCTTGAAAGGTTCAAGACTCTCTGTCATATGTTTACGAGCTTCAACTTAGAGCTGATATAACGAATAAACGTTCATCCTGTTCCGCCAAATCATTAACTTCTCAGGGAAAACGTTCAACTTTAGTCGAGTTCAGCTTTCTGTTTATGTGCCCGTGCTCCATCCCCAAGTCACCTGACGCAGCTATTGCAATGGCAATCAAAAACCCGCCGAACGCTGCCGGCGGGTGTTGGATCGTCATCCTTTTTTACGAAGCAGAACTCGTTTCCAAAGCGGCAGTTTTGCAGCCTGCTGCTCCAGTTTTTCAGAGTCAGCACGGCTGTAAAGAATACCAGCAATCACAGCGGTTAATGGAATCGCATAGATAAGTCCGATGCTTCCAGCAAGGATCCGTATAATCTCTGTTGCCATCGCTTCCATGTTGATAACTCGGTTAAACGAAACGTTATGTGCATTCAACACGAGCAGCAGCGTCATGGAAGCCCCGGTGTAGGCGAGAATTAACGTGTTCGCCATCGTCCCCATGATATCGCGGCCGAGGTTCATGCCGGATTTGATCAGCTGTCTGGCCGTTGCGGCCGGATTGGACCGCTTCACTTCATCTACGGCTGAAGCAATCGACACGCCGACATCGAGCACCGCTCCGACAGCTCCGATGATCATGCCTGCAAGGAGCAGCCCCTGAAAGTCGAATGATGTATTCGGCACGTACATAAGCATCTGGGCGTCATCTGCACCAAAGCCCGTCAGTCTCGTCACACGCGTCATCACCGAAGCGAGTACGCCCGCAAGGATGACCCCGCCGATGGTACCGAGGACGGCTGCCGCCGATTTCCGGTTCCAGCCGCTGATCAGCAGGACGGAAGCAACGGTAATAATAGAGGCAATGACGATCGTCGTAAAGACTGGCGGCATCCCGCCCAGGATCAGTGGAATGAGCAGCTGCATGATCAGAAAAATAGTAAAGGCAAGGGAAATGACGGTTTTTATGCCCTTCAGCCCGCCAATCAGCACGAGCGACAGAGCAAAAAAGATGCCGAGATACATTAAATAATGATCCCGCGCGAGCTCTCGAACAAGCGAGCGGGTGATCGTACCATCTTCGCTTTCTATGTATACGAGCACGCGGTCGCCGGTGCTGTAATAAAAATCCTGTGCAGGGTTGCCAGATAACGTCTGTTCTACCGTCACTGTTTCTCCGGAAAACTCGCCTTGGTCAATCAGGATTTCCATCCGCTGGAACCCGGGTGATTCTTCTTCCATCACGATGATTTCCCCGCGGACAGTCTCCGCTTCCTGTGCGTTCGTTTCAGCAGGCCAGACGGCAAATGCTGTTAAAAAAGCAAGTACGATAAGTAACGAATGTTTCAAACGTATCACGCTCCAACTTACGGCTGCTGTTATTGTATCATAGAGCTTGGCGGAACAGGAGGAGCTGGCGATTGAAAAAGAAAACAGACTTTTTTCAATTTTTAGTTGCATAAACGCCAATTATTTACTATAGTAAAAGTAGTGAAAGCGCTTCTTTTTTTTCATGTAAAAATGAATGAGTATTCATTCAAAAAAAGAGTATCCAGGGAGGTAGCTTATGACCCGTCATATTAAAAAGGCAGCAGTACTCGGATCCGGCGTAATGGGTTCCGGGATCGCTGCTCATCTCGCCAATATCGGCATTCCCGTGCTGCTGATGGACATTGTACCGAAAGATGCGGAGACGTCAGGAAGCCAGGTAGCCACATTAGAGAGAAAGAAAGTGCGCAATCAGCTGTCGCTTGAGGCGATCAAAAAGCTTAAAAAGCAAAAACCGGCACCACTTGCTCGTCATGAAAATGCGGATCTCATTGAAGCAGGCAACTTTGAGGATGACATGAACCGGCTGTCAGAAGTGGACTGGATTATTGAAGTAGTCGTTGAGAACCTCGATATCAAACAAAAAGTGTTCAGCCAGGTGGAAGAGCACCGTCGTCCAGGCACGATCGTCAGCTCGAACACATCCGGTATTTCGATTGAAGCAATGGCAGAAGGACGCTCCGAAGATTTCAAGCGCCACTTTCTGGGCACCCATTTCTTTAACCCGCCGCGCTACTTGAAGCTGCTGGAAGTGATCCCGACACAGCAGACGGATGAACAAGTGACATCGTTCATGAAACAGTTTGGGGAAGACGTGCTCGGTAAAGGCGTTGTGGAAGCAAAGGACACGCCTAACTTCATTGCGAATCGCATCGGCACGTACGGACTGCTCGTAACCGTACGGGAAATGATGAAACAGGGCGTGAGCGTTGGTGAAGTAGACTCCGTTACAGGTCCTGCTCTCGGGCGACCGAAAAGTGCGACGTTCCGTACGCTGGATGTAGTCGGACTTGATACATTCATGCACGTAGCGAAAAACGTGTACGATCAGGTTGAAGGAGATGAAAAAGACGTCTTTGACCCGCCGGCCTTTATGAAAAAAATGATTGAAGAAAACATGCTCGGCAGCAAAAGCGGAAAAGGTTTTTATCAGAAAGTAAAGACCGATTCCGGAAGTGACATTCAGGAGCTCAATTATGAAACGATGGAGTATGAGTCCCGCCGGAAAATGAAAGCGCCTTCCGTTCAGCAGAGCAAGCAGGCAAAAGGCAAAGCAGCCAAAATGCAGGCGCTCGTTTATGCTGACGATCAGGCAGGAAAGCTCGTCTGGAATATCCTGAAACCAACGCTTTTATACGCTGCTGAGAAAGCCTATGAAGTGGCTGACTCAATTTATGATGTTGATCAGGCAATGAAGTGGGGCTTCGGCTGGGAGCTTGGTCCTTTCGAAACTTGGGATGCCATCGGGCTTGAAAAATCCGCAGCGCGTATGAAAGAGGAAGGTGAAACACTGCCGGAATGGGTAGAAGAGATGCTTTCTTCCGGGAAAACGAGCTTCTACGACGGGCATGCGACTTACTACGAGAACGGCAGCTATCAAAAAGCTGCGATTAATGAGAAAGTGATTCATCTGAAGTCGTGGAAAAATGACAACACGGTGATCATGAAAAATACCGGTGCTTCTCTGATTGATATTGGAGATGACATAGCAGTACTCGAATTTACGTCGCCGAACAACTCGATTGGACTTGACGTCATGCAGATGATCAACAAGTCGATTGAAGAAGTAGAGAAAAACTACAAAGGGCTTGTCATTAACAACCAGGGTAAAAATTTCTGTGTCGGCGCGAACCTGATGATGATTTTGATGGAAGCACAGGACATGAACTACCCGGAAATTGATCTCGTTGTCCGCCAGTTCCAGCAGTCGATGGCCAACATCCGCTACTCGGAAAAGCCGGTCGTAACGGCACCGTTCCAAATGACGCTCGGCGGCGGAACGGAGATTGCACTGCCTTCAGCAGGACTGCAGGCGTCAATGGAGACGTACATGGGACTTGTAGAAACGGGCGTCGGACTTATTCCAGGCGGAGGCGGAAACAAAGAGCTGTACCTGCGCCACCTGAAGGCGATTCCAGAAGGTACGAAAGTCGATTTACAGGCTGTCAGCAACAATGTGTTTGAACTGATCGCAATGGCGAAGGTCAGCACGAGTGCTCATGAAGCACAGAAATACGGTTTTCTGCGTCCGCAGGATGACATCAGCATCAACGACGACCACCTGCTGCATGACGCGAAGCAGAAGGCGCTCTACCTGTATGAACAGGGCTACCGCGCACCGAAACGGGAGAAGATTCCTGTTGTCGGCGAGCGAGGATATGCGACGATGCTGCTCGGTGCAAAAACGCTGCAGTACGGCGGACATGTATCCGATCATGACGTGAAAATAGCACAAAAGCTGGCGTTTGTGCTCGCAGGAGGACGAGTTCCTTACGGTTCAGAAGTAGATGAACAGTACCTGCTTGATCTGGAGAGGGAAGCATTCCTGAGCCTCGTCGGCGAAGCGAAGACACAGCAGCGTATGCAGCATATGCTTACAAAAGGGAAGCCTTTGCGCAACTAGTCAAAAGGAGGGGTCGGAGTGAACGAAGCAGTGATTGTGGCAGGCTCGAGAACGCCTGTCGGTAAAGCAAAAAAAGGAACATTTGCCAGCGTGCGGCCGGATGATCTGGCTGCCGTTACGATAAAAGAAACATTGAGACGCGCTGGAGATTTTGATGCCTCGCGGATTGAAGATGTCATCATTGGCTGTGCGATGCCGGAAGCAGAGCAGGGCATGAACATGGCCCGCAATATCTCTGCTTTGGCAGGACTGCCGGACCACGTACCGGCGATTACGATTAACCGTTACTGCTCATCCGGGCTGCAAAGCATCGCCTACGGTGCGGAACGCATTATGCTGGGACACTCAAGTGCAGTGCTTGCAGGCGGTGCAGAATCGATGAGCCTGATTCCAATGGGCGGACACGTGATTGCCCCGAATCCGCATCTTGTTGAAGAAGCGCCTGAATACTATATGGGAATGGGCTTCACAGCAGAGGAAGTCGCCAAGCGATTCGGCGTTTCACGCCGTGATCAGGATGAATTTGCTGCAGAAAGCCACAAGCGTGCGGCAGCAGCAATTAAAGGCGGTAAGTTTGAAGATGAAATCGTGCCGGTACCCGTGACACTCCGCGGTGTTGATGAAAATCACAAGCTCGTTGAACGAGAAGTGACGCTTGCCCAGGATGAAGGCGTCCGGGAGGATACGACAGCGGATACGCTGGCAAAGCTCCGGCCTGCGTTCAATCAGCAAGGCGGCACGGTTACAGCCGGAAACGCATCGCAGATGAGTGACGGAGCAGCCTCTGTTCTCGTGATGGACCGGGCAGCAGCAGAGCAGGACGGCCTGACTCCGCTCGTGAAATTTCGCTCCTTTGCGGTTGCCGGCGTCGCGCCGGACATTATGGGAATCGGACCGGTGGAAGCCGTGCCGAAGGCTGTTAAGCAGGCAGGCCTGCAGATGGAGGATATCGGTTTGTTCGAACTGAATGAAGCATTTGCCTCGCAGGCTCTGCAGGTGATCCGGCATTTAAACCTGGATCATGACAAAGTAAACGTAAACGGCGGAGCAATTGCGCTTGGACATCCGCTTGGCTGTACAGGAACGAAGCTTTCGCTCAGCCTTATTCACGAAATGAAGCGCCGCGGTGAACAATTTGGTGTCGTAACGATGTGTATTGGCGGAGGTATGGGAGCTGCAGGAGTATTTGAGCTAGTCTAATCCAGAAAGGATGATCATCATGGCAACAACGGAAAAGGTAAAAGGCGGCGGATTTCTGCTCGACAGCCAGACAGCAGAAAACGTATTTACACCGGAGGATTTCAGCGAAGAGCATAAGATGATTGCGAAAACGACAGAAGATTTCGTAAAGAACAAAGTAGTGCCGGAAATCGAGCACATCGAGAACCACGAGTTTGACCGCTCCGTCAGATTGCTGAAGGAAGCTGGAGAATTAGGCCTTCTCGGTGCCGATGTACCGGAAGAATTCGGAGGCATTGGCCTCGATAAAATCAGCTCCTCGCTGATCACGGAAAAATTTGCGCTTGCAGGCTCTTTTTCCCTGACGCAGGGAGCACACGTCGGGATCGGCTCTCTGCCAATCGTGTTCTTCGGTAATCAGCAGCAGAAAGAGAACTATCTGCCTGCACTGGCTTCCGGTGAAAAAATCGCTGCTTACGCGCTGACAGAGCCGACTTCCGGCTCCGACGCGCTGAGCGCGAAAACGACGGCAAAGCTGACAGAAGACGGCAGCCACTACGTGCTTACAGGTGAAAAACAGTGGATTACGAACGCTGGTTTTGCGGATGTGTTCGTCGTATATGCTAAAGTCGACGGTGAACACTTCAGCGCATTCATTGTAGAGCGCGATTACGAAGGAGTATCGGTCGGACCGGAAGAGAAGAAGATGGGGATTAAAGGGTCCTCTACCCGGACGTTGATTTTAGACGAAGCAAAAGTACCGAAGGAAAATCTGCTCGGTGAAGTCGGCAAAGGCCACGTGATTGCTTTCAACATCCTGAACGTTGGCCGCTATAAGCTCGGCGTCGGCTGTATCGGCGGCGCAAAGCGTGCGATTGAGCTTTCAGCAAAATACGCGAATGAGCGCAAGCAGTTTAAAATGCCCATTTCCAAGTTCACGCTGATTCAGAAGAAGCTTGCGGAAATGGCAGCGAAAACGTATGCGATGGAATCGACGATCTACCGCACAGGCGGCCTGATTGACCAGGCGTTCGAAAACCTGTCCGAAGAAGAACAGAAGGACGGCGGCGCAATCGGAAAAGCGATCAGTGAATATGCGATTGAGTGCTCATTAAATAAATTCTTCGGTTCAGAGGTTCTGGATTTCGTCGTAGACGAAGCGGTACAGATTCACGGCGGATACGGCTTCATGGCCGAGTACGAAGTGGAAACGATGTACCGGAACTCCCGAATCAACCGTATTTTTGAAGGAACAAACGAAATCAACCGCATGCTCGTTCCGGCTACGATTATGAGAAAAGCAATGAAGGGCGAACTGCCGCTTCTGGAGCAGGCAGCAGGTCTTCAGGAAGAGCTCATGATGATGATGCCTCAGGAAGTCGGCGATGAGCCGCTTGAGCAGGAGCGTTACCTGCTGGAGAACGCGAAGAAAGTGTTCCTCATGATTGCAGGCACCGCTGCACAAAAGTACGGTGAAAAGCTGCAGAAGGAACAGGAGCTGCTTGCGAACGTAGCAGATATCGTGAACGAAGTATTCAACATTGAATCGATGATTCTGCGTACAGAAAAAGCAATGGCCCGCGATGGTGAAGACAAAGCGGCTCAAAAGCTTCTCATGACGCAGATTTATGCACAGGAAGCATTCAATAACATCGAAGCAGTAGCGAAGGAATCCCTTGTAGCACTTGAAGAAGGGGACAGCCTGAGAACGATGCTGTCTATTCTGAAAAAGCTGACGCGCCACAATCCGGTGAACCTGATCGCGAAAAAGCGTGAGCTTGCGCAGAAGATCATTGCAGAAGAGCGTTACGTCGTATAACTGTTAGCTACTTTAGGGCGGGATGCCGCCCTAAAATAATTATAATCTTCTTTCTGGCAGCAGAAAGACATTCTCTCAGAAAACCCCGGTCCTCCTGTCTCCCCACAGGCGGACCGGGGTTTTCACATGCAGACAGATGCAGCGATCCTTCTGGCTGCGCGCTGGGCACCGGCGATGTTTCTCGCTGACGGGCCGATTTCCAGCTCGGCGAGGGCACCGGTGACGTAAAGACGATCTGTCCACATAAGCGATGGGGAAAGCTTTGGATACCCGCAGTCTGCACAAGGAAGCGAATAAGCGTCAATCAGCGGCTGAATCCAGGCGGACCCGGGAAGCTCCTTGGAGAAGCCCGTGCACGCCGTTACGGAATCTGCTGACAGAAGGCTTCCGGACGCGAGCTCAAGCTCGACCATGCCGTCTTCGCAGCGCCGGGATCCGGCAGCTTCATCCTGCATCATCTTCAGTCGTCCATCCCGTTCGAGCTTTCTCAGCTTAAACAGCAGCTCGCGCGTCATCGTGCCAGTCCGTCTTTCTGTGTGAATACAGCGGCGCCGTCTTCGGTGATCCATACGGCTGAATGCCTGCATCCGTTTCGGTCCGAGCCAGCCGGGATCGCTGTCAAACTGGGAAACGCGAAGCGGTTTGCGATGCAGCAAAACGGTTTCGGTGTGACGTTGTTCGGCGAGATAAATCGCCGTATGCGCAGCAGAAATACCTCCTCCAACGACAACGGCGCGTCCGGTAACAGCAGAAGGGTCAAAGGACGGGTCGTAAACGTGCACTGCCTCAGGCTGGAGGGCAGCGGGAATCACAGGGCGGCTGCCGCCTCCGGGAGCTAACAAGAGATTGGCTGTCGTCAACGTGTTCTTTTTTCCATAAACGGTCCAGCCGGGTTGACTTTTTTCCACGTGAACGACCGTATCCTGCAGCCAGCTGTCAGCAATGCCTGTTTCCTGCAGCAGCTCTTTAGACGTGTCATAGAACATAGAACGGGAGGGACGCTTGTAGCGGCCGAGAAAGCTGTCGCCCCGCTTCACCAGCTCTAATGGATCCGGCGACAAATGGTGAACGAACGTGGAGCGTAAATAGGGCATTCTGATTTTTTCTGTACGTTCTTTCCAAACAGCAAGCGGCTCTGGATGAGGGTCTACCACAGCAATATCTGCAGCGGAGATGCCGGCCTGTCTGCAAAGATGAACCGCTGCCGTCATCCCTTGTATGCCGCCTCCAACGATGAGCCATGAAACGTCACGCATCTAAATCAACTCCTGAAAGAAATTGTAAAACGAAATAATTACGATTTATCGAAAGTATATCGAAATTGCTTCACCGGCGCAACAGAAGATAGAACAATGATGCGAGATGCGGTAAACTGAATGAGGAAAGGAGTGAGAGCGATGAGCGTAACGTTTTATCATTATCCGAAATGCACGACGTGTAAAAAAGCAAAAAAGTGGTTGGAAAATGAAGGGGTCGCATTAGAAGAGGTACATATTGTTGAACATCCGCCTTCTAAAGATGAGCTCAAAAAACTTCATGAACAGAGCGGGCTGCCGCTGAAGCGGTTCTTCAACACGAGCGGACAGAAATACCGCGAGCTTGGCTTAAAGGATAAGCTTGGGGATATGCCGGAAGAAGAGCAGCTGGAACTGCTTGCGTCAGACGGTATGCTGATCAAGCGTCCGATTGCTGCAAAAGATGGACATGTCACAGTCGGCTTCCGCGAAGCAGACTACGAGAAAACCTGGAAATAAGCTTCCGCCGGTTGCGGTGCCAGCAGCTGTTATATTATAGTGGAAGAGGAAGTGTTTGTTTACTTACTACGCAGATGGAGGGATCCGGAGCATGAGCCTGCCAAAGGATTATAAGTATTCAGAAGAGCACGAATGGGTAAAAGAGGAAGATGGAAAAGTACGAATCGGCATCACTGATTTCGCACAGAGTGAATTAGGCGATATCGTATTCGTAGAACTGCCGGAGGTTGGAGATGAGCTGAAGGCAGACGAACCATTTGGAAGTGTGGAATCGGTTAAAACGGTTTCCGAGCTTTACGCGCCAGTCAGCGGAAAAGTGGTGGAAATCAACGAAGAACTGGAGGATTCTCCAGAGCTCGTAAACGAGTCCCCATATGAGCAGGCGTGGATGGTTGTCGTAGAAGTGTCCAGCCAGGACGATGTCGACAAGCTGATGGACGCGGATGCCTACCAGAACATGATTGATCAGGAATAGAACAGCAATCTGAAACCGTTCGGCTTATCAAAAGCTGAACGGTTTTTTCTGGACAGGTGACCAGCGTCATGAACGTCATTGGCGGCTTTCAAGAAGCAGATCGTTTTTTGTTGACAAGCTTAAATCGCAGTGATAATATCCATATCAGACGAAAAAAAACGAATACTCTTCTTATCATGAGAGGTGGAGGGACTGGCCCGATGAAACCCGGCAACCACTGTACACGCGTACAGAAGGTGCCAATTCCTGCGGATGACGAACGTCCGGCAGATGAGAAGAAAGCTTTTCTTTTTAAACAAGAAAGCCTTTCTGCTCATCTGTATGGCAGAAGGGCTTTTTTCGTACGTTATATTTTTTTGCATGAACGCTTCTGTGCGTTAAATGGACTAAAGAGGTATGTTTAATTGCAAATAGATGGAAAGGAGTTTCTCTGTTGATTACGCTCTCGAAGCTAGCGAAAATTTTCCACACGAAAGACGGCGACGTCCGGGCAGTGGATGATATTGATCTGACAATTGATAAAGGAGAAATATTTGGAGTAATCGGGTACAGTGGTGCTGGTAAAAGTACGCTGATCCGCATGCTTAACATGCTGGAAGCACCGACTTCAGGAGAGGTCGATGTCGCCGGACGGCCAATGCACAGCTTATCTAAAGGAAAGCTGAGAGAGGCCCGGCAGGAGATCGGCATGATTTTTCAACATTTCAATCTGCTCTGGTCCCGAACGGTTGCGGAAAACATTGCATTTCCGCTTGAGATCAAAGGGGTGCCGAAGGAGGAGCAGAAGAAACGAGTCGATGAATTAATTCAGCTCGTCGGGTTAGACGGACGGGGCGGTTCCTATCCATCTCAGCTGAGCGGCGGTCAAAAGCAGCGTGTCGGCATTGCCCGTGCGCTGGCAAACGATCCGAAAGTGCTGCTCTGTGACGAAGCGACGTCCGCACTTGATCCTAAGACGACGGATTCGATTCTCGATCTGCTCGTCGACATCAATGCAAAGCTTGGGCTGACGATCGTTCTGATCACGCACGAAATGCATGTGATCCGGAAAATATGTCACCGGGTTGCTGTAATGGAAGCCGGGAAGATCGTGGAGCAGGGAGACGTTCTCGATATTTTCCGCCGCCCGCAGCAGGCGATGACGAAGGAATTCGTGAAGCAGGTGACTGAGCCGGAAGAGACAGAAGAGGCACTGAACCACCTGCTGGACCGCGAGGGCATCGGTCATGTTCTGCAGCTGACGTTTGTCGGCGGCGATACGCAGCGGCCGTTGATCACAGACGTTGTACGTAAATTCGACGTCGATATCAGCATTTTGCAAGGAAAGATTTCGCAGACGCAGCACGGGTCCTACGGCTCCTTGTTCGTCAGTATGAACGGGGAAGCTGATACCGTTCAGCAGGCGGTCGCCTATATCCGCGAACAGGAAGTTGAAGTGGAGGTGATCCACGGTGGATAACGTTATCATTCAGGCAGCGTTCCTTGGGGATGTAAACTGGGACAACATGTGGAATGCCACTGTCGAAACACTTTACATGTCTGTTGTAGCACTCGTGTTTACGTTTGTCTTCGGGATTGTTCTCGGACTGCTTTTATTCCTAACCGATCGCAAGCAGCTTTGGGAAAATAAAGCGGCGCACTTTGTTATCGGGGCGTATGTAAACATTTTCCGATCGATTCCTTTCATTATATTAATTGTACTGCTTATCCCGTTTACTCGATCGATCGTCGGCACATTTCTTGGACCATCGGCTGCTCTTCCGGCATTAATTATCGGAGCTGCACCTTTTTACGCTCGAATGGTAGAGATTGCGCTTCGTGAAATCGATAAAGGAGTTATTGAAGCATCGAAAGCTATGGGGGCCACAAACGGACAGATTATTCGTAAAGTTCTGCTTCCGGAATCGATGCCGGCACTTGTTTCCGGGATCACCGTTACAGCCATTGCGCTTGTCAGCTACACGGCAATGGCAGGTGTCATCGGTGCAGGCGGACTTGGTGACCTGGCCTTCCGGGATGGGTTCCAGCGAAACAATCCGGAAATAACGCTCACTGCAACCGTGATTATTCTGGTAATTGTATTTGCCCTTCAGTTCATTGGCGATATGATTACGAATAAAATAGATAAACGATAAATCAGGAGGAATGAATCAAATGAAACGTACCATTCAACTTGCAGGAATAAGTGCTTTATCACTGGCCTTTCTCGCAGCATGCGGCGAAGGAGAAAACAATAACACGACGGAGATCAACAGCGGCGATAATGCTGACAACGTCGAGGACGTAGAAAATAACAGTGAACCGGCTGACAATAACGCCGATGAAGCAGGTAACGAGGAAGACAATGAAGCAGATGAAGAAGCAGCTGGTGATTTTGAGCCGCTCACTGTTGGAGCGTCCAACATTCCACACGCTGAAATTTTGGAATTTGCTGCTCCTATGCTTGAAGAAGAGGGCATTGAACTGGAAATCGTAACATTCAACGACTACATCCTTCCTAACCAGGCACTGGATGAAGGAGAGCTGGATGCGAACTATTTCCAGCACGTGCCGTATCTTGAGTCTCAAATCGATGAATTTGGCTATGACTTTGTGAACAAAGGCGGTATTCACATCGAGCCGATCGGTCTTTACTCTCAGGACTATGATACGCTGGAAGATCTGCCGGAAGGCGCGGATATTATTATGAGTGACTCCGTAGCTGACCACGGCCGAATTTTGACCATGCTTGAAGAGGAAGGTCTGATTACGCTGGAGGAAGGCGTCGGAATTGAAGCAACGGTTGATGACATTGCAGAGAACCCGAATGACTTTAACTTCCAGGCAAACGTAGAAGCGGCTCTGCTGCCAACTGCTTATGAGAACAACGAAGCAGATGCGATCCTGATCAACTCGAACTACGCGCTTGATGCAGGTCTTAATCCACAGGAAGATGCGATCGCACTTGAATCCGCTGAGGACAATCCGTATGCCAACGTCATTGCGGTCCGCGGCGAAGATGAAGACGATCCACGCGCTGACATTCTTGTAGACGTGCTATTGTCTGACGATGTCCGTGACTTTATAGAAGAAGAATACGAAGGCGCCGTTATTCCAGCTGAGTAATGACGTCATTCACCGGGACCGTCCTTCACGTGAAGGGCGGTCTTCCGTTTGTTCATTGCATCGTTTCTCTTTCCGGATGAACCGTTTGCGGCTTCGGATAAATGCCCGGCCGCCGGCATATATATTAAAAGGAGCGTAACTGGCAGGCAAAGGTACACGGCGCCGTGGCAACGCAATTCAATGCCGCCTGAATAAATCCATCAGAATCTAAAAATGATTGACACAATAAAACAAATCGGCAAAACGAATAAATAACGTAAGCCGCCGCAAAGGTTATATTGCCTGAAGGAAATCGATCAATAATACAGAACTGGTCCCGCCGTCAGGCGATTATTTCAGCTTCAATTTTTGCTGAAAAACACAAGGCGTCAGCGAGCTGGAAACCTTGATACGAAAGGGGTAGACAAGTCCATCACTATGTAAGCGCTTCATTTGTGAAAGGTAGAGCAAATGGGAGAAAATGTCCCAAAATGTACAGATAGAAGACTTGAAATAAGCAAATGGACAAGGAGAGTGAATTGTCAGATAATATAACGCTGCATGCGCATTGGTTCACAAGCCGTTCCATACTATACTTACATCATCCCTTGAACAAAGAGGACAAATTATCTGGAAGGAATGTGATGAGCTATCCATCTTATTACGACGAAACACACTGTAGAAATGGAAAAGGCAATGCAGTCGTCCCACGGAATGTGCTACGGGGAATACAATTCCAAACTTGAGAACAGAATGCAGGTAGAAACTGCAAGGGATCAGGAATATGCAGAAAGCCAGAAAATTGTACAGCAGTTTCTTCACGGATAGAACAAAACACTCAGCCTATACATGACTAAAAAGCATGCCGGGACGAAATGTCCTTCAGGCATGCTTTTTCCGTTCTGCTCAATCTGTAGAAAGGTTAATTAAGATTTATTCTCAATTAAAACAAAAAAAGCCCATTCTATTGAGAATGAACTTGAAGAAGCTGTTCGGTGAAGCGGACACGATAGAAGATGACAATGTACTGATACCGCTGACTCTTTATTAAATTATCTCTTTTCCTTGAACTCAGTTAATAGATAAGATAAGATTAGAATGAAAATAATTAGAGAATCTATTGAAGGTTCCTGTGTTATGATAGAAACGTGCTACGGCACAACGACTATTATAACATGTATATAAACTAACTTTCAAAAAATATGGAGGTATCATTCATGACTAAGCCAAGCCTGAGTGTGAAAGATCTGCACGTATCCATCGAGGATAAGGAAATTTTAAAAGGATTCGGCATTGAAGTAAAAGGTGGCGAAATCCACGCGATTATGGGACCAAACGGTACAGGGAAGTCGACGCTTGCTTCTGCACTGATGGGGCACCCTAACTATGAAGTAACGAGCGGCGAAGCGACATTTAATGGGGAAGACCTGTTTGAGATGGAAGTTGACGAGCGTGCACGCGCAGGACTTTTCCTTGCGATGCAGTATCCAAGCGAAGTATCCGGTGTAACAAACGCGGACTTCATCCGCTCTGCTATGAACGCAGATCGCGACGAGGATGACCAGGTTTCTCTCATGCAGTTTATCCGTAAAATTGACGAGAAGATGGGTGCGCTTGAGATCGACCAGTCGTTCCAGCACCGTTATCTGAACGAAGGGTTCTCCGGCGGTGAGAAAAAGCGGAACGAAATTCTTCAGCTTCTCATGCTTGAACCGAAAATTGCGATTTTGGACGAGATCGATTCCGGCCTCGATATTGATGCACTGAAAGTAGTAGCAAAGGGTATCAATGAAATGCGCAACGAAGACTTCGGCTGCATGATTATCACGCACTATCAGCGTCTCCTCAACTACATCAAGCCGGACTTTGTCCACGTTATGATGCAGGGCCGCATTGTGAAATCCGGCGGACCTGAGCTTGCTCAGAAGCTTGAAGAGCAGGGCTATGACTGGATCAAGGAAGAGCTTGGTATCGAAGACGAAACTGTTGGGCAGTAATTACTGCAGGAGGAGGAGTTAGATTATGACAACGGAACTGACGTTTCCAGTTACAGAGCAGCAGCTGCAAAGCTTTTCTGAGAATCGGGAAGAACCTCAGTGGTTTAAGGATCAGCGTCTTGCAGCGCTTGATAAGGCAGGGAAGCTCGAGCTTCCAAAGCCGGATAAAACAAAGATTACGAAGTGGAACTTCACTTCTTTCTCATATGATGCAGCAACAGAAGCAACTTCTTCTTACAGCGGACTGTCGGACGCCGTTCGAACGCTTGTAGGGGAAGAAGCGAAGATCGATAACCTGCTGACGCAGAAAAACGGCGTGACGCAGTTCAGCTCCGTACAGGATGAACTTGCTGCCAAAGGTGTTATTTTTACTGATATGGCAACTGCAGTAAGCGAACACGGCGAGCTTGTGCAGAAATACTTCATGCAGGATGCTGTATCTGTTAACGAGCACAGCCTTACAGCAGTCCATGCAGCGCTCGTAAACGGCGGTACATTTATTTATGTGCCGGAAGGTGTGGAAGTAGAAGCACCGCTGCAAGCTATTTTTGCTCATGAAGGAAGCTTCGGCTTGTTCAACCACGTCCTGATCGTGGCAGAAGCAAACAGCCGTCTGACGTATATCGAAAACTACTTGAGCGAAGGATCTGGTGACGCAGCAGTGGCCAACATCATTTCCGAAGTGTATGTCGGTGACGGAGCAGTTGTGCGCTATGGAGCTGTTGATAACTTGACAGACAGCGTGACAACGTACGTAAACCGCCGCGGTTATGTCAGCGGTGTGGATGCACAGCTTTACTGGGCACTCGGTCAAATGAACGACGGTAACACCGTCTCGGAAAATACAACGTATCTGCACGGACAAGGCTCCTACGGCGATACAAAAACGGTCTCCATCGGCCGCGGCAAGCAGATTCAAAACTTCACAACAAATGTGATTCATTTCGGCAAAGATACAGACGGCCAAATTTTGAAGCATGGTGTTATGAAGGAAGCTGCCACCTCGATCTTTAACGGTATTTCTAAAATCGAACATGGTGCAACGAAAGCAAACGGTGAACAGACAGAACGTGTTCTCATGCTCAGCGAAAAAGCCCGCGGTGACGCGAATCCGATACTTTTGATCGATGAGGACGATGTAACAGCAGGGCACGCTGCCTCTGTTGGTAAAATTGACCCGCTGCAGATGTTCTATCTGATGAGCCGCGGTCTCAGCCGTACGGAAGCAGAGCGGCTGATCATTCACGGTTTCCTTGAGCCGGTTGTAGGCGCACTTCCAATCGACTCAGTCAAAGAGCAGCTGTTCGACGTTATCGAAAGGAAAGTGTACTGATTATGAATGTGCAGGACGTCCGCAAACGTTTCCCGATTTTGGACCAGGAGGTTAACGGGCATCCGCTCGTTTACCTCGACAGCGCAGCGACTTCACAGAAGCCTTCTTCTGTCATTGAAGCAGTAGAGGACTATTACAACCGCTACAATTCGAATGTCCATCGCGGCGTCCACACACTCGGTTCGATGGCTACAGATGGCTATGAAGGAGCTCGTGAGAAAGTTCGGCGGTTCATCGGTGCTTCCAGCATGGAGGAGATCGTTTTTCTTCGGGGCACAACGACTGCCATTAACCTGATTGCCTCCAGCTATGGCAAGGAAAATGTCGGACCTGGAGATGAAATTGTGATTACGCCGATGGAGCACCACAGCAACATCATTCCGTGGCAGCAGCTCGCCAAGGCTGCAGGTGCTGAATTAAAGTACATTCCGCTGCAGCCGGACGGCACAATTTCCATGGAAGATGCTGAGAAAACGATCACGGATCGTACCAAGATCGTATCGGTCATGCACGTATCAAACGTACTCGGTACCGTTAATCCGATCAAAGAGCTGACGGAAACGGCTCACCGCCATGGTGCGGTGATGGTCGTCGACGGTGCTCAGTCCGTTCCGCATATGAAAGTGGACGTACAGGATCTGGATGCCGATTTTTATGCTTTCTCCGGTCATAAGATGTGCGGTCCGACCGGTATCGGTGTGCTTTACGGGAAGAAGAGCCTGTTAAAGAAGATGGAGCCGGTGGAGTTCGGCGGTGAAATGATCGACTTCGTGGGCCTTTATGACTCTACGTGGAAAGAGCTTCCGTGGAAGTTTGAAGGCGGCACACCGATCATTGCCGGTGCGATTGGGCTGGCCGCAGCCATTGATTTTCTTGAAGAAATCGGTCTTGATCACATTGAGGCACATGAGAAAAAGCTCGCACGCTATGCGCTTGATCAGTTAAAGGATGTAGACGGTGTAACGGTTTACGGCCCGGAGGAACGGGCGGGAATCGTGACATTTAATGCCGACGATGTGCATCCGCATGACCTTGCCACTGTGTTGGATTCCGAAGGTGTAGCGGTGCGTGCGGGACATCACTGTGCACAGCCGCTGATGAAGTGGCTGGATGTGACAGCGACAGCAAGAGCCAGTTTCTATCTTTATAATACGGAAGAGGATGTTGACCGCTTCGTCGCGTCTCTTCACAAAGCAAAGGAGTATTTCGGCGATGTCTTTGGGTAATCAGCTGGACACACTCTACCGTCAGGTAATTATGGATCACTACAAAAATCCGCGTAATAAAAAAGAGCTCGAAGGCGATACGCTGTCGGTTGATATGAATAATCCGACTTGCGGTGACCGCATTCAGCTGCAGATGAAGGTGGATGACGGACACATTGCCGAAGCTGCCTTTACCGGCGACGGATGTTCGATCAGCATGTCCTCTGCGTCCATGATGACACAGGCAGTCAAAGGACTTCCTGTTGACGACGCGCTGCGCATGTCTTCGCTTTTCTCCGACATGATGCTCGGGAAAGACATCGATACAGCTGGACTGGATCTTGGCGACATTGAAGCGCTGCAGGGAGTTGCAAAATTTCCAGCACGGATTAAATGCGCTACCCTTGCCTGGAAAGCAATGGAGCAGGGGCTTGAAGAAGAGGACCAGTCATAGTCGTTTTTTGTAAGTGATGCCGATATGATGTAAAATGGATATACAGCGTCAAAAGGCGCCTAAGTTGTACAGGAACGAACAGACCGTCAGTGCTGTTTTTGCAGATAGATTTACAAGGAGGGTTTCACCATGGCGAAGAAAATGCCGGAAATGGAAGAGTATCAGTACGGCTTTTCGGACAAGGACGTATCGATTTTCCGTTCGAAAAAAGGTCTGACCGAAGAGATCGTGCGCGAAATCTCCAAGATTAAAGATGAACCTCAGTGGATGCTTGATTTCCGACTGAAGTCACTGGAACAATTTTATAAGATGCCGATGCCTCAGTGGGGCGGCGATCTGTCCGAGCTGGACTTTGATGAGATCACGTATTACGTGAAGCCGTCAGAACGTTCCGAGCGTTCTTGGGACGAGGTTCCGGAAGAAATTAAAAATACGTTTGACAAGCTGGGTATTCCAGAAGCAGAGCAAAAATACCTCGCAGGTGTTTCTGCGCAGTATGAATCTGAAGTTGTGTATCACAACATGAAGGAAGAGCTGACCGAGCAGGGTATCATTTTCAAGGATACGGATACAGCGCTTAAAGAAGATGAAGAAATCTTCCGCGAGCACTTCGGTAAAGTGATTCCTCCATCCGACAACAAGTTTGCTGCACTGAACTCTGCCGTATGGTCCGGCGGTTCATTCATTTACGTGCCAAAAGGGATTAAGACGGATACGCCTCTCCAGGCCTACTTCCGTATTAACTCAGAGAATATGGGTCAGTTCGAGCGTACGCTCATCATTGCCGATGAAGACAGCTCCGTGCACTATGTAGAGGGCTGTACTGCTCCAGTTTATACAACGAACTCGCTTCACAGTGCCGTTGTTGAAATCATCGTGAAGAAAGATGCGTACTGCCGCTACACGACGATTCAAAACTGGGCGCCGAACGTATTCAATCTCGTAACAAAGCGTGCCGTTGCAGAAGAAAATGCTGTAATGGAATGGGTCGATGGAAATATCGGCTCGAAGCTGACGATGAAGTATCCGGCTGTCGTGATGAAAGGCCGCGGTGCACGCGGAAACGTTCTTTCCATTGCGATTGCAGGGAAAGGCCAGCATCAGGACGCTGGTGCCAAGATGCATCACCTTGCGCCTGACTGTTCTTCTTCGATCGTATCGAAGTCTATTTCCAAGCATGGCGGTAAAGTAACGTACCGCGGAATCGTGCACTTCGGGCGTAAATCAGAGCGTTCCCGTTCCAACATTGAGTGTGATACGCTCATCATGGACAATGAGTCAACGTCTGATACAATCCCGTACAACGAAATATTGAACAACAATATTTCGCTTGAGCACGAAGCGACTGTTTCCAAAGTTTCGGAAGAGCAGCTCTTCTATCTGATGAGCCGCGGTGTTTCCGAGCAGGAAGCAACGGAAATGATCGTAATGGGCTTCATCGAGCCATTTACGAAAGAGCTTCCAATGGAATATGCGGTTGAAATGAACCGTCTCATTAAGTTCGAGATGGAAGGTTCAATCGGGTAATACGCATTTGCTCTGAAGCGGATCTGCCTTTCGGCGGGTCCGCTTTTTGTTTCGACTTCTCTTTTCCGGGGGAAAGGAAGTTCAGAGCGAATAAGCGAAAAAGCACTTGAAAGGAGCGGGTATCATGGGCAGAATAGATATAGGACTGACAGGCTGGGGAGACCACGATACTCTTTATGAGGATCTTCCTTCGAAAGCGTCTAAACTGGAGGCATACGCCAGGCATTTTCCGGCAGTAGAGCTCGACTCCTCTTTTTATGCCGTCCCGCCGGCTAAAAATATTCAAAAGTGGCTTGGAGAGACGCCTGAAGGGTTTCAATTTATTCCAAAAGCGTATCAAGGGATGACCGGTCATCAGCGCGGCAGAAGCCCATTTGATTCACGGGAGGAAATGCTGGAGGCCTTTCGGCTTGCCTTCACGCCGATGCTGGAAGCTGGAAAGCTGTCCTACGTCCTGTGCCAATTCCCGCCCTGGTTTGACTGCACACAAAAGCATGTGCAATACATAAAGTGGCTCCGGGAAGAGCTGCGTCGTTTTCCGGCAGCGCTCGAATTCCGTCATTCCTCGTGGTATACAGAGGCATACAAAGAAAAAACGCTCGATTACATGAAGCAGGACGACTGGATTCACAGCGTCTGCGATGAGCCTCAGATCGGTGAACGATCCATTCCATGGGTCGGAGAAGCCACACACAAGGAGCATACGCTTGTGAGGCTTCACGGCCGGAATAAAGCGGCCTGGCAAAAGCCGGCCTCGGGGCAGAAGTGGCGCGAAGTCCGCTATTTGTACGATTATAACGAAGAAGAGCTCCACGACATACTCGAAAAAGTGGAGAAGCTTACGAACCAATCACGCGCGGTGACAGTCGTGTTTAACAACAATTCAGGAGGTCACGCAGCCGGCAATGCAAAGCGGCTGCAGGAAATGGCTGGTCTGCCGGTAAAGGGGCCGGCTCCGAAGCAGCTTGGATTATTTGATAACGAAGACTGACCTCCGCTGCTTTTCAGAGGAGTACATGACGAATGGAATGGATTGCCCTTGCCTTCCTCGGCCTTGCAGCTGCGATTGTCGGCAGCGTTATGGGACTTGGAGGAGGAATAATTATCGTCCCGGCACTTATGGTGCTCGGAGGCTATACAGAGCTGTTAAGCGGCATTACGCCGCAGACAGCGGTCGGAACATCGCTGCTGGTGATGATTTTTACCGGTCTCTCGTCGACGCTTGCTTATATGAAGCAGAAAGTCGTTGATTTAAAAAGCGGGCTGCTCTTCTTTGCAGGGAGCGGTCCTGGAGCCCTGTTCGGCGTCTGGCTGAACAGCGGCATTGATGTCGCAAGTTTTTTAATCGCATTCGGCGTCTTTATTATTATCGTATCGTTTATCCTGCTGATCCGGCACCGAATTAAGCCGATTCCCCTTCGGCCGGGCGGAATCAAACGGACTTTCCGCGAGCCGGACGGCACGATCCGTGAATATGGCTATGAAGCGTGGCTTGGCATTTCAATTGCCTTTTTTGTCGGCATGTTTTCCGGCTTGTTCGGCATCGGCGGCGGCTCGCTTATGGTGCCTGCTATGATCATTCTCTTTGCCTTTCCGCCGCATTTTGCAGTAGCAACGTCCATGTTTCTCGTCTTTCTCTCTGCGCTTGTAAGCTCTGCATCCCACGTCGCACTTGGGAATGTGGACTGGGTATACGCAGCAGCTCTCATTCCGGGAGCTTGGTTCGGCGGGAAGATAGGGGCATGGATCAATCGCCGGCTGAAAAGTGATACACTCGTGCTCGCGCTGCGAATTGTGCTGCTCTTGATCGGCATCAGGCTTATCTATGAAGGAATAACCGGATTATAAAAGGAGGTCCCGGCGTGGCAACAGTAACGATTCTGCATACAAATGATCTTCACAGCGAGCTGGACCAGTGGCCTGCTGCTGCTGCCCTGCTGAAGGTGAAACGGAAAGCAGCAGAAGAGCGAGGTGAGCATGTCCTCCTTTATGATATAGGCGATCACTGCGACCGGGTGCACCCGTTAACAGAAGGCCTGATGGGTCGTGGAAACACGGAGCTGTTAAACGAGATGCGCTATGACGCAGTGACCATCGGTAATAACGAAGGCATCACACTGCCGAAAGCGGCACTTGAATCTCTCTATGAACGAGCAGAGTTTGATGTACTCGTAGCCAACCTGTACCATCCGGATGGTAATCGTCCATCCTGGTGCAAGCCGTGGGAGCTTTACATACTCCCGGATGGCTACCGGCTTGCGGTCGTTGGATTAACCATTCCGTTTTATCAGTTTTATGAGGAGCTCGGATGGAAAGTGGAAGACCCACTGCAGGAGATGGGCGAGCTTCTCCCTGAGATGAGCCGGCATGCTGACGGCATCATCTGTTTATCCCACCTCGGACTTCGGCTTGACCGCGAACTAGCAGAGGCGTTTCCAGCTATCTCGGTGATACTCGGAGCCCATACGCATCATGTTCTGGAGAATGGCGAGCTGCATCATCAAACGTGGATTCACCAGTGCGGACGTTCCGCTTCCCATATTGGCGAAATTACGATCGAAACAGAAAGCGGCAGTCCGGCGCGTGTCAAGCATATTCACACTCATGAAGTAAAGGGCATCCGGGGGGATGGCGAAACCGGGCGTCATCTGGAGCGGCTGGAAGCAGAAGCACTGCCTCAGCTTTATCATCCGGTCGCTGAACTGCCTGAAGCGCTGCACGTTTCCTGGTATGAACCGTCCTCGCTTACCGCACTTGCCGCAGAGGGCCTTCGTGAGTGGTGCAGCGCAGATGCAGCTATGTTCAATGCCGGACTGCTGTTAAACAGCCTGCCTGCAGGCCAGGTCACGCGGCATCATCTCCATCAAATCTGTCCTCATCCAATCAACCCTGCTGTCGTAAAAATCGAGGGAACCGATTTAAAGAAAATCATCCGTCTTTCCAATGAAGAAACGATGATTCACTACCGTCTGCGAGGCTACGGCTTTCGCGGAAAAGTGCTTGGAATGACATCTTTTTATGGCAGGGAGGGCCTCATAAATGGAGATGCCGAGCGGCTGATTGAAGACCGCCGTATCTACAGCCTGGCTGTTCCGGATCTATTTACGTTCAGCCATTTATATCCGCTGATGAATGATCTCCATTCAAAACAGTACTTTATGCCGGAATTTTTGCGGGATGTACTTGCCTGGAAGCTGGAAAAGACGTACGGCAAGGCATCGCCGGTGACGAAATAAAAGGAGGATTCTCATGAAAACCTATCTCGATCTGTGCAGACACGTTTTAGAGAACGGAACTGCTAAAGAAGACCGGACCGGTACAGGAACGATCAGCACATTCGGCTATCAGATGCGCATGAATTTAGAAGAAGGCTTTCCACTTGTGACGACAAAGAAAATGGCCGTAAAGGCGATGATCTATGAGCTGCTCTGGTTCATTAAAGGTGATACAAACGTGAAGTACCTGCAGGAGAACGGCGTACGAATTTGGAACGAGTGGGCTGGTGACGATGGGGACCTTGGTCCCGTCTACGGCCGGCAGTGGAGAAGCTGGCCGGCGCCGGATGGCAGACAAATCGATCAACTGCGGAACGTGATTGACACGATTAAGTCGAATCCGGATTCACGTCGAATGGTCGTGAACGCTTGGAACGTAGGAGAGCTTGATGAAATGGCGCTTGCACCATGCCACTGCCTGTTTCAATTTTATGTGGCAGACGGCAGACTTTCCTGCCAGCTGTATCAGCGGTCGGCGGATGTGTTTCTGGGGGTGCCGTTTAACATCGGTTCCTACTCGCTCCTGACAATGATGATCGCTCAGGAATGCGGCTTGAAGCCAGGGGATTTTGTGCATACGTTTGGCGATGTGCACATTTATAATAATCATGTAGAGCAGGTAAAAGAGCAGCTTTCGCGCGATCCGCGCCCGCTGCCAATCATGAAGCTCAACCCGGATGTAAAGCGAATCGAAGATTTTACGTTCGAGGACTTTGAGCTGTCCGGATATGATCCGCACCCTGCGATTAAAGGGAAGGTGTCGGTATGATTTCGATGATTGCGGCCATGGATCGGGACAGGGTCATCGGTAAGGACGGGGGCATGCCGTGGAAGCTGCCGGGCGATCTAGCTTTTTTCAAGCAGACGACGCTGCATAAAACGGTCGTGATGGGGCGTAAGACGTTTGAATCAATCGGCAGACCTCTCCCGAAACGGCGTAACCTCGTGCTGACGCGCAACGCTTCTTTTTCGCATGAAGGAATCGAAACGATCAGCGATATGAATGACATATTGGCACTCGCAGCGGAAGACGAAGAAATCGTCATTATGGGGGGAGCAGAGCTGTACGAAATGTTTCTTCCTTATGCCGCACGTATGTATTTGACACGCATCGATGCTTCGTTTGAAGGCGATACGTTCTTTCCTCCATTCGACGAAAAGGAATGGGCCGTTACAGCGGAGATGAACGGTCAAATGGATGAGAAAAATCAGCATCCTCACACTTTTCAGACTTTGGAGAGAGTGGTTGAAGACGGTCAGAATCTGTGATATGATTCCACAGTCATAATGAATAAATGGTAGATACCTCACGTCATGTGAGGTGGAGGAGCAGCTGCGATCAGTACCGAATCCGAGTCCGGCAGGGCAGGGACGATTCGGGAAAGGCAATGCTGCCGAAGCGAATGGACAGCCGGTTCATTCAGCTGGGGCTTTATTGAACAGATAAAGCACTGTCACAGGGAACTGTGGAGAGCTGCCTGACGGAGGAATCAACTGTGATACAACGAGCAGGGGCTTCCCCTGCTCTTTTTGTATGGATAAAAGGGAGGATGACGAACGTGGAACATGGAATTTTATCACTGCTGCCGCCGGTGCTCGCACTCGTACTTGTACTGATTACAAAGCGTGTGCTGCTGTCACTCGGAGCAGGGATTATTGTCGGTGCGCTGATGGTGCATCAGACAGAGGATATGTTTGTAAATGCGGCCATTGCCGATATAGCAGGAACCGTCACGTCGATTTTCTGGACAGCTGACGGGGTGAATACGTGGGAATTTTATATTATTCTGTTTCTCTTTCTGCTGGGGATGATCGCAGCTCTTATCACGATCACCGGAGGTGGCCGTGCATTTGGGGAGTGGGCGCTTGCGCGTGTGAAAACCCGGGCAGGAGCACAGTTCACTGCTGGCTTCCTTGGCATCATCATCTTTATTGATGATTATTTCAACAGCTTAACGGTCGGGAACGTCAGCAGACCGTTGACGGACAGGCATCGTATTTCCCGGGCGAAGCTTGCTTACGTCGTCGATTCGACAGCAGCGCCGATGTGCGTTATATCACCGGTTTCCAGCTGGGGTGCGTACATCATCACGATTATCGGGGGGATTCTGGCCACTCATGGCGTAGCCCAGTATGGATCGCTGCAGGCATTTCTGATGATTGCACCGATGAATTTCTATGCGGTATTTGCGATCATTGCCGTATTTGCCGTCGCCTACTGGAAGCTGGATATTGGACCGATGCGTAAACATGAACACCGGGCAATCGAAACAGGTGAACTGGTAGACCGTTCCCGCGGGGCTATACCTGGCGAAAACGAAGAGACTGTTCCGCAAACGGATGGGAAGGTTGCCGATCTAGTTATCCCCATTTTAATTCTTATCGGAGCAACCGTTCTGTTTATGGTCATCACCGGCATTCAAGGAACGGAAGGGGAAGCCAGCATCCTGGCTGTGTTTGAAAACACAGACGTCGCTGCTGCACTGCTGTACGGCGGGTTAATCAGCTTTGCATCTGCGCTCATCCTCGCTTTCGTCCGCCGTATCCGTGTTTCTCAGATCGGACTCGGACTCTGGAGCGGCGTGAAGTCGATGCTTCCGGCTGTATATATTCTCGTGTTTGCATGGACGATTATTGAAGTCATTGATGCGCTCGGAACAGGGGAGTACCTGGCATCACAGGTGGATACCTTTATTCCAGCGGCGCTGCTTCCAGTTCTGCTGTTTGTACTTGCAGGATTTATGGCATTCAGCACAGGAACTTCCTGGGGCACATTCGCCATCATGCTGCCGATTGCCGGAGATATCGCTGCGGCTGTTGATATTACGCTCATGCTGCCAGTGTTGGCGGCTGTTCTGGCCGGATCCATTTTTGGAGATCACTGCTCACCGATTTCGGATACGACCATTCTGTCCTCAGCAGGTGCAGGGAGTCATCACATCGATCACGTGCTCACGCAGCTGCCGTATGCGCTTCTAATCGGTGTCACGGCATCCGCCTCATTCCTCGTGCTCGGCCTTACGGGCAGCACGCTGCTTGGGCTCGCTGCCGGAGCCGGGATGCTGGTGCTGCTGCTGTTCGGCATTCGTATCTACACGAAGCGGTTAGATGATCGTTCTGCCGCAATATCATAAAACCGAAACCCTGAACGAGTGTTTTTCCGTGTTCCTGCGGAAAGACACTCGTTTTTTTCATGAAGGTTGGCTCGTTACGATACAGTCCTCGTATAACGGTGTTTATACGCGCTTGTATACATTATGAGAAAAAAATAATTAATTTTCCATGAGGATACTGCAAAACGTGTAGAAACCCGTCGAAAACGTTGATATACCAACGATAATTTCAATTTTCTACATAAAAGAAATATTCAGAAAAGTCTTTGACAATTTTCCATTATATAATTATAATGAAATAGCAAAGAAGCCTTTTTTGATTAATTATGGAAATCGATAAGGAGGGAAGTATCAGGGGGAGATCATACGAATAGCGTACCATGGTTCGATAAATAGAGAGGGAGGGATTTCATCGTGGTTACCAATCAACGAGAACAATTTGCAACGAAACTTGGCTTTATCCTTGCGGCAGTTGGGTCCGCCGTCGGACTCGGAAATATCTGGCGCTTTTCCTATGTTGCCGGCGAAAGCGGGGGTGCCGCTTTTCTGCTCATTTATGTGCTGTGTATCTTCCTGATCGGGCTGCCGGTCCTGCTTGCGGAATTTTCCGTCGGACGCCGCGGACAGTCTGATGTAGTCGGATCCTACAACAATATTGCACCAGGGAAACCTTGGGTCATCGGTGGTATTCTAGGGGTGCTGACGTCCTTTTTAATCTTGTCCTTTTACGGCGTTATTGCCGGCTGGGTTGTTTACTATTTCTTCGCCTATCTGACTGGACAGGCAACTGGAGTAGGGGAAGGCAACTACGCTGACTTCTTCGTGACCTTTATCGGCGGAGCTGCAGCACCGGTTGTCTGGCAGGTCATCTTCATGGCCCTTGTACTCGGAATTGTCTTCTTCGGCGTTAAGAAGGGGATTGAGCTATCGAATAAAATCTTCATGCCGCTCCTTGCCATCATCCTTATTTTCTTAGCTGTTTACAGTCTGACCCTTGACGGCGCAGGCGAAGGTCTTGCCTTCCTGTTCACACCGGACTGGTCCGCGTTTGCAGAGCCTGGGGTATGGTCCTCTGCTGTTGGACAAGCATTCTTTACGCTCTCACTCGGTATGGGTGCAATGATCACCTACAGCAGCTATCTGTCTCGTGAAGCGAATTTGACGACGGCAGCGGGTAGTGTTGTGACGCTTGATACACTGTTTGCGATCGTCGCAGGTATCGTGATTTTCCCTGCGGTATTCACGTTTGCAAACGTAGAGCCGGACGCAGGCCCTGGTCTGATCTTTATCGTACTTCCGGAAGTATTCAACCAGATGGGCGGAGCAGGTACGATCTTTGCGATTTTCTTCTTCTTCCTGGTCGCAATCGCTGCACTGTCTTCTGCGATTTCCCTGCTGGAAGTAAGCGTATCGTATGTGATGCGCCAACTGAACTGGAACCGTCGTAAAGCAACGCTTCTTGCAGGTATTGCGGTTACCGTATTCGGTATCCCGTCAGCACTCAGCCAGGGCGGACCGCTCACGTTCGAATTCTTCGGACTGCCATTCCTTGATCTGATCGATACGATCACGGACCAGTATACGCTTCCTCTAGCTGGAATGATCGTAGCGCTGTTCGTCGGATGGGGCTGGAACCAGGTTGATGCACTGAAGGAAACTGGTCTGACGAACTCGCCATTCGGCGTTCTCTGGCTCTGGATGCTTCGAATCGTTGCCCCAATCGGAATCGCCTGGATCTTGTTCCAAAATATTTTCGGAGCCTAAAAAAAGCCTGGACTAAATCAGCATATTTCAAAAGAGCGGCCCTTCTTCAGGGGCTGCTCTTTTCAGGCTGTTGACAAAGTCTATCAGCTATCCTGATTATTCGTCTGGTTGTATTCCTCTTTGCTTACCTAGCCTGCCTAGGGCTTCTCTTCGGTTCTTTCTCAGGGTGACCGCTGTAAACGCTCTTAAAAGAGAAGCAGTTCCAGCAGCTTTGTACGTTTAAAGAGGTTTCAGGTGGGAAAGGCTTATTTTGACCAAGAACGTTATCTTCTATGAACGGATGGATCAGCTGCCGGAGGATGGTGCAGGAAAAAGGAACGAGTTCTCAAATAAATCACACTCCTCGCCTTGGAGAAGAATGCATTATTATGGTAAAGTAATAATGAATCTAATGAAGGGGCGTGAGCTTCTATGGCCAAGCAGGAGGAGTATCTGCGTAAGCCCGAGTGGTTGAAGATAAAGCTGAATACGAACGAGTCGTATAAAGGATTAAAGAAATTAATGAGAGAGAAGCGCCTGCATACAGTGTGTGAAGAGGCGAAGTGTCCGAACATTCACGAATGCTGGGCAGAGCGTAAAACCGCAACGTTTATGATTTTAGGGGATGTGTGCACGAGAGCATGCCGCTTCTGTGCAGTAAAAACAGGCCTGCCGAATGAGCTTGACTGGGATGAGCCGCAGCGAGTAGCAGAGTCTGTTCAGGTCATGGGACTCAAGCACGTCGTCATTACAGCTGTAGCGCGCGACGATCTTCGTGACGGCGGGGCAGCAGTGTTTGCGGAAACCGTGCGGCAGGTGCGTGCGATGAACCCGAATACGAGCATTGAAGTGCTTCCTTCTGATATGGGCGGTAAAGAAGAGAACGTCAAAACGCTGATTGATGCGAAGCCGGAAATTTTCAATCACAACATTGAAACGGTCCGCAGTCTGACGCCGCGCGTGCGTGCTCGAGCTACGTATGACCGAACGCTCGGTGTGTTAAAGAAAGCAAAGGAGCTCAATCCGGCGATTCCAACGAAATCCAGTCTTATGATTGGTCTCGGTGAAACGAAAGAAGAAATTATCGAAGTGATGGACGATCTGCGCGCAGCAGATGTGGATATTATGACGATCGGCCAATATTTGCAGCCGACAAAGTCTCACTTAAAAATCAAAAAATACTGGACTCCGGAAGAATTTGCAGAACTGAAAGAAATCGCACTTTCCAAAGGATTCAAGCACTGTGAAGCAGGACCTCTCGTTCGCTCTTCCTACCATGCAGATGAGCAGGTAAATGCAGCACAGGCTAATGCTTAATCACTGGTGCCCAGGCAGCAGAAAGGCAGGTGAAGCCGTTGATTACCATGTCAGGCAATACGTATGAAATCGTAGAAGACGTACGGGACGGTTGGGATGAAGAAGCTTTTAAAAACCGCTACAGCGATATTTTAAACAAATACGATTATATCGTAGGGGACTGGGGCTACGAGCAGCTTCGACTAAAAGGTTTCTTTGAGGAACAGCATCGTAAATCGTCACCTGATACGAAAATCAGCTTTTTACAGGAGTACATTTATGAATACTGTAATTTCGGCTGCGCCTACTTTGTGCTGAAAAAAACGAGCGCTAAGCAGCAGGAAAGCCGGGAGAATAAGCAGGAAGCAGAGCAAGCATAAAACAAGCACGTCCGGATCAGCTGATCCGGACGTGCTTGTTCGTTTATTCCGTTTCCTGAAGGTGAGGCTTACGGTTAAGACGGTGATGGGCTTTAATAAAGCGCACCGTCCCCGTCTTTGCCCGCATAACGATCGTATCGGTTTCAACGAGATCCTGTCCCAGAAAGCGTACTCCTTCCAGCAGTTCCCCGCTTGATACACCTGTTGCGGCAAAGATGGCGTCTTCTCCCTTTACGAGGTCGTCCAGTCCCAGCAGGCAGCGGGGATCCGCAAGACCCATGCTCACGCAGCGTTCAAATTCGTCGTCATTGTGCGGAACAAGCCGTGCCTGCATGTCTCCGCCTAACGCTTTGATCGCCGCAGCAGAAATCACGCCCTCCGGTGCGCCGCCGGTTCCAACAAATAAATCGATACCTGTCCTAGGCATAACGGTGGCGATCGAGGCTCCCACATCGCCGTCTCCAAACAGCTTTACCCGAGCTCCTTTTTCCTGTACGCGCCGGACAAGGTCGGCATGGCGTTCCCGCTCCTGAATAATTACGGTGACGTCACGAACCCGTTTATCGTTCATTTTCGCAACGATGTCAATCGTCTTCTCAATCGGATCGTCCAATCTGACCAGGCCTGCTGCTTCCGGACCGACGACGAGTTTTTCCATATACATATCCGGTGCATGAAGCAGCGTACCGCGGTCTCCGACAGCAATCACGGCCATAGCGTTCGGATGTCCTTTTGCCACGATATTCGTCCCCTCAAGCGGATCGACGGCAATGTCAACCTCAGGCCCGTTTCCGGTGCCGAGCTTTTCGCCAATATACAGCATCGGTGCTTCGTCCAGTTCGCCTTCCCCAATCACAACGGTTCCATTCATGTTGACGGAATCAAACATATCTCTCATCGCTGTCGTTGCTGCGTCATCTGCTTCGTTTTTCAGTCCTCTTCCCATCCATTGAGCCGATGCAAGTGCCGCTGCTTCAGTAACTCGTACGACTTCCAGTGCCAGTTCCCTGTCCATTCTCATTCCTCCAAATCATTCATGAAAACATGTATAATAGAATCGTTATGTAAATCCTTATTTATAGTATCAAACAATACATACAATTAAAACGATAATCAGCCAATAAATGATGAATATTTCGATTTAGCGCTTTCAATGTGACATACTAATTAGGAGGTCAACGTTATGTATTTTGTCGATCGCAAGCTAATAGAAGAACGGCTTCAGTACATGGAAGAACTAACCGATTACCTTTACAGCGACTCGAGAGCGGACACCATCGAAGGGAAGCTTGCATTTGAGCGGGCGGCTCATATGATAGTGGAAACGATGATGGATGTGGGCAATCAAATGATTGACGGCTTTATTATGCGCGATCCGGGCAGCTTCGAAGACATTGTGGCGATCCTGCTGGATGAGAAAGTGGTGAATCAAGAAGAAGCAGACAGCATCGAAAAGCTGCTGCCGCTCCGGAAGCAGCTGCTGCAGGAATATACAAGAACAAATCTGGACGAGCTGACGAAAAAGGCAGATGCCGGTAAACGGGCGGTTGAATCGTTTCCCGGTCGTGTCCGGACGTATTTGACGAACGAGCTGGGTCCGGTTTCCGCCTTCCTGCCTGAGGAAGAGGATCGCTCATGAGGCAGTTTGACGGATACCTGCTCGACCTCGACGGGACCATGTATCGGGGCACAGAGCGTATTGATGCAGGAAAACAACTGGTAGACAGACTTGTTAACGCCGGGATTCCTTATTTGTTTGTCACAAACAATTCCTCCAAAACACCGGAACAAATTGCAGAAAAGCTGCAGGAAATGGAGATTCAGGCAAAAGCTTCCCAGGTAATGACATCAGCAGAAGCATGTGCTTCTTATTTAAAGCGAAAACACGGAGCTCTGAACGTCTATGCGATCGGAGAACACGGTCTGCTCTCCGCACTAGATGCTGCAGGACACAGCAGGGTATCGGAACGCGCCGATGCTGTCGTTATGGGAATCGATCGACAGATAACCTATGAAAAGTTGGCTGCAGCCTGTTTAGAGGTTCGAGGCGGAGCGATGTTTGTTTCAACAAACGCAGATAAAGCTGTGCCGACAGAGCGCGGGATGCTTCCGGGTAACGGGTCACTGACCTCTGTCGTTCACGTGTCGACAGGTGTGGAGCCGACGTTTATCGGGAAACCGGAAGCGATTATTATGGAAGAGGCTATGAAGCGTCTCGGTACGCCTCCTGCCGCGACAGTCATGGTCGGGGATAACTACGAGACGGATATCATGGCGGGGATACGTGCCGGGATTGCGACACTGCTCGTATTTTCGGGTTTCACCCGTCCTGAAGATCGGGCATGGCAGAAGCAGCGGCCTGATTTTACCGTAACAACGCTTGATGAATGGAGTGTGGAAACGAAATGACAAAGCCGTATGTGTACGTGACGAGAAAGCTGCCGGATGAACACCTGCAGGAGCTTCGAAAGCATGCCAGGGTGGAATGCTGGGAAAAAGCTGACGAACCGGTGCCACGCGATGTTCTGCTGGAGAAAGCCGCTTCAGCAGACGCATTGCTGACGATGCTGAGTGACCGTGTGGATAAAGAGCTGCTGGAGAACGCGCCCCGCTTAAAAGCAGCAGCTAATCTTGCGGTCGGGTTTGATAATATTGACGTTGAGGCATGCAGCAAACGAGGGGTTGCTGTCTGCAATACCCCGGATGTCTTAACGGAAGCGACAGCCGATCTGGGCTTTGCGCTGCTGATGGCTTCGGCGCGCAGGGTGACAGAAGCAGAGCGCTACATCAAAGACGATAAATGGACTCAGTGGGGCCCGTATATGTTTGCAGGAGCGGATGTATACGGAGCGACGCTCGGTATTATTGGAATGGGGCGTATCGGGGAAGCCGTCGCAGCCAGAGCATCAGGCTTTCGCATGAAGGTAGGCTACCACACACGCTCACGTAAACAACAGGCGGAGCAGGAGCTCGGCGTCGTGTACCGGGAGAAAGAGGACCTGCTGCGAAACAGCGATTTTGTTGTACTGACAGCACCGCTGACACCGGAAACGAAACATATGATCAGCCGTGAAGAGCTTGCCATAATGAAGCCGACGGCCCATCTGATCAATATCGGCAGAGGTCCGCTCGTTGATGAAGAGGCCCTGTTTGACGCGCTCCAGCATCACGAGCTGGCAGGTGCGGGGCTGGATGTATTTGAAGACGAACCGATTCGCTCCTCACATCCGCTGCTGACACTGCCTCAGGTCACCGCTCTGCCGCATATCGGGAGTGCTACGACCAGCACGAGAAACGAGATGATTCGACTGGCCGCCCGAAATATTGCAGGCGTTTTGAATGGCGCCGGAGCTGTCACACAGGTTAATGAGCCGGAGAGTCCCTGACAACCAATGAAAAAACGCTGCCTGAACCGGCAGCGTTTTTCTATGCGGTATGTGATTTAGAATACCTGTTCAAGCTCAGTAAAGCCAGGCACTTCTTCAAGAAGGGCACGCTCAATACCAGCTTTCAGTGTGATTGTTGAACTTGGGCATGAACCGCAGGCGCCCATAAGACGTACTTTAACCACACCTTCTTCAATATCTACGAGCTCTACGTCACCGCCATCACGGAGAAGGAACGGACGCAGTTTATCGAGTACTTCCTGAACTTGTGACTCCATTGTATCTGTTGTCATAACATACACTCCTTTCCTTTGTTCCCATTATAGTATTAGTCGGTTTAAAAATCTATGTATGAGGCTTAAAATCTTTCCGGGTTGTTTTGGGAAATGGTAAAATGAAGGCAGGAAAGGGAGTGGGAAGGCATGAAAGTAACTGTGTATGGTGCTGAACAGAAATGCGCCAGCTGCATCCACCTGCCGAGCGCGAAAGAGACGATGGAATGGCTCGAGGCCGCTGTGTCGAGAAAGTATCCGGACCGGGAGATACATTTTCGTTACGTGGATATAGAAGCACCGGAATCCGATGAAGAAAAATCGTATGCTGAACGGATTTTGGACGACGAATTTTTCTATCCGCTCGTCGTATTAAACGGAGAAGTCATTGCAGAAGGTGATCCGAGGCTGCCGCAGGTGTACCAATCAATCGAACAAGCACAGCCCGAATAAAAGAAGGCAAAAACGCACCGGCATGGAGCCGGTGCGTTTTTGGTCAATAGACTGCTTCATTCTGCTGGCAGGCTTGTGCCTGTTATAGAGCTTACGTATCAGGAGCCTGAATGGTGTTTATACATCCAAAGGACACCTGATTTCAGTACGCGGGGCACCCGGCCGATCAGCTGACGTTCGCCCATGAGGCCGAAGCCGTGCTTTTTTCCGAGCGAGCCGAGGACGCCTTTAAGCTTCATCTTCGGCATCGTTTCCGGATAAGGCTGACCGTTCCACTTGTGGCGGAGCAGAACAGCAATCTGATCTCCCTGTGCTTCGGCGAGCTGTGCGCTCGGTGCATGATCAGAGGCAGCGCAGTCTCCAACCATGAAGACGTTATCAAATCCGGGGATCGTATGATACTTTGTCACTTGAACACGTCCGATCCGGTCTGTCTCCAGATGATGGCGCTCTGAAATATCACGTACAAGCTTATTCGGCTGAATACCGGCAGTCCAGATGATGGCATCGAGTTCTTCCGGCTCTCCGTGGTTATACAGCGTTTTCCAGTCTACCTCTGTGATGTTGGCTCGATTGATAATCGTGATGTTGTTATCAATAAACCAGTCTGTTACGTAATTGTACAGCTTGGGAGGAAACATGGATAAAATGTTCTCGCCGCGGTCATAAAGACGAATGTCAAGATCGGTCCGGCTCTCGCGCAGTTCACTTGCCGTTTCCACACCGCTTAATCCGCCGCCCACAATAGCGACTCTTCCGCCATGCGGTACATTTTGAATGATCTGATTTGTTTTGCGCGCGCGGCGCATGCTTTGAATACTGAGTGTTTTTTCCTGGGCTCCGGGAACACCGTGATGCTTATCTTCGCATCCGAGCCCGATGAGGAGGTCATCGTAGGAGAGGACATTACCGGATTTGAGCTCTACCTGCTGCGCCTCAATATCAATTGAGGTGACAGTTTCACAAATATGCTCTACACGGTCGTCGTCCGGAAAAGGAATTCGCAGGTGTCTGTCTGCCACTGTACCTGCTGCCAGTGCATAAAACTCGGTCTTCAAACTATGATACGCTTCCCGCTCGACCAGAGTTATTTTAACATCGTTCACTTCTTTATCGGCTAATAATCTCTGGATGACGCGAAGCCCTCCGTAGCCACCACCTAATACAACAAGATGATGCACGGGATCACCCCTTTCCATCGTGCAAAAGGAGAAAAAACGGCTGCACATCGCTTCTCTCTTCTGAACTTAGTTAATTATTTTCAACACCAGTTTCAATATACCAGTTTTTAAGGGGAACTACAATAAATAGTGAAAGCGTTTAACCTGCCAATCCTGCAGTGATAAAACGTGATTGTTGACAAATGACAGGGCAGGGACGTAGCATATACAAAGATACAACAGCTGTGAGGTGAGAAAGAATGAAACCAATCATAGAATTTTGCGTCAGCAACCTCGCCAGCGGGACCCAGCAAGTAATGGAGGAGCTCGAAAAAGACCCGGATCTCGATGTGATCGAATATGGATGTCTCAGCTACTGCGGGATGTGCGCACGTAACCGCTATGCACTTGTGAACGGCGATATGGTCGTTGGTGATACAAATGATGAACTCCTGCAAAATATTTATCAGCACCTCGAAGAAAACCCGATGTTTTAATGAGGGGGGAGAACACTGGTGAAAGTAATTCCGTTCGACCATACGTGGCCATACGAAATTCAAATGGGAGACGTGTACGTGGATGAGTGTCCTTACTGCGGCGCATCGAGCGTGTTAACGCACATGAAACAGTCGACATTGAAACGGGCTCGTGAAGGGGTCAAAACAAGGCTGAATTTGCCTTGCTGCCGCAGCACCATGGTGATTCTGGAGGCTGATGACGACTACTTTTGGGCGGATGAACCGTTGCGAAAAGCATAAAACACGCGGAAAGACCGGCGCTGGAAAGAATCCAGGCCGGTCTTTTTTTAGTACGTTTTAATAACGTTATAGAAGGTATCGCGCTCTACAGGTGTTTTTCCTGCCCCTTTGATCATGTGAACGAGCTCACTGCGTGTCAGGCTCTGAGACGTCAGGGCACCAACGGAGTGAGAAATCCGTTCTTCGATCAGCGTGCCGTGAATGTCGGAGCTGCCGAAGGTGAGGGACATCTGCGTGAGCTGAACCCCAATGTTAATCCAGTACGCTTTAATGTGGTCGAAGTTGTCGAGCATCAGACGGCTGATTGCGACTGTACGCAGATCATCGTAAGCAGACGTGCGTCGTTTCAGACCGGCTGTTGCTTTACGAGGCTGCATGGCCAGCGGAATAAATACCATAAAGCCGTTCGTTTTATCCTGCAGCTGACGCAGCCGGTCCATGTGAATCAAACGTTCTTCTTTCGATTCGATTGAACCGTAAAGCATGGTAGCATGTGTCTTCATTCCGAGATCATGGGCAATTTCGTGCGCCTCCAGCCATTGATCTGTAGAAGCCTTGTCCGGGCTCATCTTTGCACGATAGTTCTCTGTAAGAATTTCAGCGCCGCCGCCTGGAAGGGTATCAAGACCGGCTTCCTGCAGCTGTTCAAGAACCTGGCGCATCGTCTGGTTGGAGTGACGCGCAAAGAACTCAATCTCTGCACCGGTGTAGGCTTTGATCGTGACGTTCGGGTAATGCTTTTTCAGTGTACGAACGGTGTTCAGATAATAATCGAACGGAACGTCGGTGTTGTGGCCTCCGACAATATGAAATTCCTGAATATTATCATTCCAGCGCTTCTGCACGTAGTCCAGCAGTTCTTCCTCATGCATTGTATAAGCGCCTTCTTCACCCGGCTTACGCTTGAAGCCGCAGAACGCACAGCTTGCTTCACAGACGTTGGTCGGATTAATATACAAATTCTCGATAAAGTAAACGTTGTTTCCGTTAATTCGGTCATTCACCATATTTGCCATCTGGGCAACGCCGAGAAGATCCGGCGTTTCATACAGCTTCAACCCGTCCTCGATCGTCAAACGTTCTCCGCGCTCTATCTTTTCCCGTATCTCATGCAGCTGATCATCCACTATGATGGTACTCATTATCTCAATCCCCTGCCTTTAGTAAAGTAACACGTACATGCGCTTCGCAGTACGAAACTGCCTTTATTCTATCACCTTCTGTTGCGGGTTGCCAAACAGAACCGTTGAACGGCACATTTGCGGGTGAGGGGGGACAGCTGATATACTAAAGACACAAACCAGCTTTTAGAAGGAGGAATCCGCATGATTACCATTACGGAAGCGGCAACTGCTCAAATCAAAACGATGATGGAGCAGAACGATGAAGCTAACTACATGCGTGTCGGCGTTCAAGGCGGAGGATGCACAGGTCTGTCCTACGGAATGGGTTTTGAATCTGATGTTCATGATGATGACCAGACACTTGAAGTAAATGATATTAAGCTTGTTGTAGATAATGAAAGTGCACCAATGCTCGATGGTGTCACGATCGATTATAAAACGAACATGATGGGCGGCGGATTTACGCTCGACAATCCGAATGCCATTGCCAACTGCGGCTGCGGTGCATCATTCCGTACAGCAACGAACGCCGGAACGCCGGAAAATTGCTAATAGATCAATAAAGAAGCGGTCCTGTTAAAGGGGCCGCTCTTTTTAGACAGGTAACGCCACGTTTTCATCCTGCATGGAAAAGCTCCTGGAAAGGAAAACAAGCGCTCTCTTCTTGAAAGAAGGGAGCGCTTGTTAATTAAAAGAGGCTCGTGCTGTGGCCCGCGGTTGCTTTTGCTTTCGGATCAATCAGAACCTTCGCTTTGTTTACGGCAGTTGGAGCTTCACCGAAGCCGGTCGCGATCAGTTTCGCCTTGCCGTCATACGTGACAATATCACCGACACCGTAGATGCCTTCAATGTTTGTCTCTGTGTTGGAATCAACGACAATTGAATTCTTCTCAATATTGAGCCCCCACGTTTTGATTGGACCGAGGTTTGAAACGAATCCGTAGTTGACGATGAGCGAATCAATATCGACCTGCTCCGTAACTTCGCCATCCTTGTGTTTAAGCGTAACGCTTTTGATCTTGCCGTCTTCTACATGCAGCTCTTCTACGCTGAACGGTGTCTTGATGTTGATTTTCTCGGAATCTTCCATCTGGCTGACGCTGTGCTCGTGCGCCCGGAATTTATCGCGCCGATGGACAATCGTGACCTCCTCAGCGATATCTTCAAGCATCAGCGTCCAGTCAACGGCTGAATCTCCGCCGCCTGCAAGAACAACGCGGTCACCTGCAAATTGGTTGATGTCGTTCACAAAGTAGTGCAGGTTGGCGTCCTCAAACTGTTCAGCACCTTCAATTTTCAGACGGCGCGGCTGAAATGCACCGACGCCTGCGGCAATCACGACTGTTTTCGTGTAATGCTCATCTTTATCCGTACGAAGCGTAAAAACACCTTCTGCGTCCTTCTCAACGTCCTGAACAGACTGATCCAGTATGACTTCAGGGTCAAACTGCATCGCTTGATCGGTCAAGTTGTCGACCAGCTCCTGGGCCCGCACCTTCGGATACCCGGCAACATCATAAATGTATTTCTCCGGATAAAGTGCGGAAAGCTGTCCTCCGAGCTGAGGCATAGCTTCAATGATTTTCACCTTCATTTGACGAAGTCCTGCGTAAAATGCCGTATATAATCCGACGGGCCCGCCGCCGATTATCGTAATATCATATACTTCCCGTTCGTGTGACACGTTCATCAGCACCTCCGTGTTATTGATTGTACGAACCTATTATAGACGCTATGCGGAGGAAAGAAAAGGCGCCTGCCTGTAAAACAGCGCTTTTCTTGTACGAGCGACCCGAAAACGTTAGAATAGACACTATAGATGAAATAGTTCAGACAATGTTCAAAAAGTAGTTGAAATGCAGCTTTAAACGTCCTATGATTGTAGAGGGTTTTACCTTAACATGGATGAATCACGTGCAGCTCATCTTCAACTGCGTTTCTTTTTGCCATAGTACGTGAATAAAATCACATTCTATTGATCTTCTTCTCTTACTTGCAGAGCGGGAGATGAAGCTGTAAATTATTCGACTGGAGTGAGTGGAATGAAGAATAAGCCGAAAATAGTCATTCTCGGTGCCGGTTACGGCGGTATGATCGTAGCAGCCCGCCTGCAGAAGTCAACGGTCGTCAAAGATGCGGAAGTTACTCTTGTGAACAAGCACAACTACCATTATCAGACGACGTGGCTGCATGAGCCGGCAGCAGGAACGATGCATCATGACCAGACGCGCATGAAGATCGATGACGTTATTGATACGAAAAAAATTAACTTCATTAAAGACTCTGTAGTAGAGATCAAGCGCGACGAGAAAAAAGTAGTGCTGAAGGACTCTGTGATCGATTACGATTATCTGGTACTCGGCCTCGGATCGATTCCGGAAACGTTTGGTATCCCAGGTGTTCAGGAGCATGCCTTTTCTATCCGCAGTGTAAACTCTGTCCGCCTCATTAAAGAGCATATCGACTATCAGTTTGCCAGCTACAATAAGCAGGATGAGAAATTCGATGAGACGCTGACGTTTGTCGTAGCAGGTGCAGGCTTTACAGGAATTGAGTTCGTTGGGGAAATGACCGACCGCATTCCTGAGCTGTGCGAAGAATATGATATTCCGCGTGAGAAGGTCCGCCTGATCTCAGTAGAAGCAGCACCGACTGCACTCCCGGGCTTTGACGAAGAGCTGGTAGAGTATGCGATGAACGTGCTGGAGTCCCGCGGTGTAGAATTCATGATTAATACACCAATTAAGGAAGTTCGTGAAAACAGCGTTGTGTTAAACGATGATTCTGAAATTAAAACGAATACGATCGTATGGACAACGGGTGTGCGCGGCAATCCGGTTGTCGACAAGTCCGGGTTTGACGCGATGCGCGGACGCATTAAAGTAACCGATGATCTGCGCAGCCCGGAAAATGACGATATTTTCGTAATCGGCGACTGTGCACTTATTATTAATGAAGAAACAGAGCGTCCGTATCCTCCGACAGCTCAGATTGCGATTCAGCAGGCATATACGACTGCCAACAATCTGAAAGCACTCGTCGAAGGCAAAAAAGAGCTTGAAACGTTCAAGCCTGATATTAAAGGAACTGTTGCTTCCCTTGGCGGCAAAGAAGCAATCGGCGTTGTCGGTAAACGCAAGATTTACGGCAACTCAGCTTCTGTTGTCAAAAAGATGATCGACAACCGCTATTTGTTCCTTCTCGGCGGCATGCCGCTCGTCATTAAAAAAGGAAAGCTGAAAATGTTTTAAAATACGTTTCTATTAAAGAGGCTGTCCGTCTGACGGGCAGCCTCTTTTTAGAGTGTCGGCAGATCAATATCTTTACATCTGCCTGTATGTGCAGATGCTCGCTTTCCTCCTGCTGTCTGCTGGAACTTCGCAAGATGCTCCGATTTGGCAGAGGCATAGAGTTAAAATTCCCCTGGGCAAAAAAGAAGTGAAAACGTGCGAAAATACTACAATATAGCAGGAAACACGTCATGATGACGCTTACATGAACGCTTTTAAGCGATAAAGAAGTTTTGCCTTTGTCAGATAATCTGATATATTATCAGAAATATCAGATAATTATAAAGGGAGAGATAAAGCATGTATCAGCGTAAGCATACGAAAAGAACACAGTGTCCGTATTGTTCAGGGAAAGGGTATCATCAGCTTTTACTCGGTGGCACGGAAACATGCCCGGCTTGCGGGGGGTCCGGAAGACCTCAATAAATAGCAAGTGATTGACGTTTCGCTTTCTATTCAGTACACTGATTTTGACTGAAAGAAAGGGGAACATCACCGTGCTATCCATTCCACAGCTCATTATTGCTGTTCTGCTCTACTTTGTTTTATTTTTTGGCATCGGCTTTATTTTGAATATGCTGCTCCGCTCCACGTGGGTGATGGCTGTGCTCTACCCGCTCGTCATCATCTTTCTCGTTACGGATATCGGCTTCTTCAGCGTATTCACGTCACCGGTTAACACCTTTTCAAACGTCGGCAGCAGTCTGGCATCTCTTGCGATCTCCGACATCGTCATCCTGTCTGCAGGCATGATCGGAGCTATCTTAGCCGGCATTGCGATCCGTATGCTGCGTGTAAGAGGCTATCAAATGTTTTAGAACGTCGAAAACGGACCAGGCGGAATGCCGGTCCGTTTTTTTGTTCGAGCCCCTTTAAACGGGAAATAACATATAAAATGTAATCGCAATAACGACACCCAGCAGGCCGCCAAAGAATACTTCAATCGGCTGATGCCCGAGAAGCTCTTTTAATTCGTTGCGCTTTTCTTCAGCCTGTTTATCCGGCCAATGCTTCATTTCCTCGCTAAACTTATTAAAATCGGTTACGAGCTGATTCACGACAGTAGCCTGATAGCCGGCATGCCGGCGGATGCCTGTCGCATCAAACATTACGATAATCCCAAAGATCGCTGAGATAGCAAAGTAAGGCGAGTCGAACCCGTATTCAATCGCAAGTGCCGTAGCCAGGGCTGTTACAGCTCCGGAGTGAGAACTCGGCATGCCGCCGGTGCTCGTTAAGAGCTCCCACTCGACTTTTCGTGTCGCAATGTACTGCAGAGGTACTTTAATAAACTGGGCAAACCCGATTGTAAATAATGCAATTAACAGCGGGATATTTGCAAAAAACTCCATCGGTCGGATCGTCCTTTCTCCGTTTCAGCATCGTTGGACTTTGTACAGTTTAGTATACCACAAGGGTCCCGTGCAAAAACGGGGCTTTCTTCTGTTGGATAAAAAACGAAGATTGCGGAACAAATGTTTAAAAAAATGTCAGATCGGGAATTTGGCAATCAAGGCGGCATGTGCCTGAATATTGCGTTGTGGACAGATGTCCCATCGTAAGTCGTTCTGAGCAGGTATTTTGGCTGAAAAAGAGGGCATACCGTTTTTGAGGTGTGGCGTGCCTTGTATTATCCTATTTAATAGGAGTACTGACGGTACTTTTGAGCATGCTCTACATACTATATAGGTACCGTGAGTGAAAAGGAAACAACATCAAACTTGTTTCCTTTCTTCTTTTTAGAAGGATATATAAAGCATGAAAGCGAAATACTATCATGAACAATAGAAGGGGGGATGGGCATTTGAAAAAGGGTATGCAATGGCTCGGGGCTGCACTTATCGCGGTGTGGGGTATCGTGCGGAAGGTCTTGCTCTTTCTGGACTCTGCGCTCCATTCGGTTGAACTGTTCATTTTGAAGTGGTCAATTATCGCAATCTCCGTCCTGACATTCGGAAATGTTATTTACCGGATGATCACAGGAGACAGCTGGTTTTTTGCGGCTGAGCTCAGCAGATTGTCTGTTATCGTGGCAAGCTTTATCGGGATCAGCTATGCAGCTCGTAAGGGACGGCACATCAGTATGTCAGCGTTTTTCGACCTTTCACCTCGGAAAGTGAAAAAAACACTGGCGATCATTATTCCGTTTGTCACCGCAATTGTTCTGTTTGCTGTCGGCTACTACGCGGTACTGTACACGCACGGTATTTACGTCAGCGGGAGAACGACTGCAGCAATCGGATTTCCTTTCTGGCTGATGGTAGTCGCTATTCCAATCGGGTGCTTCCTCGGAGGAATTCAGTTTTTACGGAATATGTGGATCAATCTCGTTAACAAAGAAATTTATCTTGCTCAGGACAAAAAAGACTATAGTGAACAGTAAAGCCGCATAGAGGCAGAGAGGAACATGCTATGCTTTGGACATTATTAGGGGTCATGGTGCTTCTGCTCCTGCTGGGCTTTCCAATGATGATACCGCTCATTGCAGGACCGCTCATCATCATCCTCTTTTTCATGGATGGGCTTGAGCCGACCATTATGATCCAGCAGATGGTGGAAGGGATATCTTCCTATGTACTGATTGCCGTCCCGCTGTTTATCTTCGCGGCCGACATCATGACGTCGGGGCGCACCTCCCAGAAGCTTCTGGACTTCGTTGGCGCCTTCGTCGGACATCTTCGCGGCGGGTATGCGATTACCACGGCTGCAGCTTGTACAATGTTTGGTTCTATTTCAGGTTCCACGCAGGCTACCGTTGTAGCAATTGGTAAGCCAATGCGTGAACGATTGTTAAAAGTAGGTTATAAGGATTCAAGCGCAATCGCTTTGATTATTAACTCCAGCGACGTCGCACTGCTTATTCCGCCGAGTATCGGAATGATTATCTATGCGCTTGTAGCAGACGCTTCAGTTGGAGACTTGTTTATCGCAGGTATCGGCCCTGGTGTACTTATTTTTATCTTTTTCGCTGTTTACTCTTATATTTACGCGAAGATTCTTAACATACCGCTTGCGCCAAAACTGCCTTGGAAAGATAGAGGGGACGTGACCCTAAAAGCACTTCTGCCTCTTGGGTTTCCGATCATTATTATCGGCGGTATTTATACAGGTCAGTTTACGCCGACTGAGGCCGCCGGAATTTCCGTGCTGTATGCGCTGATTCTGGAAGTATTCATTTTCCGCTCGATTAAATTAACAGAAATACCGAATATTGCATTGTCATCGGGAATCGTAACAGCAGCCGTTTTCGTACTCGTTGCAGGAGGCCAGGCGTTCTCGTGGGTCATCTCGTTTGCCCGTATTCCGGGGATGCTGACAGACGCCGTTCTGCCGGCGGATCCGACTGCACTCAACGTGCTGATTATCGTTGCAATCTTTTTCTTTATCGGGTGTATGTTTGTCGATCCGATCGTCGTCATTCTCATTTTGACACCAATTTTTGCGCCAATAGCAACAGCTGCAGGAGTCGATCCGATTCATCTCGGTGTCGTCATCGTTTTCCAGGCAGCACTGGGTTCGGCAACGCCGCCGTTCGGGGTGGATATCTTCACCGCCAGTGCGGTGTTCAACAAGTCCTATTTGGACGTTATCAGGGGGACGCCGCCTTACATTATCATGCTGCTGATTGTTTCGGTGCTCGTTATACTGTTTGAAGATATTTCTCTCTTCCTGCTGAATATCTTTTAATCAGCAGGAAGAGCAGGAAGTATTTTTAAAATATTAATTACATTTTATTTGGGGGTATTACTTTATGATGAAAAAGACTGGACTGATTACAGGTGCTCTGTCGCTTAGTCTCGTGCTTGCTGCCTGCGGCGGCAATGACGAAGGTAATGGAAACGAGGGCAATGACGGCGCAGACAATAATGCCGGCGGAAACGAAGAAGCAGCAGATGGGGAAGCAGCTGACGTTGAGCCGCAGCAGTGGCGTTTTGTTGTAGAAGAAACACAAGGACAAGTGCAGTACGTCTATGCAGAAGAATTTGCAGAACTTGTCAGTGAAAAATCAGATGGCGCGCTGGAAATTGACGTGTATGAATTTGGTGCACTCGGAAGTGAGGTCGATCAGGTTGAACAGCTGACAGACGGTATTGTTGAATTTGCGATTATCTCTCCAGGCTTTACTGGAACACTTGTACCGGAAGGAAATATTTTCGCTCTGCAATTTCTCTTTACCGACGACCAGGAAGTGAATCAGGACATCCTGAACGAATCAGAAGCGATCAATGATCACCTTGCAGCCCGTTACGAAGAGCAGGGTATTATGCCGCTGTCGTTCTGGACGGAGGGTGCGATGCAGTGGACGGGTAATTCAGAGCTGCGTACACCGGATGATTTCCAGGGCTTCCAGATGCGCACGCAGGAATCCCCACTCATTCTGGAATCTTACCGCGCGTACGGAGCAAGCCCGACTGCAATGAGCTGGGGTGAATTGTATACAGGTCTCCAGCAGGGAGCAGTAGATGGACAGGAGAACCCGATCTTCTTTATCGCGGATGCAAACTTTAACGAGGTTCAGGATCATATGACGATATCCAACCACAACATGTACGTCACGATGACTACGGTAAACCCGGATTTCTACAACGGTCTGGATGATGCTACTCGCGGGGTTATTGATGAAGCAGTAGAAGAAATGCGTCAGCGCGGCTTTGATATTCAGGAAGAGCAGAACGAAGAGTTCCTTGCTCAGATCGAAGACGATGAAGAAAACCCGACGGAAATTTACGAACTCTCTGAAGATGAGCGTGATGCATTCCGTGAACTCGCGATCCCGGTTCGTGACATCTATCGAGATGAAGAAGGCGGCGAAGAAGGGGAAATGATCCTCGACATGCTTGAAGAAGAGATCGCTGAAATGTCCGGCGAAGATCCGACGGAAACGGACGGCGATAATGAAGCAGACAACGCAGATGCGGAAGATAACGAAGACGAATAACAAAAAAACTCGCAGTCCCTCAACGGACTGCGAGTTTTTTTTCAATTAAGCTGCTTTCCGCAGAGCGGGTCTCGAAGAATGATGAGGCTTCAGCTTCAAGGCAAGCGCCGCTGTGAAAAAGACAAGAATGAAATCCTTTATAAAGAAAGGAGTCATCCCGGCAGCAACCGCCCAAAATGCAAGATCCGGAACGCCAAGAATAATGGTGGAGTGCAGGTAAACGTATGGTACTCCAATGCCGTAGTTTGCTGCGAGCCCGGCTAAGCCTGCCGTGAAGTAGACTGCCTTCGTGCTAGAAGCCGAACGTTCTGAGATCATTCCTGTTACAAAGGCGATAACCGGGAAGGATAAGATAAAGCCGAACGTAGGAGAGGCGAGCGCAGCCATGCCGCTCGAGAAGCCGGCGAACACCGGTGCGCCTGCTGCACCAAGCAGGATGTAACCGAGCATGGCGAATGTTCCAAGCCTTTTGCCCAGAATGAGACCGGCAAGGACAGCCACAACGGTTTGAAATGTGAGCGGGACAGCTCCGATTGTTACGACAGCTGCCATATTGGCTCCAATTGCCATCAGCGCAATGAACATAGCAGCAAAAGTGATCGCTCGTGCTTTTGAATAATGTTTCAATGTAAACACTCCTTCATTTCGATTTGTTAACCAGTTTAACTATGTAAGGTTAACAAAATCGTAAAATGAAAGCACAGTTTTGTCAATTCTTTCTTTATTTCTAATTTATAAAGATGTAAAGCGGACCTCGCTGGCGATTATCGAAGCTACTAGAACAAGGAGATTTAAAAAGAGGTGAGGAGCAGTCGAGTAAAGAAATCACGGAGCATCATGAATACAAAGCATTTATCCTCTACTGAAAGGTGTATTGATCGGACGGCAAATTGTTAAGTAAACAGTAGTAATGATAAACACGAATCAGAAGTGAATTTATTTTGAATGGTGATTGACTTTCCTTCAGGCAGCAATTAAAATATGAAAGGCCGTCAACGAGACGCGCTTTTTTCTTTGTAAAAAAGAGATACAAAAAATGAAATAATCTATTGCGAACCATTTATTATCGTGATATATTATTAAATGTCGCTTGAGAGAAGCCGCAGTAAACAAAGCGCTTTTCTTCCAAAAAAGTTATTGACGACGAAACATCATAAATGCTATGATTAAAAAGTCGCCAAAACGAGCGACGCCGAGCAACACGGCCCTTTGAAAACTAAACAAAAGACAAGAAGA
>NZ_JBHSGK010000012.1:0-10024 GCF_042654445.1 Bacillus daqingensis
TTCCTTGCCGATGTCTTTTTTCACGACCGCAAGGGCCTCTAAAAATTCTTTCTGGTTCTCTTCCTTCGTGAAATCCGTAAACGGTTCGTGCTTATAATCTGTATACATAGCTCCTGTCCCCTTTCGTGAGTAAAAATCAGCATAAGCTCATTTCGACACGAGGAGGAAGTGATCCTTCTAAACAGAAATATTCCTTCAATTCTGAATTTAAGAGGTTTGATAGGTACTGTAGCCTCCTGGGGAAATGTACAAAGGAATATGGCAACTTTCCTCTCGGTTGATCGAAAAGCTGACAGGAATGACACTGTAAAAAGCATCAGTCTGCATCAAGCCGCGCTCCTCAAAATAAGCCTGCACATCATAGAGCAGCTCGTATTTCCCTTTTTGAAACGTTTCCCCTTCCAACAGCGGATGAAGAAGACGGCCGGAATCATCCAGCCGCCCTTCTTTCAGTTTCACATATTCTCCTTGTTCCGGAGTGTATCGCCAAAGCTCGACCAACAGCCCCGATGCAGGCCGGCCGATGCTCGTGTCCCACACGTGCGTAGTCAGCGTACAGCCCTTCGCAAGCTGCTGGATTGAAAAACCTCTCTCTTTTTCCCTGCCAGGTCTATCCGTGAACGGTTTCTGCATGATGATCCCTCCCGCGGCGCTGCCATTCTTTTACAATCAAATTAGCTGTTTGGCTTCCTTGATAGCCGGACGATGCAAACAAATCGTGCGGCGGTTTAAATTCTTCTTTTATTTGCTGGTACACGAGGGCCGGAAACAGCTTTCGTGCCGAAGACCTGCGAAACAGGTCTTCTGTTCCACGCAGCCTCACAGGAGCGTGGTGCCCGCTGCCTGCAGCGAGACGAACGTCCGATACGTCTCCCTCCAGCGTAAAGGTCACCACCCCCGCAGCTGTTACGCGGCTTGAGGTGAACATATCCGGCTTCCCTGATGTCCGAAAAAACCGCAGCGTTTCCCCGCAGATGGGTACAGGATGTATTTCTACCGCGAGCAGCACCCGTTTCTCACTCGTGTCTTCTTTCAGCCATTCTTCCAGCGGCTGCTGTTTCACGCCTTCTGGCAGTGCCCAGATCAACACCGCATCATACAGCAGCAGCGGGAGCAGTGCCGCGCCGGACTGTAACAATACATCGACCGCAAAAGCCATCTGCCGCTCACTCTCCAGCAGTCCTTTTCTGCATGCTTCGGCGAGCAATGGTGCTTCGCGCTGAATCAGCGGATGGTGCATGAGTTCCTCATACGTTACAAGCGGTCCCGCATATATCGTTCCTTTGCGTTCACAAAGCCCTTGATGCAGCTCCGTTAACGCGTCCAGGGCAATCGTTTCTCGCCCGGCTCCGGCTGTGACCCGGATACCATCAACAGTGTAGCAGCAGTCTTCCTGAAATTGCTCAGTCAGTTCCCAGACGGCCTTCAAATGATCTGGTTTCCACACCTTTGTCGTTGTCACGATGATACCCTCCTCTTTGTGATTGGTCGCAGAAGACAGAAACGGCGGAGTATACCGTTTACTATAGAGGGTCAGTTTTCAATAAACAGTTATTTCGTCAGATCAGCTGACAGGATTTTTTCAATCTGTTATATTTTCTGACACACTTTTTCGACTTCTTTTTCCTGCTGTACCAATGCTTCAGCCGTCTTCCCCGAAGATTTCACACAAAAACGAACGGAGAATCGACATTGACACGCTATACTGGTACAACACGCATCTGATGATAGACAGAAAGGATGATCAATGATGGAAAAAACAGCCTATACTCAGCCCGATGTCCGTCTTCCCGGTGAAAAGAGCGGTCCGCTGCAGGGGAAAACGTTCGCGGTGAAGGATGTCTTTCACGTAAAAGGGACAGCGAGCACGGCGGGGAATCCGGACTGGCTCCGCACCCACCCGCCTGCCAGTACGACGGCTCCAGCACTGGAGATTTTGTTAAAGGCGGGCGCCTCGATTCAAGGGCTGACCGTAACGGATGAACTGATGTACAGCCTGCACGGGGAAAATGCCCACTACGGCACGCCGCTTAATCCGCTTGCTCCGGAGAGTATACCGGGCGGATCGTCCAGCGGCTCTGCTTCTGCCGCTGCTTCGGGGGACTGTGATTTTGCCGTTGGAACTGACACCGGCGGATCGATCCGCATTCCTGCGGCGTATTGCGGACTGTACGGACTTCGTCCTACCCATGGACGTATTTCCACAGCAGGCCTGATTCCGCTTGCGCCTTCTTTCGATACGATCGGCTTGTTAAGCCCCGATTTCGATACGTTGCAGCAGGCCGCTTCTCTTTTTTATCCGCAGACAGATGAAGGACCGACCGATGTTTATTTCCTCGAAGAAGCGTGGGAGCTTGCGGAAGATAAGCAGATCATGGATCAGTTGGATCCGCTTCCGGTAAAATCAGGCGGACTTTCTCTTGCGCACCTGCAGGAAACGTTCCGCGTCGTGCAGGCTGCTGAGATATGGGAGCAGCACGGCACGTGGGTGACCGAGCATGCACCAGCGTTCGGCCCCGGCATTAAAGAACGGTTTGAAGCCGCTTCCCGCATTTCCGCAGCGGAAGCAGCTGAGGCGGTTGCAGAGCGAAACGCGCTTCGTGAGCAGCTTCAGCAGCTGGCGGCCGGAAGCATCCTTGTCATTCCAACCGCCCCGGGACCTGCTCCAGCCAAAAACCTGCCTCCGGTACAAGTAGACGATATAAGAACCCGCAGTTTACGGCTTTGCGCGATTGCCGGCATCGGCGGGCTTCCTCAGCTGACGATTCCCATTAAGTCGGCTGGACGACGTATCAGCTTCTCTGTCATCGGCGCACCAGGTTCGGAAAACTCGCTCTTTTCCTGGGTCGGAAAGCACATTTCTAACGATGAACAAAGACTCAGCGTTTCACTCTTATAACAAAGAGGCTCTGCTGCTAATTTCTTATTTTTCCCTTTTTTCGTTTGCCGTTTCCTTTGTCAGGAAATATACCACAGTAAGACTATTGGAAAGGGGAACGCTACCTTGCAAACGACAGAATTAATTGAGCGCTCGATGCATTTAAATCACGGCTACTCATTCCAGGAATACGAGCAGTGTATTGAACGAAAGCTGACCGTTGAACGACGACGTGCCCGCAGCTATCAGGAAGGACTTGCGCAGGTGCATGCGATCAACCAGCGCATCCGTTAATGAAATAATCGCCATGGAGAGCCCCGGACAGAACCTTGTCCGGGGTTTTCTGCAGCTATGATCAGGGGACATTCGAACAGGCTATAACGTTCTCACGTTAAGATATCTGCCTATTTCATTTTTTATCCTGACACTAACGTCACCTTTAAGTCCATTACATTAGTATTATGTAATTCCCTCTAAATACGTTTACTCCCACAGGTTTCTGGATATGGTTAACTATCACATAATAGGAGGGAACAGCGTATGAACAATGTAACCAATGAATTTCAAGCATTGCTCAGCGATCTCATTGGCTCTCTTGCGAATATTGTCGTCGCACTACTGCTTCTGCTGCTCGCATGGGTCATTGCACTCGCCGCAAAGAACATTATTTCAAAAGGGCTAAAAAAGCTTGGTGCCCATAAAGGACTCGCTAAAACTCCACTTGTCAAAAGTGAGGAACAAGGTGCAAGCATATTGGAAGCGACCTCCAAGCTGGTTTATTTCCTCGTCTTCATATTATTCCTGCCGGCTATTTTAGATGCACTGAACATGGAGTCGGTCGCCGGCCCAATCGCCAACATGACCGAAACGTTCCTGGAATTCCTGCCAAACATATTTGCAGCTGCTATTATTTTATTTGTCGGTATTTTTATTGCACGCCTCGTCAAAGATCTCGTTTACCGGTCCCTTGAAAGTCTGAAGGTTGACCACTGGTTTAATAAATGGACGCGGTTCGAAGGCTCTTCTTCTATGAAGCTGTCGGCGATTCTCGCGAACATCGTGTTCATCTTCCTGCTGATCCCGATTATCACGGTCGCGCTAGAAACGCTGAACATTCAGATGATCTCCGAGCCGATCACGAACGTCTTTAACAGCATTCTCGCAATGATTCCGAATGTCTTTGTCGCCATTATTCTTGTACTGGTAGGTTACTTTATCGCCCGTTTTGTCGGTGATCTGCTTATCAACCTGCTGCAGCGAACTGGTGTCGACAATGTATACAGCTTCTTCGAAATGGACGGACCGAAGAGCAGTTCCTTCCGCGTTTCCACCATTCTTGGACAGATTGTAAAAGTTGTTATCATCATCTTCTTCACGGTAGAAGCACTGAACGTACTCCAGCTGGAAGTGCTGAATAATATCGGCGGCGCCGTGCTTGCGTATCTGCCGCTTCTCGTCAGTGCCCTGCTGATTCTGCTTCTCGGTTTATTCGCAGGCCACTACCTTGGTGCCCTCGTGAAGAAATACTCCGGAAGCGGCTTCTATGCTTCTCTCGTAAAATATACGATCATTGTGTTTGCAGCCTTTATGACGTTTGATCAGCTGCAATTTGCGACAACGATTGTGAATCTGGCATTCCTGCTGATTCTTGGTGCTGTTTCTGTCGCCTTTGCCATTGCCTTTGGTGTCGGTGGACGTGACTACGCTAAGACGAAGCTTGCAGAGCTTGACCGTAAAATGAAGAAAGAAAACGATAAGCCGGCTGACCCGTCTGCCGGACCGAAAACACCTGGCGGCCAGAGCGGCCCTTCAGGAGCATCCGGTACAGCTGGCGGATCAGACCGCACTCCGCCGGTGAACCCGCCTCGTCCACCTGAAGAAGACGCAGCACCAAAGCCGGTTGACCCGGACGATCCTGACCATCCGGATCACCCGCGTCCGTAAGTTGAATAGTGATTTATACGCCGTTCAGCATAATGCTGGACGGCGTTTTTCATGATGATTACCGGTTGTACCCGTATACCCCTTCCTGTATATTGGCGTGTATCAATGTATTTATAGAAGGAGGTTCTGCTATGAACCAGGCCTGGATGATCGGCCCTGCTCTGATCCAGCTCAATTGGATTTATATTGGCATCGGCCTCCTTATTTCCTGGATGGTGCTACGCTGGCTTACCGTTTATCGTCACCATCCCCGAGCACGTGAAGAAGCACTGAATGCTTTGCTGACTGGGATTATTGTGACGGTTTTCAGCAAAATCATTTTCGATTCCCAATACTTCTCGACGATCCAATGACCGTGCTTACCTATCCAAGCGGCTGGAGAGAGGCACTAGCGGGATTAGCTGCGGCCGGAGTTATCCTCTATCGAGCCCAGCAGAGAATAGCTATTCGGGACCTGGCTCAGGCGGCTGCCATGCTCTTTTTAATGACTCACGCTGTTTACACCGTCTTTTCACAGCCCACCGGCATCGGCTCCCATCCTGCTGCGCTTTACATGCTGATCGCTTCAGCGGGTGCCTGGATCATAGTTAGGCAAAAGCCTGACTGGACAGGATTAACGATCTCTCTTTGGGGGTTCGTCATGACAGCCGCAGCCTATGTGACCGCTCCGCCCGTTTATTTTGTCATGATCGTGCCGCCGCCTTTCTTTTTAAGCTACGCTGCAGCCGGCCTACTCACTGCCGTTTATTTATCTGCCCGTACGGAAAACGTGTCGTCATATCCGTCATAATCATCGTTAGACCCTGTGAGGCATTCTGCTCGCAGGGCTTTTTTTGAAGCTCCTTTTTTTCCTCTAACCTTTCTAAACAGCTTTATATCAGACACTCTGATCGTGAATGAATATTCAGTCAGGTAATCTGTCATTTCCCTTACCTTATTCTTATATATTACGATTTTCGAAATATTCAATTAGGTACATAGACCTCCCAACAGCTATGTCGCCCCTTAAACAGGCAGGTCTTTTATCGATTTCATGCCTTCAATTGCACACAAAACGTGCATAGACACGGCACTTCGGTAGTATTTTCTCAATTCTAAAAATTCAATAGATTTATTGTGAAAATAATTGTAAAATTCTAATCAATGCGGCTGATCCTTCCTTGATAGGGGGAAGATGTCTGTCTGGATATTATCCGCACATACTATTTTGAGGAAAAGGGGCGTTTTGATGAAAGCAGCATTTCGTAAAAGTGTTGTCGTTTCAGTAGCAGCGTTAGTCGCTGGTTCCGGATTCAGCGGGACAGCAGTAGCGCAGGAGTCTTCCGATGAAGCTTCCGTTGCTACATTCCATCTCGATGCAGATAACGTTACAGAGGGCGACATTTCCGTTGTCGTTGAACTTGATGAAGAATCTGTTCTCGCTGCAGAACAGAGCGGCCGCTCTCAGTCTGCTGAAGTACTGGAGCAGGCACGAGCCGATATTTTTGAAGAGCTTGCCGAAGTAATTCCAGAAGCTGAAGTAAACTTTGAATACGATACTGTCTTCTCCGGTTTTTCTCTCGAACTTCCTGGCGAAGAGCTGTATGAGCTTGCCTCTGTTGAAGGCATTAAAGCCGTATACCCGGATGTTGAATATGAAGTAGACAGCGTCCAGTCTGACGAATTCTCCATGGGCGAAGTATCGCCTGAAATGGACGAGAGCGCTCCATTCATCGGATCCGATGAAGCGTGGGATGCAGGCTATACGGGTGAAGGCGTGACGGTTGCTATTCTCGATACCGGGGTCGACTACACACACCCGGATCTGGAACACGCATTTGGCGACTATAAAGGCTGGGACTTCATCGATAACAACGATGACCCGCAAGAAACTCCTCCTGGAGATCCGCGCGGCGGTTCGACGAATCACGGAACGCACGTAGCTGGAACGGTTGCATCAAGCTTTGACAGCCCGTTCACAGGTGTTGCACCTGACGCAACGCTGCTCTCCTACCGTGTCCTCGGTCCAGGCGGCAGCGGCTCCACTCAGGGTGTTATCGCAGGGATTGAGCGTGCCGTGGAAGACGGCGCAGACGTGATGAACCTGTCACTCGGTAACGCAACAAACGATCCGGACTTTGCCACAAGCCTTGCGCTTGACCAGGCGATGGCTGACGGCGTAGTTGCTGTAACATCAAACGGAAACAACGGACCGAACAACTGGACAGTTGGTTCTCCAGGTACTTCCCGTGATGCCATTTCTGTCGGTGCGACTCAGCTTCCATTTGACCTCTATACAGCTGAAGTGGTAACAGAAAGCGGACTGGATCTTTCTTCCGCTCAGGTAATGGGCTATGACGAAGTAGATGATCTGCTTGCACTGAACGACGGCGAGTATGAGCTTGTTGATGCCGGCCTTGCCACTGAGGAAGAAGTTGCAGAAGCGGATCTCGAAGGTAACATCGCACTAATCTCGCGCGGTGAATTCGCCTTCGTTGATAAGGTAACAAATGCAGCAGCAGAAGGGGCTGTCGGGGTTGTCATGTACAACAACGTAGCCGGTTCCATGCCGGAAATTCCAGGTCTGGCTCTGCCAACCGTTATGCTGAACCAGGATGATGGTCAGGCACTTCTAGCTGACGTTCAGGCAGGCAACGACACGGTCTCCTTCGCGATCGAATTTGACCGTGAAGTCGGGGAAACAATGGCTGATTTCTCTTCCCGCGGACCGGTTATGGACACGTGGATGATTAAGCCGGACGTTTCCGCTCCTGGTGTCGGAATTGTCAGCACTGTTCCAACTCATAATGAAGAAGAGCCGCACGGCTATGCGTCTCTGCAGGGTACGAGCATGTCCGCACCGCACGTAGCAGGTGCCGCAGCGCTGATCCTGGAAGCAAACCCGGATTGGGGCGTCGATTTTGTAAAGTCCTCTCTGATGAACACAGCGGAAAACATGGTGGACCGCGACGGCAATCCGTATGCCCATAATTCCCAGGGTGCCGGAAGCATCCGCGTGATGGACGCAATTGAAACAGAAGTACTTGTTGTTCCTGGCAGCCACTCTTTCGGTATTTTCGAAAAGGATAACGGTCGTCAGGTGGAGCGTCAACACTTTGAAATTCACAACACATCTGATGAAGTTAAGCGTTATTCCATGGAACTGACTGGCATGGAAGGCGTCCGTCTGCAGAACAGCAACAACCTGCGCGTACAGCCTGGACAGTCCCAAAAGCTGAACTTTGGTGTACAAGTGGACGCGTCTTCACTCGAGCCTGGCTACCACGAAGGTACCATTCAGCTGAGCGACGGATCTTCAACGATTGAAGTACCGACGATTCTCTTCGTCCAGCAGCCGGACTACCCGATCATGGGACAGCCAGGTTTCACTCTCGACGGTGGTAACCTTCTAGGAACCGTAAATCTTCCGGCCGGTGCTGATTATTTCAGCTTTCTAATTTACAATGCTGATACTGGTGCTTTCCTTTACGAAACCTCTGTATCAGAAAACGTATCGGCAGGTCTTCACTCATTCAGTTGGGATATGACTTTTGATGGGGAGCCACTTTCTCCTGGAAACTACCAGCTTGCTACTTATGCTCAGCTTGGAGAAAGAGAGATGTTAGTCTCCGGTGGCGTTTTAAACGTCGAGTAGACTGCTTTAAAAATCAAACCGTTTCAGCCTTCGTGCTGGAACGGTTTTTAATTGAAAGGCTTTGTGTTAAAGTTTAATGTTGTTTTACCTTTAATGAAATTACTTCTAAATATATGGAGGTTGTTTTGTTATTAGTGGCTTCTTAAACTAACGCTCATCGTTAATTTAAGTACGTTTATTCACAAACACAGCAAAAAATCAGAGTTGAACCTATAAATAAGGTGAACTCTGATTTTTATATTTTTCCCTAATTCATCTTAGCAAACGCTACTAAAGAACCCTTATCGCAAGATACGAAATCATTCTTTTCGTAAAATGTCTTACATCAGGGGCATCTTCTGTCATTAAAACTTTTTGACGAACATTTTTATATTTATTTAGAACCTGTTGCATTAGTTGAGTAGCAATTCCTTGATTTTGATAAGCATTTAACACAAGAATATCTTGAATATAGATAATTGTTATTCCATCACCAACAACCCGAATTAACCCAACTAATTCTTCCCCATTCCAAACAGATATTACTTCTAATGACTGTTCTATTGCGTGTTGAAGAACTTCTACATCTTGTGTATAAGCATACCATTCTACATCATTATATAGTCTTTCTAATTGTTCTCTATTTATATTTTTACTATTAACAAAATTTATCGTCATTCATTTTTCCTCCTCAAAATATATTATTTCGAAGAGTTATTCCACAATTTTCTCACTGTCTTAAACCTCCTTTCAATTTATTGCAGTATGCTATTATATTACTATTCGACATTATTCATCTGCAAGTACGTTATCAACACTCAAAAAAAGAGGCTTTCCGCATGGAAGAGCCTCTTTCCAGGCTGTTGATAAAGTCAATTTGTTTACATGTTTATTCGATTGATTGACTTTCCTCTCTGTTTACCGAGCCTGCCGTGGGCTTGCCTTCAGCTATTTCTCAGGGGTGTCCTTGTATGAAGGGAAGGATGGCGTGGCTTCACTCGGACACAGGCTTCTCATGAGAAGCCTTCAAGACATAGTCCGGCTCCGCTCGCGCTTTTCATGCCGTTCGCAGATCTGAACGGCACGGCATCTTCAGGCTGCGCGGCTTCCACGGGCACGCCGGACACAAAGGGGAAATGGATTTGTTTGATGGAGAAAAACGTTCCAATCGCTAGACGCTGCGGCTTTTTTTAGTGGATACGTTGACGTTCATCCCGATTCGACATCGAAGCGCTGCCTAACGAAAGGTTCCCTTTATATGGAACAAGCTCGTGTGAATCATCATCAGGGTTTTAACCGGACAGCCAGCTGCTAAATCGGAGGAAACTCGACTCCGGGAGGATCAGAACGAGGCGAAGATCCGGCGGACGAAAGGAAGAAGCGGTTAGCTGAGGCCGTTCCCTCCGGAAAGCGAGTGTCCGCAGATGCAGGCAGATGCAAGGTCATTCACCTGAAATGACTTTATCAACACTCAAAAAAAGAGGCTCTCCGCATGGGAGAGCCTCTTCTCATGCCGTGGCTGTTTTACAGCATCTGGCTGATGGATTTTGGAAGCAGGTACTGAAGCAGGTAGTCCGGGCCTCCGGCCT